>NZ_QQNA01000124.1 GCF_003346515.1 Streptomyces corynorhini
GCCACCGGCTGGATCGCCTGGAACAACACGGACTACGACGACCTGTGGGACCGCTCGCCCTACGACCACCATCCCTTCGAGATGCACTTCGGCATCACCGACCACGCGGGTCGGCCGAAGGAGCCGCTGCGCGAACTGGCCGCCTTCGCGCGGGTGCTGGAGCGCGTCGACTTCGCGCGCTGCCGCCGTACCGACGCCGACGCGGCGCTGGTGGTGCCCGCGTTCCTGGAGCGCGGCTACCCCTACAGCAGGCCCGCCGACCGCCCGCTGATCTTCACCTCGCTGCACCAGGGGTACGTGGCCGCGCGCGCCGCCGATCTGCCGGTCGCGCTCGCCCGGGAGGCGGACGGGCTGCCCGCCGACGCGGCGCTGTATCTGCTGCCCTCCACGCGGCAGTTGACCACGCGCACCCGGCGTGAGCTGGAGCGGCGGGCCCGGGAGGGGGCGACGGTGTACCTGTCGTTCTGCTCCGGCGAGCACCCGACGACGCGCGGGCCGTGGTTCCACGATCTCGACGGGCTGTTCGGGGTGGAACTCCAGCTCTCGTACGGGGTGGCCGAGCCCATCGAGGACGACGTGCTGGAGATGACGTTCACCGAGGACTTCGGCTCCCTCGCGGCGGGCGAGACGCTGCGCTTCCCGGTCGCGGGGAACGAGGACAGCCGCGCCTACCTGCCGGTCGTCCCGGCCGGGGCGCGCGTCGTCGCCACCGACGCGCACGGCCGCCCCGCGCTGCTGACGTACGAGACGGGCCGGGGCCGTACGGTCCTGGCGACGTATCCGCTGGAGCACATGGCGGCCCGCACCTCCCGGGTCAACCCGGAGGAGACCCACCGGCTGTACGCGGCGCTCGCGCGGATCGCGGGCGCGGCGCGGCCGGTGACCGTCGACACGCCGTACGTCGCGGCGGACACGCTGGTGCGGGAGGACGGGAAGCGGTTCGTCTGGCTGGTGAGCCAGGCGGACGAGGAGCTGACCGTACGCCCCGACGCCGACGGTGAACTCCGCGATCTGGAGAGCGGGGAGCCCGTACGGGACGTGGTCGTCGCGCCGTACGGGGTGCGGGTGCTCGAACTGGGCTGACCGGGGCCCGCTCCCCCGCCCTCCCACGTCTCGCTCTGTCCCGTACGTCCGTCCGTACGTCCGTACCCCGTGCTCCGTACTTCCGCCGTTCTGCCGAGGGGATCCCTCCCATGTCCCAGCCCCGCTACCGGAACCCGGCCGCGCCCGTCGCCGACCGCGTGCGCGACCTGCTCTCCCGGATGACGCTCACGGAGAAGGTGGGCCAGGTCAACCAGCGCATGTACGGCTGGGACGCCTACGCGCGCACGCCCTCGGGCCACCGCCTCACCGAGGCGTTCCACGCCGAGGTCGCCGCGTACGACGGCATGGGCGCGCTCTACGGGCTCCAGCGGGCCGACCCGTGGTCGGGGGTGACGTTCGCGACGGGCATCGGCGCGGCCGACGGCGCCCGGGTCTCCGACGCGGTGCAGCGGCACGTCGTGGAGAACACCCGGCTCGGCATCCCGGTCCTGATGGTCGAGGAGATGCCGCACGGCCATCAGGCCCTGGACTCCGAGGTGCTGCCGGTCAACCTGGCGGTGGGCGCGACCTGGGACCCGGAGCTGTACGAGGAGGCGGCGGCGCTCGCGGCGGCGGAACTGCGGGCGCGCGGCGGCCATGTCGCGCTCGTGTCGGCGCTGGATCTCGTCCGGGACCCGCGCTGGGGGCGGGCGGAGGAGTGTTTCGGCGAGGACCCGTATCTGGCGGCCCGGTTCACCGAGGCGCTGGTGCGCGGGGTCCAGGGTCCCGGTGCGGGGCGCGGGCGCGGGCCCGTGGCGTACGGCGCCGACCGGGCGGCGGTGGTCCTGAAGCACTTCGCGGGCCAGGGCGCCACGGTGGGCGGGCGCAACAGCGCGGCCACCGAACTCGGCCACCGCGAGTTGCACGAGATCCATCTGCCGGCCGCGCTGGCGGGGGTCGAGGCCGGGGCGGCGGGGGTCATGGCCGCGTACAACGAGTTCGACGGGGTGCCGTGCGCGGCCAGCCGGGAACTGCTGACCGGACTGCTGCGCGAGCGCTGGGGTTTCACCGGTCTGGTGATGGCGGACGGCGAGGCGCTCGACCGGCTGACCCGGCTCGCGGGGGGTCCGGTGGCGGCGGGTGCGCTCGCCCTGGAGGCGGGCACGGATCTGAGCCTGTGGGACGACAGCTTCCCCCGGCTGGCCGAGGCCGTACGGCGTGGGCTGGTGCGCGAGAGCGCGCTGGACGCGGCGGTCGGGCGGGTGCTCGCGCTGAAGTTCCGGCTCGGGCTGTTCGAGCGGCCGTACACGGGCGAGCGGCCCGGGACCTACGGGACGGCTTCCGGGGCAGCGTCTGGGGCGGCTTCCGGAGTGACGTCCGGGGCGGCTTCCGGAGTGACGCCCGATCCGGCGCCCGGGGCGGCTTCCGGGGTGACGCCCGATCAGGTCTGCGCGCCGCAGGCCGTTCCTGGCTCCCGGCTGCGGGAGTTGAGCCTGCGGATCGCCCGCGCCTCGGTGGTGCTGCTGCGGCACGACGGCGCCACCCTGCCGCTGCCGGAGAGCGCCCGCAGGATCGCCGTCATCGGCCCGAACGCCGACTCCGTACCGCAACAGATCGGCGACTACACCGCGCCCCAGCCCCCGGGGAGCGGCGTCACCGTCCTGGCCGGGATCGCGGCGGCGGCGCCGGAGGGCACCGAGGTCGCGTACGCGCGCGGCTGTGACCTCGTCGGCGGCGATCCGGCGGGCATCCCGGCGGCGGTCGCGCTGGCCGCCGCCTCCGATGTGGCGGTGCTGGTGCTGGGCGGATCGAGCGCGCGGGAGTCCGGCACCCGCTTCGACTCCAACGGGGCGGCGGTCGTCAGCTCGGCCCGTCCGGTGGACATGACCTGCGGCGAGGGTGTCGACCTCGCGGAACCACGGCTGCCCGAGGGCCAGTCGGCGCTGCTGAGCGCCGTGGCGGCGACCGGGACCCCGGTCGTCGTGGTGCTGGTGCAGGGCCGCCCGCACGCCGTGCCGCAGGAGCCTGCCGCGCGGGCGGGGGCGGTGCTGAGCGCCTGGTACCCGGGGCCCTGGGGCGGGCTCGCGGTCGGCGAGATCCTCTTCGGCGCGGCCGGGCCCACGGGGCGGCTGCCCGTCTCCGTACCGCGCTCGGCGGCGCAGCTGCCGGTGTTCTACAACGGGAAGGACCACGGCTACCGGGGGTACGTCGACCAGCCCGCCACCCCGTCGTACGCGTTCGGCCACGGCCTGTCCTACACGACGGTCGAGTACGGCACGCCCCGGCTCTCCCGGTCGTCGGTCGCCGTCACCGCGTCCGCCGGGATCCCGGCACTGACCTGTGTGGTGGAGGTCGTCAACACCGGGGCGCGGCCGGTGCGCGAGACGGTGCAGCTGTACACGCGCCGGGTGCTGGGCGGTTCCTCGTGGCCGCGCGTGCGCGAGCTGCGCGGGTTCCGCCGGGTGGAGTTGGCGCCAGGCGAGCGCGCCGAGGTGTCCTTCGCCGTCGACACGCCGACGCTGGCATCCGTCACCCGCTCGCTCGAACGGGCCGTGGAGCCGGGGACGTTCGAGATCGAGACGGGTCCCTCGTCTGACCGGACGCTCGGGGCGCGGCTGACGGTGACGGCCGAGCCAGGACAGGGCTGACCGGCCGACCGGCGTGGGGGGGACCTGTCCCGTACGCCCGCACCGCTCTTTTGAGCAACGCGACGTATCTTTTGACGGTTCATAAGAAAGTTTCCGAGGTTCGCACCGAACCTATGGACAGTCCCCATGGGGCGCCCTAGTGTCTCGGCTCACCGGGCAAGTGTTTCGTCGCGGTAACACCACGACGGCCCGGCAACCCCCTTAGAGGCCGCGCGAATAGGTGGGGCGGCGTCGCGGGGCGATGGGCGGCGCCTGGCGGCGTTGTCGTCGGTCCACGACGCTCCGCGTCGCCTCCCTCCTCCGCCTTGCCATGCTTGCCCCTCACCCCGCTCCTTCCTCCACCCCACCTATCCGCGCGGCCTCTTACTCCCACCTCTTTGTACGTCTCCCCCCACGGCCGGGCCGCGCGCCCGTGCCAGGCGTCGCGCGTCCACCGGAGTCCCGATCGCGTGATCCACGCGGTCGCGGTCGCAGCTGAAGGGAAGCGATATGAAGATCCGTACGTTCATCGCCACCGCGTCACTGGCGTCGCTGGTGGCCTCGGGCGGGCTGGTGGCCCTCGCCGGCTCCGCCCAGGCCGCGCTCACCACCACCTGTGTCGGGGACGGCGGCGCCGTCACCGTCAACACCGACCTGGTGGTACCCGCCGGGAAGTCCTGCACCCTGACCGGCACCAAGGTCAAGGGCACCGTGACGGTGGAGCCGGGCGCCGATCTCGTGGCCGCGGGCGCCACGTTCAACGGGGCGGTCGAGGTGGGCGCCGACGCGTATCTGGACCTCACCGACACCACCGTCAAGGGCGCCCTCAACGCCCGGTCCGCCTTCGGCACCCACCTGGAGGAGACCACCGTCAAGGGCGGGATCAGCGCCCAGCGGGGCTTCGTGTACGCGGTCGACTCGACGCTCGCCGGGGCCGTCAAGGGCGAGGCGGGCGAGCTGTACGTCTCCGGCAGCACCCTCTCCGGCTCCCTCACCGGCGAGAGCAACCAGTACACCGACGTGTACGACTCCAGCGTCAAGGGCGCGCTCACCGTCAGCGGCAACACGCTCGGCGGCATCCTGTGCGCCAGCGAGGTGCACGGCAACACCGTGTACAAGGACAACAAGGACGCGCTCCAGCTCGGCGGCGAGGGGCTGCTCGGCTCCTGCCGGGGCGCCACCTACCTGGGCGGCGACCTCGCGGTCACCGGCAACACCGCGAACGCCGTACTCGACAACACGATCGTCCGGGGCGGACTCACGGCCACCGGCAACACCCCCGTGCTCAAGGTCGGTGACCTGGCGCGGGTGCGCGGCACCACGACCGGTGAGACGGCGGCGGCCGGAGCCTCGGCCGCCCGTAGTGCCAGGGCAGCCGTCCAGGACCGCGGCGGCGAGCTGGCCGCGAAGGCCGAGGAGCGCGCCGCCGCGGCACGGGCGGACGCCCGCGCCGCTGGCAAGTCCCGCCTGTAGGGCCGCCGCCCGCTCGCCCCGTACGCACCCCTGCGCCCGCCTCCCCCATGCCGCCTGCCCTCGGCGGCCGGGGGCAGGTCGCGGCCCCTTGCTCCCCGCGGCCCTTCGACGGGCCTCCCCCGCACCTCTTCACACCTCATTCCTCAAGGAGTGACCGTGAGCCATTCGTCCAAGTCCTTCGACCGCAGGGACTTCCTGCGGGCCACCGCCGGCACCACCGTGGCGCTCGCCGCCGCCTCGGTCACCGGTGTCGCGGCGGCCACCTCCGCCGCCGCCGCGACCGGCGCGCCGTCCATCCCCAAGGACCGCATCGGCATCCAGCTCTACAGCATCCGCGACAAGGTCAGCGCGCTCGGTTTCGCCGTCGTGCTGACGGAGCTGGCCCGGATCGGCTACCGCGAGATCGAGTTCGCGGGCTACACCCAGAACACCTCCGTCCTGGGGCGGCAGATCACCCTCCCCGAGATCCGGCGGATCCTCGACGACAACGGGCTGCGCGCGGTCGGCAGCCATGTCGGCATCGGCAATCTGCGCTCCAACCTCCAGGGCGAGCTGGACGCAGCCGAGATCCTCGGCATGCCGCACGTCGGCACGGCCAACGCCCCCTCCAACAGCAACACGGTGGCCGGGTATCTCGCCGCCGCCGAGGAGTTCAACGCCTGGGGCGCGGCGGCCACCGCGCGCGGCCTCAAGCTCTACCAGCACAACCACGCGGGCGAGTTCGCCTTCGCCACCGACCAGCCGTCCGTGCGGCTGTACGACGTGTTCCTCAAGAACACCGATCCGCGCCATGTCTATCTGGAGCTGGACATCTACTGGGCGTACGTCGGCCAGTACCGCTACCCCGGGTTCGATCCGGCCGCGTACGTCCGTAACCAGCCCTACCGCTACCCGCTGTTCCACATGAAGGACGGCGACACCAACCCGTCCAACGCCAACGGCTACGACATCGTGGAGTTCGGCGCGGGCGACCTGCCGTACGAGAGGTTCATCCGCGACATCGGACCCCGCGCCGCGCACGTCGGCATCTGGGAGCAGGACACCGCCCCCGGCACGCTGCCCGACCCGCCCGGTTCGCTGGGCGCGGCGCAGCGCAGCTACACGGCGCTGAAGGGGCTGCTCGGATGAGAAGACGCAGACCGGCACGCGCCCTGAGACGGCTGATCACCGGAGTCCTCTTCCTGGCCCTGCCCGCGCTGGGCGGTGTGGTGGCCGTCGCGCCCGCCGCGCAGGCCCACGAGGGCCACGAACACGCCCTGGACTGGGCCAACTACGAGAAGGTCACCCTCACCAAGGACACCGGCGAGCCCATCGACCTCGCCGTGCTGCCCGACAGCCGGGTGCTGCACACCGCCCGCAACGGCGATCTGCGGCTGACCGACCCCGGCAGTGGTGTGACGAAGATCGTCAACCACGTCGACGTGTACCAGAACTCCGAGATGGGCCTCCAGACCGTCACCCTGGACCCGGACTTCGCCACCAACAAGTGGGTCTACCTCTACTACTCGCCGCCGCTGAACACCCCGGCGGGCTCGGCGCCGCTCCAGCTGCCCGCCGGGCAGGACGACTCGTACTGGGAGCGCTGGGAGGGGTACGAGTCCCTCACCCGCTTCAAGTGGACGGGCGACGAACTCGACCTGTCCACCGCCCAGGAGATCATCCGGATCCCCTCCAACCGCGGCCAGTGCTGCCATGTCGCCGGTGACGTGGACTTCGACGCGGACGGCAATCTCTACCTGTCGACCGGCGGCAACACCCCGGCGTCCGGGCCCAACGTCAACGGCTACACCCCGATCAACGACGCGCCGACCTACAACCCCGGTCTGGACGAGCGGCGGGGCGCAGGGAACACCAACGACCTGCGCGGCAAGATCCTGCGCATCACGGTCGGCGAGGACGGCGGCTACACGGTGCCGGAGGGCAACCTCTTCGCGCCGGGTACCGCCAAGACCCGGCCCGAGATCTTCGTGATGGGGCTGCGCAACCCCTTCCGTATGACGGTCGACCGGGAGACCGGCGCCGTGATGTGGGGCGACTACGGCCCGGACGCCGGTACGGCGGACCCGGACAGGGGGCCGATGGGGTACGTCGAGTGGCAGACCACGACCAAGCCCATGAACAGCGGCTGGCCGTTCTGCGCGGGCGACAACTCGCACCCCTACCGCGACTTCGACTTCGCGACGCTCACCCCGGGACCGGCCTTCGACTGCGCCGCGCCGGTCAACGACTCGCGCTGGAACACCGGGCTCTCCGAGCTGCCGCCGTCCGTACCGGCCACGCTCTGGTACGGCGACCGCGACACCGACCAGCCCTGGCCCGAGCTGACCGCCTTCCGCGGTCCCGGCGGGCCCGGCGGGCAGGCGCCGATGGCGGGTCCCGTCTACCACTACGACGCGGACAACCCGGCCCCGGGGAAGTTCCCCGAGTACTGGGACGGCAAGGCGTTCTTCGGTGAGTTCTCCCAGGACTACGTGGCCGCCTTCACCCTGGCGGGCCCGGACGGTCCGGTCACCAAGCTGGAGAACGTCCTGCCCAACAGCGAGCGTTCCGCGAACGGGATCCCGCCCTGGGACAACCCGATGGACCTGGAGTTCGGCCCGGACGGCGCGCTGTACGTGCTGGACTACGGCGACGGGTTCTTCCGGCAGAACCCGGACGCGGGCCTCTACCGGATCGACTACGCGGAGGGCAACAAGGCGCCCACCGCCGTGATCAAGGCCGATCCGACCTCCGGGCAGGCCCCGCTGACGGTGTCCTTCGACGCCACCGCGTCCACCGATCCTGAGGGCGGCGAACTCACCTACCAGTGGGATCTGGACGGTGACGGCGTCTTCGACGCCACCGGTCCGCGTGCCACCCGCGGCTATCCGGACAACGGCCAGTTCCAGGCCCGGCTGAAGGTCACCGACCCTCAGGGCAAGACCGGGCTGAGCAGCCGTCAGATCACGGTCGGCAACACCGCGCCGACCGTGGCGATCACCTCACCGCCCGACGGCGGCTTCTTCAACTGGGGTGACGCCGTGCCGTACGGCGTCGACATCGAGGACGCCGAGGACGGCAAGAACGTCGACTGCGCCAAGGTCGCCTGGACCTTCGGCCTGGGCCACAACCAGCACGGCCACCCGGTCAACAGCGGCACGGGCTGCTCGGGTGCGATCGTGACCCCGACCGACGCGGGCCACGGGGACACCGAGAACGTCTTCGGCGTCCTCGGCATCGCCTACACCGACAAGGGCGCGAACGGCGTGCCGCCGGCTACCGGCGACGCGCAGGTGATCCTCAACCCGGCCCTCATGCAGGCCGAGCACTACGACTCCGCGGAGGGCGTCACGATCAGCGACGACGCCACGGCCTCCGGGCAGCGGAAGGTGACGTCGTTCGACGCCGGGGACTGGATCGCCTACGACCCGGTCTCGTTCGCCGGCATCGACGGGGTGCGGACGCGGGCGAGCGGAGCCGGGACCCTGGCGCTGCGCTGGAACGCGGCCGACGCCGAACCGTTCGCGACCGTCTCCGTACCGGCGGGCGAGGGGTGGCAGACCGTCGACACCACCCTCGGCAAGGCGCCTTCGGGGACCGGCGAGCTGTTCGTCACCTCCTCGGGCGGGGTCGAGCTGGACTCCCTGACCTTCCTCGGGCCGGGGGTGGCGGACAAGACGCCGCCGAAGGTGAGCGCCACGCTGAACCCGCCGCGTCCCAACGGTGACAACGGCTGGTACACGGGCAACGTGACGCTGAACGTCACCGCGACCGACAACGGCACGGTGAGCAGCCGTCAGTACTCGGTCAACGGCGGTACCACATGGCTGTCGGCCACCTCCGCCGTCACCCTGTCCGCCGAGGGCGCCACCACCGTCCTCTACCGGGCGACGGACAGCGGCGGCAATGTCTCCGAGACCGGAAGCCTGACGGTACGGATCGACCGGACCGGCCCCGCCGTGACGGTCACCGGACTGGACGAGGGCGCCGCGTACGGCGACTCGAAGCGGCCGACGCCGGTGGTCACGGCCACCGACGCGGTCTCCGGCGGCGCCACGGCGAGCGCCACCCTGGACGGCGCGCCGCTCGTCTCCGGGCAGCCGCTGGAGCTGTGGCGGCTGCCGCTGGGCGGCCACGAGGTGAAGGTGACGGCCCGCGACCGGGCCGGCAACACCACGGCGAAGACGGTGCGGTTCACCATCCGTACCTCCTTCGACGACCTGGCGGCGCTGCTGCCCGCGCTGCGTGCCGACGGACTGGTGTCGGCGCAGGGGCTCCAGCGTCTGACGGTCCGGCTCGACCAGGCGCGCGAACACGCCGAGGCCGGGCGGGCCGGCCGGGCGGCCACGGTGCTGGAGTCGTTCGCCGAGTCCGCCGGTGAGGCGGCGCTGGTGCCGGACGAGGCGGCGGGCGCCGCACTCGCCCGGGACGCGCGGGCCGTCAAGGCGGCGCTGGGCTGAGCGAGGGCCTGAGGTGAGCGCTGTCCCCGCCGCGGTGGCGGGGACAGCGCTCGCCCGGCTCTGCCCGGCCGTGCTCACCCGGCTCTGCCCGTGCTCGCCCGGGGCCTGTCCGGCTCTCCCTCGGGTCTGCCCGGATCTCCCGCCCAACTTTTGCCAGGGAGAACGAAAGTTGCGTACGGTCGCACCATAAGTGCCTGTCACCGAGCGGGCGTTCCGGGAGCGAGGAGTGAGCCCGTGAGTGAGCGCGTCAGCGTTCCGTACCGCGTCCTGAGCCTGCTGCGCGACAACGGCCCGCTCTCCCGGGCCCAGCTGTCCGACCGGCTGGAGATCCCGCGCCCCCGGCTCCTGGCGGAGCTGGACCGCATGGTCGCCGCGGGCAAGGTGCTGGAGGCGGGCCCGGCCGCCTCGCGCGGCGGCCGGCGCTCCACCCTCGTCCAGCTCGATCCGGGGCTGCGGTTCGCCGCCGTCGACCTCGGCGCCAGCTCGCTCGACATCGAGATCACCGACGGCGGTCTGGAGCCGGTGGCCTCCTACTCGGAGGCGGCGGACATCCGCTCGGGCCCGGTGGCCGTGCTGGACCGGGTCAGCGAGATCCTCCACGGGCTGGCGGCCCAGGGGCACTACACGCGGCTGGACGCCATCGGTATCGGGCTGCCGGGTCCCGTCAGCTTCCGCGACGGGGTGCCCGTCTCGCCGCCGATCATGGTCGGCTGGAACCGCTATCCGGTGCGCGACACCCTCGCCAGGGAACACGGCTGTCCGGTGGTCGTCGACAACGACGTCAACGTGATGGCGCTCGGCGAGCGGCACAGCGGGGTCGCCAGGACCGTCGAGCATCTGCTCTTCGTCAAGATTGGCAGCGGCATCGGCTCGGGTATGCAGCACCACGGCCGGATCTACCGGGGCGCGGAGGGCTGCGCGGGCGACATCGGCCATATCCAGATCGAGGCCGGAGGACCGGTCTGCACCTGCGGCAACACCGGCTGCCTGGAGGCGTACTTCGGCGGGGTCGCGCTGGCCAGGGACGCCACCGCCGCCGCCCGTTCGGGACAGTCGCCCGCGCTGGCCGAGCGGCTGGCCGAACGGGGGACGCTGAGCGCCGTGGACGTCGCGGAGTGCGCGACGTCGGGCGACACCGCCTGCGTCACCCTCATCCGCGACGGCGGCCACCGGGTCGGACAGGTCCTCGCCACCCTGGTCAGCTTCATGAACCCCTCGATGATCGTGATCGGCGGCGGTCTCACCGGGCTGGGCTACGTCCTGCTCTCCGAGATCCGCAGCGTCGTCTACAAGCGGTCCCTGCCGCTGGCCACCGGCAACCTCCCGATCGTCATGTCCGAACTCGGTCCCCGCGCGGGCGTGGTCGGGGCCGCGCTGCTGGCCAGCGAGCTGAGCTACGGCGGGCAGCCGGGACAGCCGCGGGACCCGGTGGCACCGGCCGCGTCCGGCCACCTCTGAGCGGGTCAGGCGCGCGGGGCGGCCGTGTCGTAGGACGGGTGGCGGCTCGCCCCAGGGGGCACGAGGGGCACCTCACGCACGCGCCGGTCCGGTCGGCGGTACGCCCTGGTGGTGGGTGGTCGCGACGGTCCTCGTGGCGCTCGCCGTGGCCGTCGCCGTCACCCGGCGCCACGAGCTGGTCGCCGCCGTCCGGCTGATCCGTGAGGTCCGGCCGTACCGCCTGGTGGCGGGCGGCCGGGTGCGAGGCGGCCCCCCTGCTCTGTCTCGCGGCGCTCCAGCGCCGACTGCTGCGCGCCGGGGGCGTATGGATACGGCTGCGCGCCATGGCCGCGCTCGTGCCGGCGGGCAACGCCATCGCGGGCGCGCTGCCCGGCGGAGCCGCGTTCGCCGCCGCGTGGGTCTTCCGGCGGCTGCGCCGCAGGGGCGTCGGCGGCGCGGTCGGGCTGAGCACGGAGCAGGCGATCGCCGTCACGCTCCTGTACCGGGTGGTGAGTTACTGGGCGCTCCAGCCGGTCGGCTGGGCGTGCGGGCTGGGGCTGGCGCTGGCCGACCGGCGAGGCGGCGGGACGGCGGGACGGGCGGCGCCCCAGGCGCCTCCAGCACCCCAGGAACCCCCGGCGTCCCCGGGAGTCCCGGCGCGACGGGGATCTCCGGGGCGTCACCCCCGTAACGCCCGCACGACCGGCACCCCAAGGGAGAAAGGCGGTCATATCCGCCTCAAGATGCTCAAAGCGTCGCGCTATGACTACTCTTTACTCGGTGGCTCGATCAGACAACAGGATCGCGATCGTCGCACGCGACATGCCGGACCGGTGAGCACTCCCGCTCCGGCGCCTCCGGGCCGCCGCTTGACCGGCCCACCCGGCCGCCGTCGACGCCTCCGGGCCCGAGCCGGGGCCCTCCTCCCACAGGAAGAGGAATCGAAACATGAAGCCCAACCGCATCCGCACCACCGTCGTCGCCGTAGCCGTGGCGGCAGCGCTCCCGGTCTCCCTGGGCGCCATGGCGCCTCAGGCGCTCGCGGCCACTCCGACCCCCAGCACTCCGTCCAGCACCGGCGCCAGCACCTCGCCCTCGCCGTCGTCCAGCGAGTCGACGTCGCCCGGCGCGGCCGTACCGTTCGGCCCCGACTGCTCCTCGGTGCCGAAGACGGGCAGCGGAAGCCTGAAGGAGATGGCGAAGGAGAAGGTGGCCACCGCCGCTTCGCACAATCCGCAACTGGCCACCCTGGTCACCGCGCTGAAGAAGGCCGGGCTGACCGACACGCTCAACTCGTCCAAGCACCTCACCGTCTTCGCGCCGACCAACGCGGCGTTCGAGAAGGTCCCCAAGGCCCAGCTCGCCAAGTTGCTGGCCGACAAGGCGGAGCTGGCCAAGGTCCTCAAGTACCACGTGGTGGACAAGACGGTCACCCCCGACGAGCTGCCGAAGGGCACCTTCAAGACCCTGGAGGGCACCGACCTCACCACCTCGGGCTCCGGCTCGACGTTCAAGGTCAACGACACCGCCGACATCGTCTGCGGCAACATCAAGACGGAGAACGCCACGGTGTACCTGGTCGACTCGGTGCTGATGCCGAAGTAGTCCGGGACCGCACCGGCCCGACCCGACCGCCCGCCGACCGCCGCCCGTACCACGGGATCCCACGGATCCCCGGTACGGGCGGCGCGCTCGTTCCCGTTTCCCGGCAGCACCCGGAAAGACGGAAAAAGACTTATTCGATTTCCGCGCATGACCCCCTTCACGACGGGCAGACGGCTGCTCGGAGGTTGATAACAATGGTTCCCCTGATAGTCGTTCTTCTGCTCGCCCTGCTCCTCTTCGGTGTGGGCTTCGCCATCAAGGCGCTCTGGTGGATCGCCGTGATCGTGCTGGTCGTATGGCTGCTGGGCTTCGTGGTGCGCCCCGCCGCCAGCGGCGGAAAGCGCGGCCGGTGGTACCGGTGGTAGAGAGACGGACGAAAAGAAAGCACTGAACGGCGCATATCCACGCGCACGGAAAAGAAGTGGCAGAGGCCCGGACGCACACCGTCCGGGCCTCGCCGCGCGCATGGCCGCATAAGCATGCCCCCTCACGGATAGTTTCCCCATGGCAAAGATGCGCGAATTCCCCGGGATCCGCGCCGTCCGCGCGGCGACCCCGGCACCCCCGGCCCACGAGCCGCGCCCCGCCGGGCCGGGGACGCGGGGGCGCCTCCACCCTGAGCTGCACTTGTCACGGTCAGCGATGTTGTGCGTACATTGAGTGGCGTACGACTCCGAGGGATGGCGGGGGTGGTCAGCCGTGGGGGATGTGTCAGGTTCCGTACTCAACAGGTCGACGCAGTCGGTGAGCGCGGCGCGGGAGGACCCGGTGGACGCGCCGCATCCGCCGGGCCGGCCCATCCGGGGCGTACCGGAGGTGACGGCGGCGCTGACCGCGCTGGTCCGCTCGGCGCGCCGGGAGATGCTGATCTTCGACGATCCGGGCAGCTGTCCTGGCGAGTGCGTCCCGGACGAGTTCGCCGAGTTCGCCGGCGCCTGTGTACGGGCGGCGGGTGACCACGTGTGGCTGGAGAGCGGGACCGGTTCCACCGTCGCGACGGGCGGCAGGGGCCGACGGCGGCGGCGCTCCCCCTCGGTGGGCGTGCGCAGGATCGTCCCGCGGCACGGACCGGCGGCGCTGCCGTACTCCGTCCCCCGGCAACTGCCCGGCAGGGCGCGGCAGACCGAGTCCATCCCGTTCAAGATGATTCTGGTCGACCGCTCCGTCGCGGCGGTCCCGCTCGATCTCCAACTCCACTACCACGGGCTGCTGTTGATCCGTGATCCCGTGGTCGTCCAGGCCCTGGTGCGCACCCACGAGACCTGGTGGGAGACGGGCGAGGACCTTCCGGCTGCCGGGCCGCGCGCCCCGGGCGGCCTGACCACGCGGTTACGGCCGGTGCTGGAGGCCATGGTGGCCGGGCTCACCGACGAGGCGGCGGCGACACGGCTGGGCATGTCCGGCCGCACCTACAGCCGCCGGGTGGGCGAGGTGCTCGCGGTCCTCGGCACGACGAGCCGCTTCCGGGCGGGTGCGGAAGCGGCTCGGCGCGGCTGGATCTGAGCGGGCCCACGCCCTGCGGCGCGCTCGTCCTACGACACGATGTCCTTGCGGGAGAAGCCCCGGAAGGCCAGGGCGAACAGCACCACGGCGTACGTGACCGAGACGGCCGCGCCCTTCACCATGCCGCCCCACTCCAGCTGCGGCTGCAGCGCGTCCGCCCACGCGAACTGCCAGTGCGCGGGCAGGAATTCACGCCAGGAGCCGAGCGCCGTCACGGCGTCGAGCACATTGCCGACGATCGTCAGCCCGACCGCGCCGCCGACCGCGCCCAGCGGGGCGTCCGTCCTGGTCGACAGCCAGAAGGCGAGCGCGGCGGTGACCAGTTGGGAGACGAAGATGAACGCGACGACCAGCGCGAGCCTCGGCAGCGCCTCGGACGCGGGCAGCGAACCGCCCGTCGGCAGCTCCAGCGGCCCCCAGCCGTAGGCGGCGGTACCGGCGACCAGCCCCACCAGGGGCAGCAGGACCATCGCCGCCGCGCTCATGCCGAGCGCCACCGCCAGCTTGCTCCACAGCAGCCGCGCGCGGGGCACGGGAGCGGCGAGAAGGTAGCGCAGGGAGGACCAGCTCGCTTCGGAGGCGACCGTGTCCCCGAAGAACAGCGCGACGGGCACCACCAGCAGAAAACCGGCCGAGACGAACAGGCAGGTGGCCGCGAAGTTGGCGCCGGAGGCCGTGGCCGTGTCCATCAGGGTCACCCGGCCGCTCGCGGAGCCGCCCGGTGTGCCGCCGACGGCGAACGCCACGATCAGCACGAAAGGCAGCGCGGCCAGCATGATCCCCATCGCCAGCGTCCGCCTGCGGCGCAGCTGGCGCAGCGCCTCGACCCGCAGCGGCAGGGTGCGCCCGGCCCGGTAGCCGGGGGCCGTTTCGGTCAGCGCGCTCATGCGGAGCCTCCGGAGATCAGGGTGAGGAACGCGTCCTCCAGGCGGCGGTGGGGTCCGACCCCGGTCAGCGGGACGTCCAGCCGGAGCAGTTCGGTGACCAGGGTGGCGGTGCTGGCGCCGTCGAGCCGTACGAGCAGCCCGGGGACGCCGTCGGCGCGGGCGGCGGAGCCGATGCCGGGCAGCGCGGCGATCTTCTCGATGACGGGCTCCGGCACCTCCTCGGCGGTGGTGACGAGCAGGGTGTCACCCGATCCGGTGATCTCCTCGACCGGTCCTGCCTGCACGAGTTCGCCCCGGCGCATGACCACCAGGTGGGTGCAGGACTGTTCGACCTCGGAGAGGAGATGGCTGGAGACGATGACCGTCCGGCCGCCGGCCGCGTACCGGATCATCACGTCCCGCATCTCGCGGATCTGCGGCGGGTCGAGACCGTTGGTCGGTTCGTCGAGGATCAGCAGATCCGGCATGCCGAGCATCGCCTGGGCGATGGCGAGGCGCTGGCGCATCCCCTGCGAGTACGTGCGGACGGCACGGGCGAGCGCGTCGCCGAGCCCGGCGATCTCCAGAGCCTCCTCGATGTGGGAGTCCTCGGCGGGACGGCCGGTGGCCTGCCAGTACAGCTCCAGGTTGGCCCGTCCCGACAGATGCGGCAGGAAGCCCGCGCCCTCCACGAACGCGCCGACCCGGGAGAGCACCGGGGCGCCGGGCCTGATGGCGTGGCCGAAGACCCTGATCTCACCGGCGTCGGGGGCGATCAGCCCCATCAGCATGCGCAGGGTGGTGGTCTTCCCCGCGCCGTTCGGACCGAGCAGGCCGAGCACCTGGCCCTTCTCGACCTGGAAGGAGAGGTCACGGACCGCGTACCGGTCGGCGGACTTGGCGTACCGCTTCGACAGCCCCTCGATCCGCAGCGGCACCCCGGCCAGCGCGGGATCGGGCGCCGGGGCGCCGCCTCGGCGGCGGGCGGTGAGCAGCAGCCCGGCCGCGATCAGCACGCCGATGACCGGCAGCCCCCAGGTCCACCAGGGCAGCGCCGTGGAGCCGCTGGTGAGCGCGGGCGCGGTGGGTACGGTCAGCGGTCCGTCGAGCGCGACCTTGTAGGTGGCGGGGGCGACCGGTGAGGCGTAGCCGAGGTCGGTGGCGGCGAGCACGAGCCGCAGCCGGTGCCCGGGGGCGAGCTGGTGGTCCACGGCGGGCAGGGTCAGCTCCACGGCCCTGCCCTTCTCGGCGCCCTCGACCCTGACGGGGGCGACGAGTTGCGACGGCAGTACCGTACGGCCGCCGTCGGGTCCGACGTCGTACACCTTGGCGAACAGCACCGCGTCGCCGCTGCTGGAGGTGACGGTGGCGCGGACGGTCGGGGCGCCGGTGATCCGCAGCGACCGGGTGAGCGGCGCGGATTCGAAGGCGGCGTGCTGTCCGGGGAAGTCGAGCGAGAGCCCGACCCCGAACGTGGAGAGCTGGGAGAGCCCGCCCGCGATGCCGGGAACGGTGGAGATCGCGGGCGGGCTCGCGCCGGCCGGATTCTCGAACGTCTCGGTGGCGCCGTCGAGCGCGACGGTGGTGGTGTCGCTCGCCAGCCCCGGGTAGCGGTCGCTGGTCGCGCCGGTCAGCTGGGCCCTGCCGTCGGTGGAGTCGACGCCGCCGGTCCTGGTGACGCGGAAGGCGGGGCCGGTGTCCGCGCTCTTGTCGTCCTTGAGGTAGCGGTCGAACCAGGAGGTGACGCGGTTCAGCACCCGGCCGCCCTCCATGTCGCCGCCGTCGTGCCCGCCCGCGATCCAGTCGACGTCGACCGGTGCGCCGTTGGCGCGGATCGCCTTCTGCATGGCGTCGGCCTGGCCGAGCGGGAAGAGCGAGTCGGTCTGGCCCTGGAAGATCAGCGCGGGCACGTCGATCCGGTCGCCGACGGCGGCGGGGCTGCGCTCCTCCAGCAGGGTACGGGCGGGCTCGTCCGGGGTGCCGGAGACGGCGACCCGCTGGTACATCGCGCACAGCGACTTCTCGAAGGTGTCGCAGCCGCCCCCGCCGGAGAAGAAGATCCCCGCCCAGAGCTTCTTGAAGACGCCGTCGGGGAAGAGCGCGTCGGCGAGGTTCCAGTACGTGATCTGCGGGGCGATCGCGTCGACCCGTTTGTCGTACCCGGCGGCGAGCAGCGAGACGGCCCCTCCGTAGGAGGCGCCCGTGATCCCGACCCGGGGGTCGCCCTTCGCGTCGAGCCGCACCTCGGGCCGCTTCGCGAGCCAGTCGATCAGCCGGGAGACGTCCTTGACCTCGTGCTCCGGGTCGTTGAGCCCGATCCGGCCGGTCGACTTCCCGAAGCCGCGCGCCGACCAGGTCAGCACCGCGTACCCGTCGCGCGCGAGCGTCTCCGCCTGGCCGCGCACATCGGCCTTGCTGCCGCCGAAGCCGTGCCCGATCAGTACGGCGGGCCTGCGCCCGCCGCCGCCGGAGGTGAAGTACGAGGTGTCGATCCGGGCACCCGGCATCGTCATCACCCGGTCCTCCCGGTGTACGGCGGGCGCACCGTCCGACGCGACGGCGGACCAGGTACCGGCTCCGGCCAGCACGGCGACGACGGCCAGCACCACCGGCCATCGCGCGCGCAGCCAGGACCGGCGGGGGGTTCGGGTCTCCATTCTTGAACCCTAAACGGCTCTGGGGACGGCCCACCGTGCCCCCGGTCGGAACTGGGCGGCCTCCTTGAGGAGTACGCCCGGCCGACGGCGTACACCAGACGCGGTACGCGAGGCGGGCGACGCGGTCCACGTGGGCCGGGCCGAGTCTGCCATCACAGCGCTTGAAGCACGACCACTTGGTTCGCGGGTTCATCGAGCCAGAGGCGGTGTAACCCGTCCCTGTCGATCGACAGGCCGTACCGGCCGGCGCCTGGGCGGCCGGCACTCACCCAGTGAGTCAACCATCAGACACGCGCTGCCGTAGCCCACGTTGGCGACGATGACCCCGCCCGGACGGACCTGCTCCCGCCACGCGTCAGGGATACGGCCTACGCCGCACGTGGCCGGCAGTCTGTCGTACGGGGCGTGCTCGGCGCAGCCGGCCATGCCGTCCCGGCGATCAGCTTCATGATCACCCCCGAGGCGGTGAGCCAGGAGAGCGGCGTTGTATCCGGTACCGACACCGATCTCCAGAACATGGTTGCCGTGCACCACGTCCAGGGCCTCGAGCATCGTGGCCATGGGGGAGGGGCGTGTTGAGGAGCTGGTGGCAACGCCGGTCGCGTCGAACTGCGTCAGCAGCGATGTGTCCCGGTAGGCCGCGGCGAGCCACGTCGGGTCCTCCTGTCCGTACCGGTGTATGCGCCCCTGCGCGCGAACGGTGAACTCGGGTACGAACACGTGCCGGGGGACGCCGGCAAAGGCGTCGATCCAGTGTTCGGAGCGTAATGCTCCCGCGGCGGTGAGCTGGTCCGTCATCATGCGGCGCAGATCGTCTGCGGACGGTGAGGTGATGGTCATGGGAGCCTTAGCAGGTCAGCGAGGGCTCGGGGGACGGGGGGACGGAGTTCCGGGACGAACGCCCACTGTCCGTTCGGATTCACATCGATGAGGTGCCACTCCCCGCCCTTACCAACGAGGAAGTCCAGGGCGGCGTAATGGAGTCCGAAGACTTCCATCAGCTTGCGCACGCCTGTGGCGACCGCCGTTCTCAGTGCGGAGCTACAGGGAGATGGGTGGCCGGAAGCGCAACCCGACCACGCGCGCGGAAGCCGAAACTGATGAGGATGACGCTCTCTCCGGCACTGAGGGGCGTCCTTCCGTGCGGGGTGACAGCTCCATCGAATACAACGCAATCCCCCGGTGCGAGATCGCATTCGCGGTAGCCGTCAGCGCCAATGAAGACGGTGGTGCTCACCGCGTGAGCTGAGGGGAGGCGCTCATGTCTGAGGCACAGGATCAGGTTTGCCTCGCCGAAGCCGAACTCGTCGACATGGAAGTCGAGAAAATGCCCTTCTTCCAGGTAAGCGATGTAGACGCCGTTGTGCGGTTGCTCGACCTCCAGACCAGTGGACCGCGCTACGACTGCGGCGAGATCGACTTGCCCGGCGAAGCGGTTCGCGGCGTCACCGACGGCCGCGTTCCACTTGCCGTTGTGGAGGTATCCGTCAGCAGCCAGAGCTTTCTCCGCCTCCTGCTCCATTGCGGCGAGCAACTCCACGGGGAACGACTGATCACGCAGGTGACGGGGGTGTACGCGCTCGTGTGCGGTGAGAGAGCGCACGGTGTCCCGCATGGCGGGGAACGCGCCGGCCCACCGGGCCGGGATCCGGGCCGTGGTCCGGGATTGGAGCCATGCCGTCCATCGCCTGCTCCACTGCGCCGCTTCTGCGCCACCGGCCGCCGGAAAGAACGTGCCGGCGGCTGCCCGTCCGATCAGCAGCTCAACGCGGCCGAGTGCGGCATGGGTGGATTCGATCAGCCCCGCGTCACCCTTGGCGATCCGCAGCCGCAACGCTTCCCGCAGGTGCGCGTGCGCGGATACAAGGTCGCCTTGTTCCAGGAGGTGTTTACCGAAGTGCTGGAGTGCGAAGTCGACGAGTTCCGGGTGCCGGCTCCGGGCAGTGTCCAGGGCCCTGCGGTAGAGCACGTCGGCGGCCTCTGCTTCGTCGGCGTAGCGATAGGCGTCGCCGAGGTTGAGTTCGGTAGCGATGACGGCCCGGATGTTGCCGCTGGCTGTGGCCAGGTCGAGCGCCTGCCGCAGGAACACCCGTGCTTCGTGGGGGTCCCCCAGGGTCACCAAGCCGATGCCGACCCACCGGGCCAGGACGCGCGCCTGGCTGAGGTCCGTACCTGCGGAAAGCGCCCGAAGATCCTCGCGGAGCCCGTCGACGGCGACGGCCAAGTGGTTGCGGTCGGTGGGGACCATACGCAGGTCCTCGTCTTGGGTGATGAGGTGCTGGAGCATCCGCCCCTCCCTTTCTCTGCCGCTCCGACTGGTCGGTGCTACAGCTGGTCGGTCTGGTGCCGCAAGTCGGCCAGCAGCTCTACGCCGTGCGAGGAGAAGTGCTCACTCAAGAGTTCGAGTTTGCGCATGAGGTAGCGGACGGCCGGAAGTCCCTCGTCGTAGGCACTCTGGAAGCTCACGCGCTCGTTGGGCGTCAGGTCGTCTCGGCCCAGTTCGGTCTGGCGGAACCGCAGCAGTTGGTTGTACACGCAGGTCGCGTGGAAAGCCCGGTCGATCTCCCAGAACTGGTTGCGGTCCGCTCCCTGCGCGGCACGCCACGCGATCTCAATCTTGGGAGAGGTCTTCGAGGAGTACCCGTCGGCGAAGACCTGGCGCTGGAGGACGTGAAAACTGATCGACTGGTGTGTCCCCTCGTGCAGGAGGTTCTCCGCCAGGAAGAGACGGGACGGCTCCGGGCTGACGGTATTCGGCGGAATGTGATGGCGGGCCTTCTCTGAGAACACGATGACGTACGGGAGCGCCGGATCGCTGGAACTGGTCAGCGAGGAGGTGCGGACGCCGGGCTTGAGACCCACCCACAACAGCCCACGGACGAATTCACGCACGCGGGTGAATCCCTCGGGGTGGACCAACGACAGGCGGTCCAGTGCCTGAGCCAGCGCCGCTCGGCGCTCGTCGGTGTGCTCGGCGATCTCGTAGTTCGACAGGTTGATCTCGTCAGCGATCTCACCGGGCAGCTTGGCATCGAACCAGTCAAAGCTCGCCCCGGCGACGGTCACATTGTCGCTGCGCAGGGAGCGGGCGTGCTCCGCGTAGGGGGTGCCGGACTTCACGAGGCGCTCCATCAGGGCGAACGGGAGAGTCCACTCGACACCTCCCTCGCGGAGCCTGGACAGCGCAAGGTCCTTGCGGCTGAGGTCGAAGAAAGAGCCGGACTCCACACGGGTGGCAATCGTGGCCGACACGATGAACTCTCCTCTGGTGGCAATGTGCAGATGGCGGATCAGGAGGTTGCGGGCCGACTCGGCTGTTCATCCCGAGCCGACCCGCCATGCCGTCAACCAGGCGGCATCAGTTCGGAACCGAGGTCAGATCTCGGTTCCCTCGGGCGCGAAGTCGCCGTCCGGGACCGAGTGGTCCAAGCGGCGCGTCAGGGACTCGACACTCACCTCGGGCACGAAGTCGCCGTCCGGGACCGAGTGGTCCAAGCGGCGCGTCAGGGACTCGACTTGAATGCTGTTGGGCATGGTCCTGCTCTCTCCATTGGTTACTGCTGCGGATGGTGCACCTCTCCGAGGTCCGGGGAGGAATCTGTGGGCTACCGGCGCACACCCCCTTCTGCGCGTTCGGCTTGGTCATGGCAATCCCTCGGGCGGGAATCCCCGGCCCTCAATGCATTCAGTGAACAGCTGATCACGCTCCGGGAGTACGGTATGGCGTCACCGATCCCGTTCAACCCGTTCAAGATCACAACTGGGGGCAGCAGTTGAAGGACACCAAGAACCCGAATGAGGCCCTGGCTCGTGTCATCGCCGAGTCCGGGTGCAGCTATCACGCCCTGGCCGTGACAGTGCGCGTAGTCGCTTCCGAGGCGGGAGAGCAGCTGGCCACGGCACCGTCTGCCATCGCTCACTGGGTAGCCGGTGGCGCCCCCACGGGACGTACCCCGCTCTACCTCACCGAGGCCCTCACCAGGAAGACGCACCGCAAGGTGACCGTCGCGGAGATCGGGCTAGGGTCGGAAGCGACCGGGGAGGCCATGAGCACCGACCCGCTGGCCACCGCCGCCGACCTCGGGAGAGCCGTGATGCAGTCCCGCCGTAACTTCCTCGCCAGTGCGTTCGCGACCACCGCTGTGGCACTGCCACTGACCTACGATCATCAGGCCGTCGCCGCCACCCTGCGAGCGGGAAAGACCGGCGGCCGGGCAGGCGCCGGCGAGGTGGCCACCGTCCGGCACATCACCAGCGTCTTCACTGCCGTGGACGAGCGCCTCGGAGGCGGCCACGGGCTGAGCGCGGTGACCACCTACCTGACTGACACCGTGGTGCCAATGCTTCAGGCCATGTATCCCTCCGAGGCAGTTCGCCGGGACGCCTACGGCGTGGCGGCCGAGCTGTCGTACCTCGCCGCGTGGAAGTACCACGACCTCGGGCGGGAGGGTGCCGCGCAGCGCTACTACCTGCTTGGCTACCAGCTGGCATGCGAGAGCGACCCGGCAGGTCACGGCGCCTGGATGATGCGCGCGCTCGCACATCAGGCACTCAACCTGAAGCAGCCGGCCTTCTGCGTCGAACTCGCAGAGGAGTCCCTGCGCCGAGCGCGCGGGAAAGTCGACCCGCAGACCGAGGCCCTGCTGCTGATCACGAGCGCCAGGGCATACGGGGCCACGGGGAACGGGCAGAAAGCCGCGGCGGCGCTTCTCGCAGCCGAGGATGCCATGCTCGACACCTCGATGCCGCCCGCATCCTTCACGGCGGCCACTGGGCCGGTGGCAGCCACCGTCGCGTCCCACACCGCCAAGACCCTGGCCGAGCTGAAGGATCACCGAGCTGCCGAACGCCACCACCGTGCCGCCCTTTCCGGGCGTGACCCCGAGGCGTTCCGGCGCATTCACGCTCTGACACTGGGCAATCTCGCCCGGTCCGTCGCCGCCCAGCGCCGCCACGACGAAGCCGTGGGGATCTGGAGCCAGTCCCTGGACTTCATGGATGGCGTCGTCTCGGACCGGCACAAGAAGGATCTTCACCATGTCCGTACCACGATGACGAGTTGGTCCCGACGTGGCATCCCCGCTGCCGCAGACCTCGGCCAACGCGCCGCCGAACTCGTCCGAGCCTGACCCGCACCGGATGGTTGTCGCCGTCCGACCCAGATCGGCCGGCCGACGGGGCGAAGCTGTCAGCGGCTGCTCACCGAGCCGCTGATCACGGCCCTGTCGCGCGCCCGCGACCAGGTCCCGGCCCGGACGACGGCCCCGACCGCCCAGACACGCCCCGCCTCAGTCGACCAGCATCCGCCATCCCGGCGCGTAGTTCCCGTGCAGGATGAGCGAGGCGGCGCCCACCGCGCCCACGGTCTCCCCGATCACGCTCCGCTCGATGGCGATGTCGCGCTTGCCCGTCCCGACCGAGGTGCTGTTGACCGCCGCGTCGATCTCCTCGCACAGGATGGGTTCGATGCCGCGCAGCGCCTCCCCGCCGAGCACCACGGAGCTGACGTCGAGCAGGCTGATCGCGCCCCGGGTGGCCTGGCCCAGGCGCCGGGCGGCGCGGCGTACGGCGTCGGTCGCGGCGGGGTCGCCCGCCCGTACCGCGCGCCGCAGCAGCTTCCAGTCGCGGTGCAGATCGGCCGGGTCGCCGGTGAGGCCGAGGGCGCCGTCGGCGCCCGCGCCGCCCCGGGCGAGCAGGTCCTCGATGATGGCGGCGGGGTTGCAGTACGGGCCGAGGCAGCCCGTACTGCCGCAGTGGCAGAGCCGGTCGCCCGGTTCGACGGCCATGTGGCCGAACTCCCCCGCGTTGCCCGAATCGCCGTGCAGCACGGTGTTGTTGAGGACGATTCCGGAGCCGATGCCGGTGCCCAGGTAGATGAAGAAGAAGCTGCCGGCCCGGCGGCTGCCGCCGATCCAGCGCTCCCCGATGGCGGCGGCGGTGGCGTCGTTGTCCAGGGCGACGGGCATGCCGGTCGCCTTCCCGAACATCTCCAGCAGCGGCACGTACTCCCAGCCGGGCAGGTTGGGCGGGGCGATCACGGCGCCCGCGCGGCCGTCGATCGGGCCGGGGGCGGCGATACCGGTGCCGAGCAGCCGGGCGGGGTCGATCTCGGCGCGGGCGGTGAGCCGGCGGGCGGCCCGTACCGCCTGGTCGACCACCACCGCCGGATCGCGCGGGTCGGTGAGCCGGACCCGGCGGCTGGTCAGCACCTGACCGACCAGGTCGACCACGACGACCATGGCGGAGTCGGGGTCCAGATGGATGCCGACGGCGTAGGCGCCGTCGGCGCGCGGGGACAGGAGCGTGCGGCGCTTGCCTCCACTGGAGGGCGCGTGCCCGGACTCCGAGACCAGCCCGGCGTCGAGCAGCCTGCGGACCACATTGGAGACGGTCTGGGCGGTGAGGCCCGTAAGCGGTGCGAGTTCGACCCGGCTGACCGGCCCGCTGGTGCGGATCGCGTCCAGCACGACCGCCTGGTTGTAATCCCCCACTCGCGGGAGGTTCGTCCCGCCCTGCGTCACCTCGTGTCGCCTCCTCTGCCCAGGCCCGCGAAGGGAGTTCCGCTGGTCGGGGCCGTGGGATCCCGGGCGTCGCGCGCGGCCCGACGGCTGTGCGGCGACCGTCCGCCGATCCGGAATCGTGACCGAAGTTTACATGGCCGAAGCGTTGACTTAATCAATCCATTGGATTTAGCTGAGCCTCAGCAGGCCAGGGCAAAAACGCCCGGATAGGGGACCATATCCGCTTTGCGCGGGATGAGCTATTCCCTGCCCCTTCGGGCTTCGATCGGGTTCTTCGTCGGAGGATCTACTGTGCGTATCAGACTTCTCGCGGCTGTCAGCGTCACGGCCGCGCTCGCCCTCACGGCGACAGGCTGCGGGACCGGCTCGTCCTCCGGGAGTTCGAGCAAGACGATCAAGGTCGTCTATCAGCAGCAGCTCAACAACAGCAACAAGGTCCAGGCGACCTTCCTGGCCCCCATGGTGAAGCGGTTCGAGAAGGAGAACCCGGGCACCACGGTCAAGCTGGTCCCGGTCACCGCCTCCTCCAACGACTACTACACCAAGCTCCAGCTCATGATGCGCTCGCCCTCGACCGCGCCCGACCTGGTCTACGAGGACACCGCGACGATCAACTCCGACATCGCCAGCGGCTATCTCAAGCCGCTCGACGACTATCTGGACGACTGGTCCGACTGGTCCCAGTTCGCCGACGCGTCCAAGGCGGCCGTGAAGGCCGCCGACGGCAAGACCTACGGGGTTCCCGACAACACGGACACCCGTGGGATCTGGTACAACAAGAAGATCTTCGCCAAGGCCGGAATCTCCGTCCCCTGGCAGCCCAAGACCTGGGCCGACGTCCTCGAAACGGCCAAGAAGATCAAGGCGTCCGACCCCTCGGTCACCCCGCTCAACATCTACACGGGCACGGCGGGCGGCGAGCAGTCCACCATGCAGGGCTTCGAGATGCTGCTGTACGGCACGACGGCCGGCGGCGACGCGCTGTACGACAGCGGACAGCAGAAGTGGGTCGTCGGGAGCAAGGGCTTCAAGGACTCGCTCCAGTTCATCAAGGACGTCTACGGGCAGAAACTCGCCCCCTCCGTCGAGCAGGCGCTCGGCGCGAACATCGGCGCCGCCGTCGGCACGGAGATGATCCCGGCCGGCAAGCTCGCCATGGGCATCGACGGCTCCTGGATGCCGAACAACTGGATCCGCAACGGCAGCAAACCATGGCCCGACTGGGAGTCCACGATGGCCACCGCCGCGATGCCCACCCAGAACGGGCAGGCCCCCGGCAGGGTGAGCATGTCCGGCGGCTGGGCCTGGTCGGTCCCGGCGAAGGCGTCCAACCCCGATCTCGCCTTCGCGTTCGTCCAGTTCCTGGAGACCAAGGACGCCTCGGCCCAGTGGAACGCGGCGAACGCGACCATCGCCGTACGCAAGGACGTGGCCGACGACCCGACGTATCTGAAGGCGCTGCCGACCAACAAGTTCTTCACCGAACTGGTCGCCGACACCCACTACCGGCCCGCCCTGCCCGCCTACACCCAGGTCTCCACCGCCATCCAGAAGGCCATGGAGTCGGTGACGACCGGTCAGGCGAGCGTGGACCAGGCGGCCTCCACGTTTGACAACGATGTCAAGTCCGCGGTCGGCGCGGACCACACGGTCAAGGGTTCGTAGTGAGCGGCCCCACCACCACCCTGGACGGCGGCGGCCGGAATCCCGGCCCCGCCGACGCCCCCGGCGGTCCTGGCGGCTCCGGCCGCCGGGCCGCCGGGCCCGGTGGCGCCCGCCGCTCCGTATCGCCCGCGGCCCAGGGCCTGCTGCGCGGTCTGCCGCTGCTGCCCTCGGCCGTCCTGCTGGCGGTCTTCCTGGCCGGGCCGATCGGGTACTGCGTCTACTACGCGTTCACGAACATGCAGTTGACGGGCTCGTCGTCCACGGACTTCGTCGGCTTCGACAACTTCACCCGCGCCTTCGGCGACCCGGACTTCCTCAACGCCGTATGGCTGACCTTCGTGTTCGTCATCGGCTCGGCCGTCATCGGGCAGAACACGCTCGGGCTGGCGCTCGCCGTGCTGATGGAGAAGGCGTCCAAGCCGGTCAAGTCGATCGTCAACCTGGTCGTCATCGCCGCCTGGGTGCTGCCCGAAGTCGTCGCGGGCTACCTGATGTACGCGTTCTTCTTCCAGCAGGGATCGCTCAACGCGATCCTGGACACGCTGCGTCTGCCGCAACAGAACTGGCTCTACACACTGCCCATCCTGGCCGCCTGCCTCGCCAACATCTGGCGCGGCACGGCCTTCTCGATGATGGTCTACTCGGCCGCTCTCAACGATGTGCCCCAGGAGCTGATCGAGGCCGCCGAGATGGACGGCGCCGGTCCCTGGCAGCGGCTGTGGCGGGTCACCCTGCCGGTCATCCGCCGCTCCATCATGACCAATCTGATGCTGATCACCCTCCAGACCCTCTCGGTCTTCGGGCTGATCTACACGATGACCAGGGGCGGACCCGGCAACAAGAGCCAGACGCTGCCCATCTTCATGTACCAGCAGGCGTTCCAGAACAGCCTGATCGGCTACGGAACGGCCATCGCGCTGGTGCTGCTGCTGGTCGGCGCGCTCTTCTCCACCGTCTACATCCGGCTGCTGAAACTGGAGGAGGACTGATGGCCGCGACCACCACCCCCGCCACCGCTCGAAGCGTCCCGGCCACGCCGTACACCCGGGGCGGCACCCGCTCGGGACGTGCCCGTACCAGCCGGATCGGCGTCAACGTCGCGCTGCTGCTGCTCTCCGTGGTGTACGTCGTACCGCTGCTGTGGATGCTGCTGGCCTCGGTCAACGCACACGCCAGCTTCCGGCTCTCACTGCCCGACCCGTTCACGCTCGACAACTTCGGCAAGATCCTCAACGTCGACACGACGTACCGGCCGATGCTCAACGGGCTGATCCTGTGCGGCGGCGCGACCTTCCTGACCGTGGTCCTGTCGATCCTGGCGGCCTACCCGCTCTCCCGCTACCGCTCGAAGCTGCGCAAGCCCTTCCTCTACACGATCCTGTTCTCCACCGGACTGCCGATCACGGCCGTCATGATCCCGGTCTACAGCATGTTCGTGCAGGTCAACCTGATCGACTCGATGGCCGGTACGACGCTCTTCCTGGCCGCCTCGTCGCTCCCGTTCGGCATCTGGCTGATGAAGAACTTCATGGACGGCGTGCCGATCGTGCTGGAGGAGGCCGCCCGGATCGACGGCGCGGGCTCGATGCAGGTGCTGTGGCGGGTCGTGCTGCCGCTGATGTGGCCGGGCGTCATCGTCGTCACGATCTTCACGTTCATCGGCATGTGGGGGAACTTCTTCGTCCCCTTCATCCTGCTGCTCGACCCGGAGAAGCTGCCGGCCTCGGTCAGCGTCTTCAACTTCCTCAGCGCGCACGACCAGACGCAGTACGGCCAGCTCTCGGCGTTCTCGATCATCTACTCGATCCCCGTCGTGCTGCTCTACCTGCTGCTGGCGCGCAAGCTCGGCGGCGGCTTCGCGCTGGGCGGCGCGCTCAAGGGCTGACAGCTCCCCGACGCCCCGCCCCCGCCCGCTCGCCCCTCCTGCACCGGCTTCCCGACTTCCCCTTCTGGAGAACCACCCATGCACAGCGACCGTGAAGTGATCGAGCAGCGGCTCGACCGCGTGCTGAACCAGCGTCTGCGGCCCGCCGTCCACGCCCGCGCCGTCCCGCTGAAGGTCGAGATCTGGAACGTGCCGGGCGAGCCCGTCCCGGTCGCCGAGGGCCTGGCCGCCGAGTTCGGCCCTGCCCAGGTCGGCGACCGCTGGGGGCCCGCCTGGTCGACCAGCTGGTTCAAGGTGTCGGGTACGGTCCCGGCCGAGTGGGCCGGACTGACCGTGGAAGCCGTACTCGACCTCGGATTCGGCACGACCGAGCCGGGCTTCTCCACCGAGGGGCTCGTCTACCGGCCCGACGGGACGCCGGTGAAGGCGCTCAACCCGCGCAACTCCTGGCTGCCCGTGACCGCGAGCGCCGAGGGAGGCGAGGACTTCGTACGGTTCATCGAGGCCGCGGCCAACCCGGTCGTCATGCACAGCGGCCCGGGGCAGCTGTCGTTCGGTCCGACGCCGGTGGGCGGCCGGGCCGCCTGGCTGGGCGACGAGCACGGCGCGACACCGGCGGGCGAACCGCTGTACCGGCTGCGCCGGATGGACCTCGCGGTCTTCGACACGACGGTCTTCGAACTCGTCCAGGACCTCGACGTCCTCGGCCAGTTGATGCGGGAACTGCCCGTCGACACCCCACGCCGCTGGCAGCTCGCCAAAGCCGTCGAACAGGCGCTGGACGCCATCGACCTCCAGGACATCGGCGGCAGCGCCGCCGCGGCGCGCGAGGCGCTCGCCCCGGCGCTGGCGGCGCCCGCCGTCGCGAGCGCGCACCGTATCTCCGCCGTGGGCCACGCCCATATCGACACCGCGTGGCTGTGGCCCCTGCGCGAGACGGTCCGCAAGGTCGCCCGTACGGTCTCCAGCGTCACCCAGCTGATGGACGACCACCCGGAGTTCAGGTTCGTGATGTCCCAGGCCCAGCAGCTGGCCTGGCTGAAGGAGCACCGCCCCGAGGTGTACGAGCGGGCGCGGGAGAAGGCGCGGACCGGGCAGTTCCTGCCGACCGGCAGCCTGTGGGTCGAGCCGGACACGAACATCACCGGCGGCGAGGCGCTGGCCCGCCAGTTCGTCCACGGAAAGCGCTTCTACCTCGACGAGTTCGGCATCGAGACCGAGGAGATGTGGCTGCCGGACACCTTCGGCTACAACGCGGCGCTGCCGCAGCTGATGAAGCTCGCCGGGGTGAAGTGGTTCCTGACCCAGAAGATCTCCTGGAACACCACCAACAAGTTCCCGCACCACACCTTCCGCTGGGAGGGCATCGACGGCACCCGGATCTTCAGCCACTTCCCGCCGGTCGACACGTACAACAGCGATCTGTCCGGCGCCGAGGTCGCGCACAGCGTCCGGAACTTCCAGGACAAGGGCGCCACCAACCACTCCATGATCCCCTTCGGTTACGGCGACGGCGGCGGCGGTCCCACCCGCGAGATGGTGGCCCGTGCGAACCGGCTCGCGGACCTGGAGGGCTCGGCCCGGATCGCGATCGAGAAGCCGTCGGACTTCTTCACCCGGGCGCAGGCGGACTATCCGGACGCGCCGGTGTGGGTCGGCGAGCTGTACCTGGAGTTCCACCGGGGCACGCTCACCAGCCAGTTGGCGGGCAAGCAGGGCAACCGGCGCAGCGAGCACCTGCTGCGCGAGGCGGAGCTGTGGGCGGCGACGGCGGCGGTGCGGAGTGGATTCGCCTACCCCCACGAGCAGTTGGACCGGATCTGGAAGACCGTGCTGCTCCACCAGTTCCACGACATCCTGCCGGGCACGTCGATCGCCTGGGTGCACCGCGAGGCGGAGGAGACCTACGCCGGACTCGCCTGCGAACTGGGCGAGTTGATCGAGGACGCGCAGCGGGCGCTGGCCGGTCCGGCGGCGCCGGACGACAGCCGGGTGGTCTTCAACGCGGCGCCGCACGCGCGCGGCGGCGTACCGGCGCTGGGCGGCACGGTCCGTGCGGCGACGGCCGCGCCCGCCGTCACCCCCGCGGCCGACGGCACGGACCTGGTCCTGGACAACGGCCTGGTACGGGTGGTGATCGACGCCCGCGGCCTGATCACCTCGGCGTACGACCTGACGGCGGACCGCGAGGCGCTGGCGCCCGGCACGACGGCCAACCTCCTCCAGCTGCACCAGGACTTCCCCAACGAGTGGGACGCCTGGGACATCGACGCCTTCTACCGCAACACGGTCCGCGACCTGACGGAGGCGGACGAGGTCACGGCGACGGCGACCGGAGTGAGGATCAGCCGCGGCTTCAACTCCTCGCGCATCGTCCAGACGCTGACCCTGCGCGAGGGCACGCGCCGGCTCGACATCGACAATGTCGTCGACTGGCACGAGAAGGAGAAGCTGCTCAAGGTCGCCTTCCCGCTGGACGTACGGGCCGCGCACTCCACGGCCGAGATCCCGTACGGCCACATCGAGCGCCCGACGCACACCAACACCAGCTGGGACGCGGCGAAGTTCGAGATCTGCGCGCACCGCTTCCTGCACGTCGGGGAGCGCGGCTGGGGCGCGGCGCTGGTCAACGACTCGACGTACGGCCACGACGTCACCCGTGACGTGCGCGCCGACGGCGGTACGACCACCACCGTCCGGCTCTCCCTGCTGCGCGCCCCCCTCTTCCCTGACCCCGACACGGACCAGGGCCGCCACCGGCTGGCCTACGGGTTCGTCATCGGCGCGGAGGTCGCGGACGCGGTACGGGAGGGCTACCGCCTCAACCTCCCGGAGCGCGCGGTACCGGGCTCGGCGGAGGTCGCCCCGCTAGTGGCGCTCGACACGGAGGCGGTGGTGGTCGAGGCGGTCAAGCTGGCCGACGACGGCTCGGGCGACGTCGTCGTCCGCCTCTACGAGGCCCACGGAGCCCGCGCCACGGCGACGCTCACCCCGGGCTTCGCCCTGGTGGGCGTCCGGGCCACCGACCTGCTGGAGCGGGAGCTGCCGGAGGAGACGGCGGCGGATTTCCGGCCGGGCCCGGAGGCATCGGTCCGCCTCACGCTCCGCCCGTTCCAGATCCTGACGCTGCGGCTGACGCCGGAAGCCACTTCCTGACGCGCCGCACCCCCGCGCACCGTCGCCGTCACCGCCACCGCCCCGCCGCGCGCCGCACCGCGCGACGGGGCGGTGGCGGTGGCGGTGGTGCGCCTCCATGGGCTCGGCTCACCACGCACCGCCCGGCCGACGGACCGACCGGAACGAACCGATCCGCCGCCGATTACCACCGCGGCCTCCCCCTCGGCCAGGATGGGCCGCATGACCGAGATCCAGACACCCCGCCTCCTCCTGCGCCGCTGGCGCGAAGAAGACCTCGTACCGATGGCCGAGATCAATGCGGACCCCGAGGTCATGCGGTGGATCGACGACGGCTCGGTGCGCACCCTCGACCAGACGGCCGAGGACATCGAGCGGTACGAGGAGGAGTGGGACGACGAGGGCTTCGGCCTCTTCGCCGTCGAACTCCTCGCCTCGGGCGAACTGGCCGGCTTCGCGGGCCTCTCCGTACCCGCCTTCCTCCCGGAGGTGCTGCCGGACGTGGAGATCGGCTGGCGCCTGGGCCAACCGTTCTGGGGCCAGGGCTACGCCTCGGAAGCGGCGCACGCGGCACTGGAGTTCGCGCTCCAGGACCGGGGCCTGGAGCGGGTGGTCAGCATCAGCCGCCCGGGAAACGAGGCGTCCGAGAACGTGATGCGCAAGCTGGGGATGGCCCTGGAACGCGACACGGTCCACCCGGTCCACGGCTTCCCCCTGCACGTACACGCCATCGACCTCACCGAATACGCGGCCTGAGCCGCCGGGGCTCCCAGACCAAGCCGGTCCGCGTGGACCGAGGGCTTGATCCATGTCAAGCACCGTCCGTAGTCCTTTTGGCTCCTACGGCTGGGGGCCCGCGTCGCGCGTCGGTCAGCGTTGGGCGACGTTGTCGTTGTTGTGCTCGGTGCGGCGGGTCCACAGAGTCACATCACTGCTCGTCGCGACGGCGATGGTCTCCCCGGACGGAGAGAAGCCGAAGGCGCGAAGTTGCGAGTGCGCGGAATGGAAAATGTGCCACCACCGCTCTCCGTGCGGGCCCGAGTGGGGGAGCCCGCCGTCGCACGAGAGCAGCACCCGATCGTTGGGCCAGGCTGGCGTGACAGCCTCCAGGACCCAGCCGTCCTCGGTCGTGGTGTGCAACCCTCCGCCGAAGAGCCCTGCGATGCGTACCCGGCTACCGGCGATCGGCCCCAGCCCGGGGCAGGCCAGGTCGGGGACCGCGTCGGGGGTGCAGTCATCAAGGTCGGGGTCGCGGTCCCTGGCGATCTTCTCCCCGGTGACGGCGTCGAAGAGACCGTGACCGTCGGAAGAGACCACCATCACCAGGTCATGACCGCTCTGGGGATGCGCCGCGAAGCCGATCCCGAGAAGTCCGCCGATAGGGGCGCCTCGCTCGTGCGCGAAGACGCGCCGCCAGGGTTCAGGCGCGGGTATCACAGCGGCGTCGAGAAGCCGACCCCGCAGAGCCTGTTGGTACGCGGAAAGCGCCGGTTCACGAGCGAGTTGTTCCATCGGATCTGCCCTCTTCAGCCGCTTCATTACCTCTCCATGATCCCGTGTCGGTGGCTCCCTGCGCCACTGGATAGTTGACAAGATCACGGCATGGCGGCTTCCCACGCACCTCCCCCGATGACTGATCGTCGGGCCCGGCTCGTCTGCCACCGCTTCCCGTGGGTACGGTCGCATTGACGTCTGTTGCGGCCAGGGAGTGGGGAAAGGCATGCCATCTACTGCGGCGGGAAGTGCGGCAACGGGCTTCACGGCGGCCCGCGCCGCAGAGGTAATGGAGCTGGCATGCCGTAGCGCGGGCCTCGACGGCGACGGCGCCCGACTTCTCCGCCTTGGGGAGAACGCACTGTTCCGTCTCGCCGCACACCCGGTCGTGGTGCGGATCGCCCGATCGACGGAGTATCTGGAGTCGGCGCGGGGCGAGGTGGAGGTATCGCGCTGGCTGGAGGGCGAGAGCTTCCCGGTCGCGCGGGTGATCGATGACCTCGAACAACCAGTGGTGGTCGACGGTCATCCGGTGACGTTCTGGCATCTGATCGAGGAGAGCGATCGGAAGCCGACGTACAGAGAACTGGGCAGGATCCTGCGCGACACCTTGGCGCTGTAGCCAGCGCCGAGAAGCGGCAGCACGTCTTCGCGGAAGTAATGGCGGAACGCCTTGTGCGCGTGTCCGCCGCCGAACTGGAAGTCGAGCTGCATGAAGAACCCGGCGGCGGTCCGGATGGCCGCGACATCGCGCATGCCAACACGCCGGGTGGCGGGGGCATCGGTGGGCACACCGTCCGGGCGGGACACCAGCCAAGACAGCGCCGCAGCGTGAACATCCCTGTCGGGCAGGGGAGGCTCATCCCCCGGGCCGTCTTCGGGTCGCTGATGCGTAAGACGTTCAAGGGTGCTGAGCGCTTCGGCCAGAGAACCGGCGTAACTCATGCCGAGTACGGGTCCGGGGGCCGACCCCGTACCCGGGAAGCCAAGATCCTTCGGCGTAACCCTCCGCCGTAACTTCTCGCTCAGCGCTTCGGCGACGAACGCGGCGGTCTGACGCTGGATCCCGCCCCCGTTCAACCAGCGCTGCACAGCCACATGTGTGGTCCCCAGCTGCTCGCCGTGGCGCCGCGCGACCTCGCAGACGCGCTTGGCCAGTCCCTCTGATCAGCCTGCCGATTCCACGGTGTTCCCCGTGAATCCGCGCCTGACCTGGCACAGACCTGGCACGCTTGTCCGCCCTCTGAACGGGTCTGCCTGACCGGAGTCACCAACGGGTGTTGACAACGCAACAATACGAGTCGGGCTGCCGCCTCACGCCGAAGACCTCCCTTACGGACACGCAACTGCTGAAACCTGGGTACGGTAGGCATTCATCGCCAGCTCGGCGAGGAGCGAGTGGAGTGACACGGAGGACCAATGGACAGGGTTACTCGCGGGCTAATGGAAAGCTGGGCAAAGGATGCAGGAGTTGGACATCTGAAGGAATATGTCGCATTCGAGCGCTTCGTTAACTTCATTGTCCTCTCTCGCCACCACGACCAGCAGTTCAGCGTTGAAGATTTTTCCTGCGGTGACGACGGCACACTCGGAATCGACGGCTTTGCGCTCTCAGTTAACGGCGAACTCGTTTCTGACATGACGGAGCTGGAAGACGCACTTTCAGGCAATGGGGCTATCGAAGTCTCAGTCACCTTGACACAAGTGAAAACGTCGCCGAGTTTCGATCTAGGAGATTTGAGTATCTTTTCGGATGCCTCAATTACCCTGCTCACCGATGACGAACCTCCTCACTCTAACCTGGAGAATCAGCAGAGACTGCTCCACAGGATCTTGGAGGAGTCTAGCCGATTCCGCGAGAACCCCGTGTGCCGCCTCTACTATGTGACCCTTGGATCATGGAACAACCGTGGCCCTATCGTGAAGAAAATAAATGACAGTCGAAAGCGGCTCCTTGGGTCAAATTTGTTCTCACGCGTCGATTTTCACGTGTGGGGGGCAAGCGAAGTGCAAAGGAACTGGCGGGCTATCGACTCCGCCCTCGAGGTGACGGTTCAGTTCGATAATCGAACGACGCTCCCCGAGGTGGAAGGGGTGCGTGAGGCATATCTCGGGGTTCTACCTGGCAGCGAATTCATTAAACTGGTAACTGACGACGAAGGAGAGATCCGCAAGACTCTCTTCTTTGACAATGTCCGCGACTTTCTGGGTGAGACCGACGTCAACGCAGATATCAGGCAGACGCTGGCCTCTGGTGATCGCAGTCGTTTCTGCGTACTCAATAATGGGGTCACGGTAGTTGCGCACGATCTGAAGTCTACGGGTAATCGCTTGACTCTAGTTGACTTCCAGGTTGTAAATGGATGCCAGACTAGTCACATCCTTCACTCTGAGCGAGAGAACCTGGACGGCGTATACGTCCCCTTTCGCTTGATCGTCACCTTGGATGACGACGTGGCTAAGAGCATCACAAAGGCAACCAATAAGCAGGGTCAGGTGAGCAAGGAAAATCTCTTCGCCCTATCTGATCTACAAAAGAGGATCGAAGCCTATTTCAACTCGTTTGAAGCGGAGCCTGGTAAGCGAATCTACTATGAGCGGCGTTCACTGCAATGGTCAGGTTCGGCTCAAGTCCGCGGCACATGGCGGGTCATCTCTCTCCGTAACCTGATGCAAGCTTTTGCTTCGCTCTACCTAAGAATCCCGCACACAGCCGCCCGCTATTATGGCGATCTTCGCAATCGCGTGGGCAACGACGTATTCTCCGATACACACAATGAGGCATACTATTATTCCACCGCCTACGCTTTCTGCAAGCTTGACCATTTCTTCAGGAGTGGGGCAATTGCACGGGAGTTGAAGCCGGCCCGATATCACCTTCTGGCCGGGGTTCGAACGATTTACTCTCAGGCGAGCATGCCAGAAAGAGTGGAGAGTATCGACAAGAAGGCAGAAAAAGATTGCAAACCCTTCAACTCTTTCTTGTGGGATGATGATCGCTATCTCACAGCCGTTCAAACTTGCGCCGACGCCCTGATCAAACTTGCTGGCGGCCAAGAAATCAACCGTGACTTTGGGCGTACACGAGACTTCACTGAGCAGTATCTTTCCGAGCTGCTCAAATAGCGCTTACGCAACATGAGCAGATCGGTGCAGCGGCTTTGGGGTGGCGCGGCCGTGGCGCAAGCCCTCATGGCCCCGTAAGCTGCCGGCGCCTCGGGTCTGTGGATTGGTCCGGTAAAGCACGACGTTGAGGCCATGATCTTCGAGGTTCGCGTCAGAGTGGCTGCCTAAAGCCGTGGAGTCGACCGCCTCAGCCATGACGTACCCCTTCTGATGCCTGGGGGCTGATTGCCATAAGCGCGACACGGGCACCCGGCCAGGCTGGAGCGAGGCGGAGACAGGAGCGCAGGCCCGGCCGGGGCCGGACCTGCGCCCGGCGAGCGGAGCGAGCCGCCTTGAGTAGGTGAAGACAGGTTTCGACAGCTCGGCGGAAGCTCAGTCAGACTGCGTGGAGTGCGCGCGGGCTGCCCGCCTTGACTCGCCCCAGGTGAGCTTGTTGCCCGGCCGCGGTGAGGATGGCGTAGATGTGCTCCGGGTCGGCGTCCGGGATCTCCGCGAGTTACTCGGCCTCGTTGGCGGCCATGCCGAACGAGATGAGTACGTGGTGCAGCGCGGGTCTCCGTGACAGGGGCGGCGAGCAGCCTGTCGACGGCGAACAGGGCCTCGCCTTCGGCGAGTCCGAGCAGCGGGCCGGTGGCCGCCGTCGTCGTAGTGCGTTAGACGGTCAGAGTCGCGGACTGCTGCCACTCATGATGGCTGGTACGGAACGTCTTGCTGCTGCGGCTGACAGTACGTTGGAAGGTGACCGCCGTGGCGGGCACGGCCCCGGCGTAGCATCCCTTGCCCTGGATGACGTCGACCAGCCCTTCCGCGCGCAGCGCCGAGATGGCCTTACGTACAGTCGGCTGGCTGCCCCCGTACCGCTCGATGAGTTTCGTCTCCGGGGGGCGGTGCTCCGGGCCGGTACTCACCTGCGGCGATCCCACTGCACATTTCGGCGGCAACCTGCTGTACGCTGCGCCGGTCGCCGGACCTCTCCCATTCCGGGCCTCTCCTATCCGCCCGATCGGGCCGATCAGGCGGGGCCCCCGGCCGCCACGGCCTCCGCCGGGCACTCCGTCTTCTCGGGGACAGCGCCGCCGCATGTATGTGCCCGTCCCACGGCGGCATGCACCCGGTGCGCGAGCGATGTCACGTCCCATACAGACACGGTCCACTCGTCCGCGTACCGGCGCGCCGCCTCTCCAGCCAGGCCCAGTTGGAGCGAGCGGAAGGGCAGCAGAATGAGGTGCAGGTCGCGTTCCGGATCCCACTGCGCCCACTCCGCGGCCGGCCTCCACGGCCAGCACTATCGTCCACCCCTCCTCGGTACCCCAGCCGCTGCGGTACATCATCGCCAGGAACGAAAGCTTGATCCATGTCAAACGGTCCCGCTTCCACGCGGCGAGGAAGCGGCCCTCGCGGGCGGCGGGTACGCCGATCTCGGGCGGGCAGGCCGAGCAGACGGTGAGGGTGGACCCGGTGTGGAGCGCGCGGATCCGGCGCTTCGGTTCCGGCACGGTCCCAGGGTGCTGCCGGCCGCGCTCGCCCGCCCATGATCAACGGCCCGGCACCCCCTGGTCTCGGGGCGCCGGGCCGTCGGTGCGCATCAGCTCATCGCCGCGTCACGCTGCCAGGGGCAGCCGGGCGGTTACTCGACCACCAGGTCCACCTGGATGTTGCCGCGCGTCGCCTTCGAGTACGGGCAGACCTCGTGGGCCTGCTTGACGAGGAGGTCGCCGGTCTCGCCCGCGAGGGCGTCCGGGAGTTCCACGCGCAGGGTGACCGCGAGGCCGAAGCTCTCGCCGTCCTTGCCGATGCCGACCTCGGCCGTCACCGAGACGTCGCTGGTGTCGACCTTCGCCTGGCGTCCGACCAGACCGAGCGCGCTGGCGAAACACGCGGCGTATCCGGCGGCGAACAGCTGCTCCGGGTTGGTGCCCTCGCCGTTGCCGCCCAGGGCCGGCGGCATGGCCAGGGGCAGGTCCAGCTGCCCGTCGGAGCTGACGGCCCGCCCCTCGCGGCCGTTGGCAGTGGCCACAGCGGTGTACAGCGCGTCCATCGAAACCATCCCTCTCATCGGGTCGGGCGGCGTGCTCCGCCGCCATGAAGAATGACATCACACAATTAAATTGTGCGCAACTCAATCGCGTCCGGCGAGTTATCCTGAACGCATGACCGCCACACCGACGACGACGCAGCCCTCACCCGACGACGACTTCCTCCGCCTGGACCGGCAGATCTGTTTCTCCCTGCACGCCGCGTCGCGCGCGTTCGGTGGCGTCTACCGCGTCGTCCTCAAGGACCTCGGGCTCACCTATCCCCAGTACCTCGTCATGCTGGTGCTGTGGGAGCGCGGCCCGCTCCCCGTCAAGGACCTGGGCGAGGCGCTCCGGCTCGACTCGGGGACCCTGTCGCCCCTGCTCAAGCGGCTGGAGACCGCCGGGCTGCTCCGGCGCGAGCGCAGCACGCGCGACGAGCGGTCGGTGCACATCCACCTCACCGAGGAGGGTGCCGGGATGCGTGAGCCCGCCCGCGCCGTACCGCGCCGGATCGCGGCGGCCACCGGGTGCGATCTTCAGGAGATCAGCGATCTGCGCGACCGCCTCGACGCGCTCACACGTCGGCTGGACGAGGCAGACCTCACTTCTCCCGCAACCGCCTGACCCGGAACCGCAGCCGCCGCGATCCGGCGCGGTA
>NZ_QQNA01000125.1 GCF_003346515.1 Streptomyces corynorhini
GGGTGTGGACGCTGATCACGCGCCGCGTTCCGCCGCGTGATCAGCGTCCACACCCCGAGGCCCACCAGCAGCGCCGTCCCCGTGCCGAACCCGGCCGCGGCGACCAGCGTCATCGTGGCGCCCTTGTCCGCCTCGTCCTCCCGGCTCCGCCCGCCCGCGGCCTGATCCCGGTCGTCGGGGCTCACGCTGAAGTCGCCCGCAGGGCCCGCGTACGCCGGGCCCTCCTTCGGCTCGCCCTCCACATCGACCCGCAGCGTCAGCGGGAGCGGCTTCTCGCCGAACGCCGCGCCGACCTCCGGGTTGAGGCTGACCCGCAGGTAGTACCAGCCGGCGAACCGCATGTCCCGGTCACCGCCGCGGTAACCGAACCGGTTCTCATAGGCCACCGGCGGCAGCGGGGCGAGGGTGGCCGTCTTCTGCTTGCCGTCGTACGAGAGCGAGTTGCTGCTGGCGACGAACCCGCGCGCCGGGTTGTACAGGGCCATGGAGAACGCGCCGTTGACGCGCTCTCCGTCCGGCTGCTCCGAGCTGCTCAGGTCCGCGCCGACGAAGATCTGCTGTCCCCAGTCGACCGGGATCCGGTAGAAGAGCGACGCGCCCGGCTCGATCTCCGTCGTCCACTCGCCCCCGGTCAGCCCCTTGGCGTCGTAGAAGCTGCTGCCGCCCGTACGCTCCCCCGTCCCGCCGTTCTCCGCGGGCACCGGGGAGGCGCTCGGCCAGGCCGACGGGGCGCGGGTGGGCCCGGCCTTGGCCAGCCCCGGCTCGGAGACCTGCCGGATCTCCAGGTCCCAGGACCCGGACGCGGCGGGCGTGTCGCCGAGCCGCTCCACGACGAGGTAGTAGCGGCCGGAGTCCCGGCAGGAGTACCCGCTCTTGTCGGCCGTCCGGTAGGCGTAGGCGGCCAGCGGGCGGGGGAACTCGCTCCCGCTGCCGATACTCGCCTCCTGCGAACCGCAGTCGGATCCCTCGCTGTTCTGCAACGAGACCTTGATCCGGTCCGAGGAGTCGACCGGGCTGCCGGGCTCGGGCACGGCCACCGCCGAGGCGTACGTGCTCGTGCTCGCCTCCAGGTCCAGCCGGTAGACGAGCCGGGAGCCCGACTTGATCGAATCCCGGTACGTGACCCCCTCGGCGAGCGGCCGCGCGCCGCTCGTGGTCGTCGCCCCGGTGATCCGTTCGGCGCCCGGCTCGAAGGCGTAAGGACTCGGCCCGTCGGCCGCCCACGCCTGCGCCCGCGGCGCCACCGGGCCGCAGACGACGGCCGCCAGACACATCGCCGACGCCCCGGCCGTCCTCATCGCCGCCCGGCCCCTGCCGCCCCGCCTGTTCACGCGCTCCCCCTTGCCCTCTCGGCCGACCCGCTCCGCGCTGCCGGTCCATCCTGCCCCGGCCGTCCCGCCGTTGTCTGTGCGGCCACCCGAATCACCGCGCTGCCCCCACCCGCCCGGTCATTTGCCAAAGCAATTCATTCGTTCGCTTAAGTGAATTCAATCACGTCGAACCGGCCCGGGACAGCACGAAGCCCCGGCCGCTCGGCGGCCGGGGCTCGCAATTCGGACTGCTGCGTCTCACACACCCGAACCTGCGGGCACGGAGTCGGTCGCCTCCGTCCACAGATCCTGCTCGGCGCGGTCCGCCTGGATCTGGCGGTACACGAGGAGACCGCCGATGGCGGCCAGTGCGACCAAGAGAAGCTTCTTCACCGCGCGACCTCGTCTTTCCTTGACGTAGGGGACTTCTGGCGCCCGACTATACACACCGGCCGATACCGATCGGTGACCTGCCCGCGCCTCGACTCGCGTCGTCATCGGCACACCCTCAGCACAGTCGGCACGGAGTCGACAGAGAGTCGACACGGAGTCGGCGCCCGGCCGACGCCCCGGTTCCGGTCATGCGAACGGCCCGTACGGATCATTCCGTACGGGCCGTTCCTCGCGGTGGGGCTAACAGGATTTGAACCTGTGGCCTCATCCTTATCAGGGATGCGCTCTAACCAACTGAGCTATAGCCCCGCGCTGCCCCTGAAGATTAGCGCACTTCAGGGCCAGCCCCAAAATCGATAGCCGGTCCTCACTCGTCCTCGGCGAGCGTCAGCTCGACACCGCCCACGAAGCCCGCCGACAGGTTGTAGATGAACGCTCCGAGCGTGGCCAGCGCGGTCGCCAGCACGACGTCGATCACCGCGATGACCGAGGTGAAGACGAGCACCCGCGGCAGCGACAGGAAGGACTGGAGATCGAAGCCGTTGCTCTCGTTGGAGCCCGTCGCCTGACTGATCGTCCCGCCGACGGTCGAGAAGACGCCCATCGCGTCCATGACCATCCACAGCACGGCCGCCGCGATGACCGTGCAGATGCCGAGCGCGATGGAGAGCAGGAAGCTGACCTTCATCACCGACCACGGATCGGCCTTCGACACCCGCAGCCGCGCCTTGCGCGTACGCGGTGTGGTGCGTGCGCCGGTACGCGGCAGCCGTACGGCGGCGGCAGCCGCGGCGGTACCCGAAGCGGCAGTTGTCACGGAGGCTCCCTGTTGGCCCTGCTTCTGTCCGCCCTGCGTACCCGCGCCGCCCTGCGGCGTGGGGTAGGCCTGCGGTGGGTGGTACGGCTGAGCGGCCGGCTTCGGCTGCTCGGCGCCGTATGTCTCATACGGAGGCTGCTGCCCCCGGGTACCGGTCACGGTCACCCCCTGGGAGTCCGTGGCAGGGCCACGGGCACCGTTCCCTGCGGAAGCGTTCGATCCGGCGCCCGTGGCTCCACTCACGCTTTTACTCCTCGTGCTCCCCGGCCGAGGACTGAGTGCCCTCGGCTACGACCTCGGCCGTACCGGCCTCGTCGGCCGCCGGGTCATCACCCCCGTCGACCTCTTCGGCCTCACGCCCCGCCTCGGCATTGCGTGCGATACCGACCACGGCATCGCGCTTGCCCAGGTTGATCAGTTGGACGCCCATGGTGTCACGGCCCGTCTCCCTGACTTCGTTGACGCGCGTGCGAATCACACCGCCGCCGAGCGTGATGGCAAGGATCTCATCAGTCTCCTCGACCACCAACGCGCCGACGAGAGAGCCACGGTCCTCCACGATCTTGGCGGCCTTGATACCGAGGCCGCCGCGACCCTGGACGCGGTACTCGTCGACGGGGGTCCGCTTCGCGTACCCGCCGTCCGTTGCGGTGAAGACGAAAGTACCGGGCCGGACGACATTCATCGAGAGCAGTTCGTCCCCTTCGCGGAAACTCATCCCCTTGACACCCGATGTGGCTCGCCCCATCGGCCGAAGGGCGTCGTCCGTCGCGGTGAACCGGATCGACTGCGCCTTGCGGCTGATCAGCAGCAGATCGTCCGCCGCCGACACCAGCTCGGCCCCGATCAGCTCGTCGTCCGCGCCGGATTCCGTCTCACGGAGGTTGATCGCGATGACTCCGCCGGCGCGCGGCGAGTCGTAATCCTTGAGCGGGGTCTTCTTCACCAGCCCCGCTTTTGTTGCGAGAACGAGATACGGGACGGCCTCGTAGTCGCGGATCGCCAGGATCTCGGCGATCTGCTCGTCCGGCTGGAACGCCAGCAGATTGGCCACGTGCTGACCGCGCGCGTCCCGGCCCGCGTCGGGCAGCTCGTACGCCTTGGCCCGGTAGACCCGGCCCTTGTTGGTGAAGAACAGCAGCCAGTGGTGGGTCGTGGAGACGAAGAAGTGGTCGACGATGTCGTCTTCCTTGAGCTTCGTGCCCCGCACGCCCTTGCCGCCGCGCTTCTGCGAGCGGTAGTCGTCCGTCTTCGTGCGCTTGACGTAGCCACCGCGCGTGATGGTGACGACGATGTCCTCTTCGGCGATCAAGTCCTCCATGGACATGTCACCGTCGAAGGGGACGAGCTTCGAGCGCCGGTCGTCGCCGAACTTGTCGACGATGACCGCCAGCTCCTCGCGGACGATCTGCCGCTGCTTCTCCGGCGAGGCCAGGATCGCGTTGTACTCGTTGATCTTCTGCTGCAGCTCGTCGTGTTCAGCGACGATCTTCTGCCGCTCCAGCGCCGCCAGCCGGCGCAGCTGCATCTCCAGGATCGCGTTCGCCTGGATCTCGTCGATCGTGAGCAGCCCCATCAGGCCCTCGCGCGCGATCTCCACCGTGTCGCTGCGCCGGATCAGCGCGATGACCTCGTCGATCGCGTCCAGCGCCTTGAGCAGACCGCGCAGGATGTGCGCCCGCTCCTCGGCCTTGCGCAGCCGGAACTTCGTCCGCCGGACGATGACCTCGATCTGGTGCGCCACCCAGTGCCGGATGAACGCGTCCAGGGACAGCGTGCGCGGCACTCCGTCCACCAGCGCCAGCATGTTCGCGCTGAAGTTGGACTGCAGGTCGGTGTGCTTGTACAGGTTGTTCAGGACGACCTTGGCGACCGCGTCCCGCTTCAGGACGACGACCAGCCGCTGCCCCGTACGGGAGGACGTCTCGTCGCGGACGTCGGCGATACCGCCGACCTTGCCGTCCTTGACCAGGTCGGCGATCTTCTGCGCGAGGTTGTCCGGGTTGGTCTGGTACGGCAGCTCCGTGACCACCAGGCACTGGCGGTTCTGGATCTCCTCGACCTCGACCACCGCGCGCATCGTGATCGAGCCGCGGCCCGTCCGGTACGCCTCCTCGATGCCCTTGCGCCCCACGACCAGCGCGCCGGTCGGGAAGTCCGGCCCCTTGATCCGCTCGATCAGCGCGTCGAGCAGCTCCTCGTGGCTCGCCTCCGGGTTCTCCAGCGCCCACATCGCGCCGGCCGCGACCTCCCGCAGGTTGTGCGGCGGGATGTTCGTGGCCATACCGACGGCGATGCCCGCGGAACCGTTGATCAGCAGGTTCGGGAAGCGCGCCGGCAGGACCGTCGGCTCCTGGTTGCGCCCGTCGTAGTTGTCCGTGAGGTCGACGGTGTCCTCGTCGATGTCCCGGAGCATCTCCATCGACAGCGGCATCATCTTGCACTCGGTGTACCGCATGGCGGCGGCCGGGTCGTTGCCCGGGGAACCGAAGTTGCCGTTGGAGTCCACGAGCGGCATCCGCATCGACCACGGCTGCGCCAGCCGGACCAGCGCGTCGTAGATCGAGGAGTCGCCGTGCGGGTGGTACGTACCCATGACGTCACCGACGACGCGGGCGCACTTGTAGAAGCCCTTCTCGGGCCGGTAGCCGCCGTCGTACATCGCGTACAGCACGCGGCGGTGCACGGGCTTGAGCCCGTCCCGCACGTCGGGCAGCGCGCGCGACACGATGACGGACATCGCGTAGTCGAGATACGAGCGCTGCATCTCCGTTTCGAGCCCGACGGGCTCTACGCGCATCGCCAGCCCCGCCACCTCCTCGACGGTCTCCTGGACCACGGGGGCGCCAGGGGTGCCGGGGACGGCGGAGTTCTCGGGGAGGTCAGGGTTGTCAGGGGTGTTCTCGTCGGCCATTGCTGGTCAGTGTTCCTTTCGGCCTTGTCGAATCCGTCAGCTGAGACCGACTCAGATGTCGAGGAAGCGGACGTCCTTGGCATTGCGCTGGATGAAGGAACGCCGGGCCTCGACGTCCTCGCCCATCAGCACCGAGAACAGATCGTCGGCCTGGGCCGCGTCGTCCAGGGTGACCTGGCCGAGCACGCGGTGGTCGACGTCCATCGTGGTGACCCGCAGCTCCTCGGCGTTCATCTCGCCCAGGCCCTTGAAGCGCTGGATCGAGTCCTCGCGGATCCGCTTGCCGTTCTGCTTGCCCAGCTCGACCAGGGCGTCGCGCTCCCGGTCGGAGTACGCGTACTCGAAGTCGTCCCGGCCCCACTTGATCTTGTAGAGCGGCGGGCGCGACAGATAGACGTGTCCCGCCTCGACCAGCGGGCGCATGAAGCGGAACAGGAAGGTCAGCAGCAGGGTGTTGATGTGCTGACCGTCGACGTCGGCGTCCGCCATCAGGATGATCTTGTGATAGCGGAGCTTCTCGATGTCGAAGTCCTCGTGCACCCCGGTGCCGAACGCCGAGATCAGCGCCTGCACCTCGGTGTTCTGGAGGATCTTGTCGATGCGCGCCTTCTCGACGTTCAGGATCTTGCCGCGGATCGGCAGGATCGCCTGGTACATCGGGTTACGGCCCGACTTGGCCGAACCACCGGCGGAGTCGCCCTCGACGATGAAGATCTCGCACTTGGACGGGTCGTTCGACTGGCAGTCGCTCAGCTTGCCCGGCAGCGAGGCGCTCTCCAGCAGCCCCTTGCGGCGGGTCAGGTCGCGCGCCTTGCGGGCCGCGACCCGGGCGGTGGCCGCCTGGATCGACTTGCGGATGATGTCCGCGGCCTCGTTCGGGTTGCGGTCGAACCAGTCCGTGAGGTGCTCGTGCACGATCTTCTGCACGAAGGTCTTCGCCTCGGTGTTGCCGAGCTTGGTCTTCGTCTGGCCCTCGAACTGCGGCTCGCCGAGCTTCACCGAGATGATCGCCGTCAGACCCTCGCGGATGTCCTCGCCCGCCAGGTTGTCGTCCTTCTCGCGCAGGAACTTCTTCTCGCGCGCGTAGCGGTTGACCAGACCGGTCATCGCCGCGCGGAAGCCCTCCTCGTGCGTACCGCCCTCGTGCGTGTGGATCGTGTTCGCGAACGAGTACACGCCCTCGCTGTACTGCGCGTTCCACTGCATCGCGATCTCGACCGAGAGCATCCGCTCCTTGTCCTCGGCCTCGATGTCGATGACCGTGGGGTGGATCAGCTCACCCTTGCGCGAGTTGAGGTACTTCACGAAGTCGACGATGCCGCCCTCGTAGAAGTACGTCACCGTACGGGCCGGCGGCTCCTCGCTCGGGTCCTCGGTGGCGTCCGTGCCCGCGACGTCGGCGCCCACGGCGGCCTTCGCCGACTCGCGCTCGTCGGTCAGCGTCAAGGTCAGGCCCTTGTTGAGGAAGGCCATCTCCTGGAAGCGGCGCGACAGCGTCTCGAAGGAGTAGTCCGTGGTCTCGAAGACGTCCGGGTCGGCCCAGAACGTGACCGTCGTACCGGAGTCGGCCGTCTCCTCGTTGCGCTTGAGCGGCGCGGTCGGCACGCCCAGCTTGTACTCCTGCGTCCAGCGGTAACCGTCCGTCCTGACGTCGACCGCGACCTTCGTGGACAGCGCGTTGACGACGGAGACGCCGACGCCGTGCAGACCGCCGGAGACGGCGTAGCCGCCGCCGCCGAACTTGCCGCCCGCGTGCAGCACCGTGAGCACGACCTCGACGGCCGGCTTGTTCTCGGACGGCACGATGCCCACCGGGATGCCGCGGCCGTTGTCGACCACACGCACCCCGCCGTCGGCGAGGATGGTGACGTCGATGGTGTCCGCGTGGCCGGCCAGGGCCTCGTCGACGGAGTTGTCGACGACCTCGTACACCAAGTGATGCAGCCCACGCTCACCGGTCGAGCCGATGTACATGCCCGGACGCTTGCGGACCGCGTCCAGCCCTTCGAGCACGGTGATGGCATTGGCGTCGTACGAGGCGGTCACCTCGCCGTTCTCACCGAGGCCGGTGGACGGAGTCTTCTCATTGGGGTTGCCGGAATCGGCCACGAAGCGCCCTTTCTGGCACAGCACAGGCCGTTCTCCGAGCAAGCGGGAAGCGGCTGCGTCGTTCGGCTTGTGTCAGCATCTGTTGACTGCTCCCGCAAGCACAGCGGGAATTGCCATCAGTCTACCGGTAGCGCCGACCCGAATGGGGGTTTGCCGGTACCTGAGTCCGCATGTGCCGCCCTGAATGAGCGGCTCCCGACTCCCCATATTCGGGAAGGGGCTCCAGGAGGCTCACACCGGCATTGAGCGCTTCGGCCTGTCAACCTCCCGCTACGGTGAGGGACGCCTCACTCCACCGGGCCGTCCGGCCGGGTCGCCGCGGCGTACGGCAGGGGTCCGGAGCAGGTACGGAGCAGGTACGGAGCGACCGCCGCGCGGCCGGAGCCCGGCGGTTTCGAGGGCACCCCGGAGGCCGGGGACGGCGGCGGGAGGGGAGGGAGGGGAGTCGGCGGAGGAGAGAAGAAGAGGGAAGAGGGGCGACCGGCAGCACGCGCGCCGGACCGGGATACGGGACGGGGCCGGGAGAGCCGTCAGCCGTCGCCAGCAGCCGTCTCCGGCAGCCGGGGGCCCGTCAGCCGTACGTGTCGCCCGGCCCCTGGCTGCCCGGGGCCCGCAGTCGGCCCGAGCGCGACGGCGGTCCGCCGGGGCCCAGGACCTTGATCGTCCGTACCGTGCCGTGCCCCAGGTCCTCGTTCAGCCGGGCCACCAGCCGGGGCGCCAGCAGCCGCAGCTGCGTCGCCCACGCCGTCGAGTCGCACCGTACGGTCAGCACCCGCTCGTCACGCGCGTCGTCGTAGCGCTGTGGCACGCAGTGCTTGGCCAGGTCCTCGCCGACGATCTGCGGCCACCGGCCCATCACACCGCCCACCGCCGCGGGCGTCTCCCAGCCGCGCTCGGTGATCAGCCGGTTGATCGCGGCCCCGAGCGGCAGCGGGTCGCGGCCGTCCGCACCGGATCCGGACCGCAGCCCGCCGCCCCGTCTGGCCTGCTTCTTCTGCTGTACGGCGGCGCCGCGCGCCCGTGCCTGCTCCTTCGCCGCGCGCAGCGCGACCCGCGCCAGGTCCACGCCCGACGCCTCGGGAGCCGGGGACGGGGAGGGCTCGCTCCCGGCGGGGTCCCGCGCGCCGAGTCCGGGCAGTTCGGCGGACGGCTGCGCGGCGCGCGGTCCTGAAGGCCGCCCTGAAGGTGGCCCCGAAGACCGCCCCGAAGGCCGTTCCGCCGGGTCGGGCGCCGTGCCACGGCCGCTCATACCCGCTCCACCGCGCCGTCGGCGACCGCGAACCGCGCCCCCGCCAGCACGCCCGGCACATCGTCGTCCACGGCGGCCGTCACCAGCACCTGCTCGCCCGGGACCACCAGCTCGGCCAGCCGCTCGCGCCGCCGCGCGTCCAGCTCGGCGAAGACGTCGTCCAGGACCAGCACCGGCTCGTTCCCCTCGGAGCGCAGCAGATCGTACGAGGCCAGCCGCAGCGCCAGCGCGTACGACCAGGACTCGCCGTGGCTCGCGTACCCCTTGGCCGGGAGCCGGCCGAGCTTGAGCACCAGGTCGTCCCGGTGCGGCCCGACCAGCGTCACGCCCCGTTCGATCTCCTGCTTGCGCACACCGGCCAGCGCGGCGAGCAGCGCCTCGTACGCCTCGTCGCGCGAGCCGATTCCCGGCTCCTCGGTGGCGGAACGGTACTCCAGGGCCACCGGACCGCCCCCGGGCGCCAGCTGGTCGTACGCCTTGTCGGTCAGCGGCTGCAGGGTCGCGATCAGATCCGTCCGCTGCGTGAGCAGCTCCGCGCCCACCCGCGCCAGGTGCTGGTCCCAGACGTCCAGCGTCGACAGGTCCATGCCACGGCCACCGTGCCGCCGCGCCATCGCCGCCGACTTCAGCAGCGTATTGCGCTGTCGCAGCACGCGGTCGTAGTCCGAGCGCACCCCCGCCATCCGGGGGGAGCGCGCGGTGATCAGCTCGTCCAGGAAGCGGCGGCGCTCGCCGGGATCGCCCTTGATCAGCGCCAGATCCTCCGGCGCGAACAGCACGGTCCGTACGATGCCCAGCACGTCACGCGGTCTGACCTGCGATGACCTGTTGACACGCGCCCGGTTCGCGCGGCCGGGGGTGAGTTCCAGCTCGACCAGCTGCGACCGCTCGCCCTGCGTCACGGCGGCCCGGATCACCGCGCGCTCCGCTCCCATCCGCACCAGCGGGGCGTCGGAGGAGACGCGATGGCTGCCGAGGGTCGCCAGATAGCCGACGGCCTCGACCAGATTGGTCTTGCCCTGGCCGTTCGCGCCCACGAACGCCGTGACGCCCGGATCGAGAGGGACCTCGACCCGGGCGTAGGACCGGAAGTCGGCCAGCGACAGATGCGTGACATGCATGGGCGTGCGCGGGCCTCTCCCGGTCCTGGCTCTTCTCGGTGCTTCTGAAGCCTCTGGGCTTCCGGGCGCTCGGGCGCGGGTGCCTGGGCGCTGCTGTGCGCGGGTGCCTCTGTGCGGCTGCTTCTTCTACTTCTTCGGAGCGTTCGACTCGACCGCGTGGCCGCCGAACTGGTTGCGCAGCGCGGCGATCATCTTCATCTGCGGCGAGTCGTCCTGGCGGGAGGCGAACCGCGCGAAGAGGGAAGCGGTGATCGCGGGCAGCGGCACCGCGTTGTCGATGGCCGCCTCGACCGTCCAGCGGCCCTCTCCGGAGTCCTGCGCGAAGCCGCGCAGCTCGGCCAGGTGCTCGTCCTCGTCGAGGGCGTTGACGGCCAGGTCCAGCAGCCAGGAACGGATGACCGTGCCCTCCTGCCAGGACCGGAAGACCTCCCGGACGTCGGTGACCGAGTCGACCTTCTCCAGCAGCTCCCAGCCCTCGGCGTACGCCTGCATCATCGCGTACTCGATGCCGTTGTGGACCATCTTGGCGAAGTGCCCGGCGCCGACCTTGCCGGCGTGGACCGAGCCGAAGTGGCCCTCGGGCTTGAGCGCGTCGAAGATCGGCTGGACCTTCGCGACGTTCTCGGCGTCGCCGCCGTACATCAGCGCGTAGCCGTTCTCCAGGCCCCAGACGCCGCCGGAGACACCGCAGTCGAGGAAGCCGACGCCCTTGATGCCCAGCTCGACCGCGTGCCTCTCGTCGTCCGTCCAGCGGGAGTTCCCGCCGTCGACCACGACATCGCCCGGGGAGAGCAGCTCGGCCAGCTCGTCGACCGTCGCCTGCGTCGCGGCGCCCGCCGGAACCATCACCCACACCACGCGCGGGCCCTTGAGCTTGCCCACCAGCTCCTGAAGGCTGTGCACATCGGCGAGGTCCGGATTGCGGTCGTATCCGATGACAGTGTGGCCGGCGCGGCGGATGCGCTCGCGCATGTTGCCGCCCATCTTGCCGAGACCGACGAGACCGAGCTCCATCAGGCGTTCCTTAAGCGTTGAGGCGATTCGTACCCGGGTCCGAGCCTACGCCCGGACCCGGCCACTCACCTGTGGGGTCAGCCGCTCAGGCGTACCGGCATGATCAAGTACTTGTACGCCTCGTCCGCCTCCGCCTTCACATCCGCCTTGCCGCTGAGCAGCGCCGGCTTCGTGGAGGTCGTGAAGGACAGCTGCGCCACCGGTGAGTCGATCGCGCTGAGACCGTCCAGCAGGAAGGTCGGGTTGAAGGCGATCGAGATGTCGTCGCCGTCCAGCTGAGCGTCCACCCGCTCCACCGCCTGCGCGTCGTCGCTGGAGCCCGCCTCCAGGATCAGCACGCCCTGCTCGAAGCTGAGCCGTACGGGTGTGTTGCGCTCGGCGACCAGGGCCACCCGCTTGACGGCCTCGACGAACGGAGCGGTCTCGATGACCGCGACCGAGTTGAACTCGGTCGGGAACAGCGTCCGGTACTTCGGCAGGTCGCCTTCGAGCAGCCGGGTGGTGGTGCGCCGGCCCGCGCCCTCGAAGCCGATGAGCCCCTCGCCCGCACCCGACCCGGAGAGCGCCAGGGTGACCGTGTCACCGCTGGTGAGCGCCTTGGCGGTGTCCAGCAGCGTCTTGGCGGGCACCAGCGCGACGGCGGAGATGTCCGCGGCCTCCGGCTTCCAGAGGAACTCGCGGACGGCGAAGCGGTAGCGGTCGGTCGAGGCCAGGGTGACGGTGTCGCCCTCGATCTCGATCCGTACGCCGGTCAGCACAGGCAGGGTGTCGTCACGGCCCGCGGCGATGGCCACCTGGGCGGCGGCCGAGGCGAAGACCTCGCCGGGCACGGTGCCGGTCGCGGTGGGCATCTGCGGCAGCGCCGGGTACTCGTCCACAGGCAGTGTGTGCAGCGTGAAGCGGGAGGACCCGCAGACCACCGTCGCCCGTACACCGTCTGTGGAGATCTCCACCGGCCGGTTGGGGAGGGCGCGGCAGATGTCGGCGAGCAGCCGGCCCGATACGAGGACCGTCCCGTCCTCCTCGACCTCCGCGTCCACCGAGACCCGTGCCGAGACCTCGTAGTCGAAGCTGGAGAAGCTGAGGGCGCCGTCCTCCGCCTTCAGCAGAAGGCCCGCGAGAACGGGGGCCGGCGGACGGGCCGGGAGGCTGCGGGCCACCCAGGCCACCGCCTCAGCGAGTACGTCGCGCTCCACCCGGATCTTCACCGGAACCGCCTCCTGCTGTTGCTGACTCGCCCTGCTGGCCTTCGACGTGGCTGTGATGCCGGGGACCAGTCTGACGTACGGCACCGACAGTCGGTGCGGCCGTGGGTCAAGTCGGTGCGCGTGGCGGTTCGGGCTCGGAGGCGAAGTTGTGCACAGGCCCCACTTCGAACCGGATCTCTCGCTAACTCTAGGGGGTAGTAGTAGTAGGGCCTGTGGAAACGGTGGATAACGTCGTCCATGCAGGTCAGTGCCGGTTTTTTGTCCACCGGTCCTGTGGGCGCGGCCCGTGGACAACCGGCCTCTTCTGTGGACAGCCGAAAGTTGTGCACACCCGATACACAGGGGACCCCTACTTCTCCCCAGCTGCGTCCCCAGGTTTACCCACCTTCCCCACAGCCCAACCCGCCTCCTTGGTGTGACGCCTTTCACTCGACCAAGCGATCCCGCGCGTTTCGTTGCCGAACAGTGGACAGCGCTGTGGAGAAGGTGTGGGCAACCGGGCTCTGCCTGTGGGCCGCCGGTGGACAGTCACGACGAGCCCCTGTGGACAGAAATTGTGTCCACAGGCTGTGGACAGGCTTCGGCCACAATTCCACAGGGCTCTGACCTGGCTCGACGGCCCCGCGTCCACCCAGCCTGTGGACAGGACCTGAACAACTTACGGGCCCCCAGGCTGTGGACGGAAGATTCTCCCCAGATCTGTGGAGAAGCGGGCCCGATGGCCACGTATTCGAACACCGGCGACCGGCCGGAGGGCGGCGCGGCGCGTCCACAGCACCGCGGGACGACGACGGGATGACGACGGGGACGCTGGCAGGACGACGAAGGGGGCGGCGGCAGGGACGCGACAGGCGACGCGGGAGGGCGGGACAGAGCCGGGAAACACCCGGGGGGACGGGGACGGAGCAAAGGGCGCCCCCGGGACCGTCTCCGTACGCTCCGTACGGCGGTCTCCCCAGGGCGCCCCTCCAGGACCCGGACGGCTGTCGGCCGTCCCTGTCAGCCGTTCTTGATGCGGTTGGTCAGCTCCGTGACCTGGTTGTAGATGGAGCGCCGCTCGGCCATCAGCGCGCGGATCTTCCGGTCGGCGTGCATCACGGTCGTATGGTCCCGGCCGCCGAACTGCGCACCGATCTTCGGCAGCGAGAGATCGGTCAGCTCACGGCAGAGGTACATCGCGATCTGGCGTGCCGTCACCAGCACGCGGCTCCGTGAGGAGCCGCAGAGGTCCTCCACCGTGAGCCCGAAGTAGTCGGCGGTCGCCGCCATGATCGCCCCCGCGGTGATCTCCGGGGCCGCGTCCTCGCCGCCCGGGATCAGATCCTTGAGGACGATCTCGGTGAGGCCCAGGTCCACCGGCTGCCGGTTGAGCGAGGCGAACGCCGTGACGCGGATGAGCGCGCCCTCCAGCTCCCGGATGTTGCGCGAGATCCGGGAGGCGATGAACTCCAGCACCTCGGGGGGAGCGTTCAGCTGCTCCTGCACCGCCTTCTTACGGAGGATGGCGATACGGGTCTCCAGCTCGGGCGGCTGCACATCCGTGGTCAGCCCCCACTCGAACCGGTTGCGCAGCCGGTCCTCCAAGGTGATCAGCTGCTTGGGCGGCCGGTCCGAGGACAGCACGATCTGCTTGTTGGCGTTGTGGAGCGTGTTGAACGTGTGGAAGAACTCCTCCTGCGTCGACTCCTTGCTCGCCAGGAACTGGATGTCGTCGACCAGGAGGATGTCGACATCGCGATAGCGCTTGCGGAAGGTGTCGCCCTTGCCGTCCCGGATCGAGTTGATGAACTCGTTCGTGAACTCCTCCGAGCTGACGTACCGCACCCGGGTGCCGGGGTACAGGCTGCGCGCGTAGTGCCCGATCGCGTGGAGCAGGTGGGTCTTGCCGAGCCCGGACTCGCCGTAGATGAAGAGCGGGTTGTACGCCTTCGCCGGTGCCTCGGCGACGGCGACCGCCGCCGCGTGCGCGAACCGGTTGGACGCGCCGATCACGAAGGTGTCGAAGAGGTACTTGGGGTTGAGCCGGGCCTGCGGCTCGCCGGGACCCGGCGCGGGCGCGGGCTGGGCGCCCAGCGGGCCGGGCGCTCCGCCGCGCGCGCGGCCCACGCTCTGGCCGCCGCCGTGCCGGGGCGACGGCGGCTCCTGGGAATCGTGCGGGTCGTGCCGGTCCACGTGCCGGTCGTAGGGGGAGCGGTCCTGGCTCTGCGGCTGCCGGTAGTCGTGCTGCGGCTGCTGGGTGTGCGCCGTGGCGTACGGATCGCGGTCCTGGTAGCCGCCGAGCCGCGGCTGCTGCCAGGACAGGTCCTCCTGGGTCCGCGGCCAGGCGCCGGGGTCCTGACGCTGCTGCGGGTAGTCCGGGTACGCGGGGCGCACCGAGGGCATCCCGTCGTCCTGCGGACGGTGGCCGTAGCCGTCGTACCCGTCGTGCTGGCGCTGCTCGTCGTGGGACGGACCGCCCTGGTAGCGGTGCTGCTGGGGCACGGAGGGGGCCGGCGGGGCGGGCTCGCCGACCGAGTCGTCGACCGTGATCGCGATCCGGATGGGCCGGCCGCACTCATGGCTCAGCGTCTCGCTGATCAGCGGGGCGAGCCGGCCCTCCAGGACGCGCTTGCCCCATTCATTGGGGACGGCGAGCAGCGCGGTGTCGGCGACGAGGGCCAGTGGCTGGCAGCGTTCGATCCACTGTTTGTCCTTGGGCTCGACGCCCTGCTGGCCCTCTCTGAGGAGTTGCTCCAGCACTCGTGGCCACACTGCGGCAAGATCGGCAGGTACATCAGCCACAGGGGCACGCTCTCTCGCTGGTCCCACGAATGTGTGGTTCTCGGGACGGGGTGGGAAGACCGGCAGGAAAAGAATCCGGAGTTCAGCCAAGGTAGTCAGGCCGACCCGCGCGGTTCAAGTCGTTGTCCACAGCCTGTGCACAATGGCGCCCGGTGCGGAGCTGGTTTGACCGGATGGCGTAGCCGCGCGTACCGTGACCAGGTCGAGTTGTCGATGGCTGCTGCCGCCTGCCTCCGATGGGCAAAGATCACGAGCTGTGGTTGTGAAGCGGTGCACTAGGGCGTAATCGCGAGCTTCTCGTGGGCGCACGGTGACAGCCAGGCGATGTCCCGCCATCCACACATCATTTTCTGGAGCCCCCGAGTGAGCAAGCGCACCTTCCAGCCGAACAACCGTCGTCGCGCCAAGACCCACGGGTTCCGACTGCGGATGCGTACCCGTGCCGGCCGCGCGATTCTCGCGACCCGCCGTGGCAAGGGTCGCGCCCGTCTGTCGGCCTGATTCGCCTGATAGCCAACAGGTCATGACGTGCTGCCTACCGAGAATCGGCTGAGGCGGCGCGAGGATTTCGCGACCGCGGTACGCCGAGGACGCCGGGCCGGCCGCCCGCTTCTCGTCGTCCATCTACGCAGCGGTGCAACGGACCCGCACGCGCCGGGGGAGAGCGCTCCCCCGCCGCGTGCGGGTTTCGTCGTAAGCAAAGCCGTGGGTGGATCCGTCGTGCGTAACCTGGTGAAGCGCAGACTCCGCCACCTCATACGCGACCGACTCTCCGAGCTGCCCCCCGGTAGCCTGGTTGTCGTACGGGCGCTGCCCGGAGCGGGCGACGCCGATCATGCACAGCTGGCCCGAGACCTGGACGCCGCTTTCCGGCGGCTGCTGGGAGGGGGCGCGCGATGAAGTACCCGCTGCTGGCTCTGATCAAGCTGTACCAGTGGACGATCAGCCCGCTTCTCGGGCCTGTCTGCCGGTACTACCCGTCGTGTTCGCACTACGGATATACCGCCATCGACCGGCATGGCGCGGTGAAGGGCACGGCGCTGACCGCTTGGCGCATTCTGCGGTGCAATCCGTGGTCGCCGGGTGGTGTGGACCATGTCCCGCCGCGCAAACGCCCGCGCTGGCACGAACTGCTGCGCAACGCGTGGCGCGGCGATAAGGGCGGGCACTCCGCAGCTGGCGTGCCTTCCGGGGGACCGACCCCCGACACCCCCAGTCCGGCCGCAGAGACTTCGCCCAATGCTCAAGGAGCCTGATTAGTGGACACGATTGCCAGTCTGTTCAGTTTCATCACCACACCCGTTTCATGGGTCATCGTCCAGTTCCACTCGCTGTACGGGATGATCTTCGGCCCTGACACGGGCTGGGCCTGGGGACTGTCCATCGTGTCCCTGGTGGTGCTGATCCGGATCTGCCTGATCCCGCTCTTCGTGAAGCAGATCAAGTCGACCCGCAACATGCAGGTGCTCCAGCCGAAGATGAAGGCGATCCAGGAGCGCTACAAGAACGACAAGCAGCGTCAGTCCGAAGAGATGATGAAGCTGTACAAGGAGACGGGCACCAACCCGCTCTCCTCGTGTCTGCCCATCCTGGCTCAGTCGCCGTTCTTCTTCGCGCTGTACCACGTGCTCTCCAGCATCGCCAACGGCAAGACCATCGGCGTGATCAACCAGGGCCTGCTCGACAGCGCCCGCCAGGCGCACATCTTCGGCGCCCCGCTGGCCGCGAAGTTCACGGACAGCAGCGACAAGGTCGCCTCCCTGAACTCCTCGCTGACCGATGTGCGCGTGGTCACCGCGATCATGATCATCATGATGTCGGCGTCGCAGTTCTACACGCAGCGCCAGCTGATGACGAAGAACGTCGACCTGACGGTCAAGACGCCGTACATGCAGCAGCAGAAGATGCTGATGTACATCTTCCCGCTGATCTTCGCCGTCACGGGCATCAACTTCCCCGTCGGTGTGCTCGTCTACTGGCTGACCACCAACGTGTGGACCATGGGCCAGCAGATGTACGTGATCAACCAGAACCCGACTCCGGGCAGCAAGGCCCAGGACCAGTACCTCACCCGGCTGCTGAAGACCATCACCACGCACAACGAGGTCCGCTCCCGTCGTAAGCGCACCATCGTCCAGGCGATCGTCGCCAAGGGCCCGGACCGCAACGACAACGAGCGCAAGTTCGTGATGAGCCTGGCCAAGGCGGGTCTGGCCGCGCAGCCCGACGGCACGGTCATCAAGAGCGACACCGCGGCGGCCGAGGCCGAGGCCGGCGGCGCGCAGAAGCGGCAGCAGCCGAAGCGTCTGACCAAGGCGCAGCGCCAGGCGGCCGCGCAGCTGGCCGCGGACAAGCCGGACGAGGTCAGCGACACCGAGGCCACCGACGAGCCGGCGAAGACCTCGTTGGAGAAGAAGGACGAGCCGCAGGACCCCAAGTCCAAGCCGTCGGGCCGGCCCGCTGCCGGTGCCACCGGTGCCACGCGCCAAAAAGCCAAGTCGGGGCAGCGTAAGGGTCAGCAGCGGCCCAAGCACCCGTCCAAGAAGTAAGAAGAAGGAGTCCATCCGTGACGGAAGGCACCATCTCCGCCGCCGCCCCCGCCGAAGAGGGCGACACCCTGACCCGCCTGGAGCAGGAAGGGGAGATCGCGGCCGACTACCTTGAGGGTCTGCTCGATATCGCTGATCTCGACGGCGATATCGACATGGACGTCGAGGCGGACCGGGCCGCGGTTTCGATCATCAGCGATTCCGGTCGGGATCTGCAGAAGCTTGTGGGTCGTGACGGGGAAGTGCTGGAGGCGCTTCAGGAGCTGACGCGCCTGGCCGTGCACCGCGAGACCGGGGACCGCAGTCGGCTGATGCTGGACATCGCCGGTTTCCGGGCGAAGAAGCGTACCGAGCTGGCCGAGCTGGGGGCCAAGGCGGCGGACGAGGTCAAGAGCACCGGCGAGCCGGTGAAGCTCAACCCGATGACGCCCTTCGAGCGGAAGGTCGTGCACGACGCGATCGCGGCAGCGGGCCTGCGCAGTGAGTCGGAGGGCGAGGAGCCGCAGCGCTTCGTTGTGGTACTCCCTGCCTGAGTGATCCAACGTTTTCGGCCCCGTCTGTTGTGCAGGCGGGGCCGATCTTTGTCAGCCTGATAGTCAGCCACCCATCGGTGGTTCGGTATGGAAGGACGGTTCCGTGACGGAGGCAGCAGAGCTTCCCCCCGCACCGGACGAGGCACGCACGGTATTCGATGAGTTCTTTCCGGAAGCTGTCCGCTACGCGGAGCTGCTGGCGGACGCGGGGGTCAAGCGAGGTCTGATCGGTCCACGTGAGGTGCCACGGCTGTGGGAGCGGCATCTGCTGAACTGCGCGGTGCTCTCGGAGGTCGTTCCCGAGGGCGTGACGGTCTGCGACGTCGGCTCGGGGGCGGGGCTGCCCGGTATACCGCTGGCGCTGGTGCGGCCCGACCTGAAGATCACCTTGCTGGAGCCGCTGCTCCGGCGGACGAACTTTCTCCAGGAAGTGGTCGAGCTGCTCGGCCTGGACCATGTGACGGTGGTGCGTGGTCGCGCCGAGGAGGTCCTCGGGACGCTTCAGCCGGTGCATGTGGTGACGGCGCGGGCGGTGGCCCCCCTGGACCGCCTGGCGGGCTGGGGAGTGCCCCTGCTGCGCCCCTATGGGGAGATGCTGGCGCTCAAGGGCGATACGGCGGAGGAGGAGATCAAGGGCGCGCGCGCGGCGCTGAGCAAGCTCGGCGTGGTGGAGACCTCGGTTCTCCATGTCGGAGAAGGCATCGTGGACCCGCTGGCCACAGTGGTACGGGTCGAGGTGGGCGAGAGTCCGGGCGGGGTGAGGTTCGCGACGAAGCGGGCCAAGGCCGCCCAGGTCGGCCGTGCGCGGCGCCGCCGCTGACCCGTACAGTCCCTACTGCCTATCAGTGATGCTCCATACAAGCTGCCATACCTATGCATTGCGGAGTGTCGTGACGGTCTAGCCCTGCGGCCCGTGCATCGTGTTTCACGTGAAACGTCGCTCACTGCTCCAGGGCATCATCGGCCGTGGCCGCGCGGCTGCCACACCGCGCGGCCGAAAGCCCCTCGTCAGGGGGGCGAGGTTGTCCACAACGGTGGATTCGTCCACAGAACCAAGGGCCTCGCTGGTTCACGACCCCGAAAGCATGGCAGGCTCTGTCCATTGCGAGTCTGAAGTCGAGGAGAGTGAATCCTTGCGGTCCGACGCCAACATCGCGGGACCGATGACCGATCCGGTCCCCGGTCCCCGCACCGAGTCGGCGGGGGAGGATGTTTCACGTGAAACACCGCCCCCGATGGACGACACCCCCATTGGTCGCGCTGCCCAACTGGCGGTGGAGGCACTGGGCCGGGCCGGTGAGGGAATGCCCCGCCCTGAGCAGACACGTGTCATGGTCGTCGCCAATCAGAAGGGCGGCGTAGGGAAGACCACCACCACGGTCAACCTGGCCGCCTCCTTGGCGCTCCATGGAGCGCGAGTGCTGGTGGTCGACCTCGATCCACAGGGCAACGCCTCCACGGCGCTCGGGATCGACCATCATGCCGAAGTCCCCTCGATCTATGACGTCCTGGTGGAGAGCAAGCCCCTCTCCGAGGTGGTCCAGCCCGTACCGGACGTCGAAGGTCTCTTCTGTGCCCCAGCCACCATCGATCTCGCCGGTGCGGAGATCGAGCTGGTGTCGCTGGTGGCACGGGAGAGCCGGCTACAGCGGGCGATCGAAGCGTACGAGCAGCCGTTGGATTACATCCTCATCGACTGCCCGCCCTCGCTCGGCCTGTTGACCGTCAACGCGATGGTCGCCGGAGCAGAGGTACTGATCCCCATCCAGTGCGAGTACTACGCGCTGGAGGGGCTGGGACAGCTGCTGCGGAATGTCGAACTGGTCCGTGGACACCTCAACCCCTCTCTGCATGTGTCGACCATCCTGCTCACCATGTACGACGGCAGGACCCGGCTCGCTTCGCAGGTGGCGGACGAGGTGCGGAGCCACTTCGGCAAGGAGGTGCTGCGGACGAGCATTCCTCGCTCCGTACGCATCTCGGAGGCACCGAGCTATGGCCAGACGGTGCTCACGTATGACCCGGGATCCAGCGGATCCCTCTCGTATCTCGAAGCCGCCCGTGAGATCGCACTGCGGGGGGTCGGGGTGCACTACGACGCCCAGCAGGCGCATGTGGGCAGCCAGAACAGTCAGCAGAGTATGTCGGAGGGGATCCAGTGAGCGAGCGACGTAGAGGCCTTGGGCGTGGGCTCGGTGCGCTGATTCCTGCCGCTCCGCAGGAGAAGCAGGTGCCCTCCCCCGGAGTGGCCACGGCCTCTTCGGGAACGGCAGCACCGGTGCTGGTCGCCGAGCGGGACCTGGCCGCGGAGAGGGCACCCTCGCTGCCACAGGCGGCTTCGTCGCCGGAGGCGGAGTCCTTGGCGCCTGAGCAGGATGGGGTGACCGAGCCGGAGCTGGAGGCGACGGGCGGCGCGTACTTCGCCGAGGTCCCCATCGATGCGATCACGCCCAACCCGAGGCAGCCCCGGGAGGTGTTCGATGAGGACGCTCTCGCGGAACTGATCACTTCCATCAAGGAAGTGGGACTCCTCCAGCCCGTGGTCGTACGCCAGGTGGCGTCGGAACGCTACGAGCTGATCATGGGCGAGCGGCGTTGGCGGGCATGCAGGGAAGCCGGGCTGGAGCGCATTCCGGCGATCGTCCGCGCCACGGACGACGAGAAGCTGCTGCTCGACGCGTTGCTGGAGAACCTGCACCGTGCCCAGTTGAACCCGCTGGAAGAGGCCGCCGCCTACGACCAGTTGCTCAAGGACTTCAACTGCACGCACGACCAGTTGGCCGACCGGATCGGACGCTCGCGTCCGCAGGTCTCCAACACCTTGCGGTTGCTGCGGCTCTCGCCCCCTGTGCAGCGTCGGGTGGCCGCCGGGGTGCTCTCCGCCGGCCATGCGCGGGCGCTGCTCTCGGTGGAGGGTTCCGAGGAGCAGGACCGGCTGGCACATCGCATCGTGGCCGAAGGGCTCTCGGTGCGGGCCGTCGAGGAGATCGTGACCTTGATGGGATCGCGCCCCGAGGCCACCCCCAAGGCGAAGGGCCCTCGCGCGGGCGCTCGGCTGTCGCCCGCGCTGGGCGATCTGGCATCGCGTCTCTCGGACCGCTTCGAGACCCGCGTGAAGGTCGACCTGGGGCAGAAGAAGGGAAAGATCGTTGTTGAGTTCGCCTCGATAGACGATCTGGACCGCATTCTCGGCACTCTGGCTCCCGGCGAGGGACGTGTCCTGGAGACGAGCCTCAACGAGGATTCAGCGGAGAACGACGAGAGCTGACGCTCCCCCACCGTCTCCCGGGGCGGGCTGTGGACCGGACTGACCGGAACACGGCCCGCCCTTTGCTGTCTCTCGGTATGCCAGGTGGCTCTGGGTGGATACGATGCGATCTGGTACGGCGCAGCCACCTCGATCCACCTCCGAAGGAGCCAAGGGCCATGCGATCGGTGAGCCGGAGCCAACTGGTGTCAGCTGGACTGGGCCTTGGCGTGCTCGGCGGCTTTGTGGGCAGCCTGCTTCGGGAACGCAGCGTGCTGACCGCCGCCCGGGATACGGCAGGTGAGGGAAGTGAGGAACAGCCTCCATGGGGCGTCGGCTCGTACCGCTCACGCTGGACAACCTTCCGGACCTCCCCGAGCGCTGTCATTCGTGTGTCTTCTGGGAGCTTGACCCGGTCAGCGGCGAAGCCGCGGTAAAGACCGGCAGAGCGGCGGCACAGAAAGAGGCATGGATCTCGGCGGTCCTGCTGGAGTGGGGATCCTGCGGCCGGGTGGTCTATGTCGACGAGGTGCCGGTCGGCTTCGTCCTCTACGCCCCACCGGCCTATGTGCCGAGGGCCATGGCGTTTCCCACCAGCCCTGTCTCCCCGGACGCGGTCCAGTTGATAACGGGCTGGATCATGCCCGGCTATCAGGGCCAGGGACTCGGGCGGGTACTGGTGCAGACCGTGGCCAAGGATCTGCTGCGCCGGGAGTTCAAAGCCGTAGAGGCATTCGGCGACGCGCGGTGGCGAGAGCCGGCCTGTGTGCTGCCCGCCGACCACCTGCTCGCGGTGGGCTTCAAGACCGTACGACCGCATCCGCGATACCCACGGCTGCGGTTGGAGCTACGGACCACGCTCTCCTGGAAAGAGGATGTGGAACTGGCCCTGGACCGGCTGCTGGGCGCGGTGAAGAAGGAACCGGTGCCGCGCCCCCTCTGAGGCTCGGGGCACTCCGCCTGCAACCGAGAAACGGGTCCACTCCCCGACCGGGGAGTGGACCCGTTTCACGTGAAACATCGAGGGTCAGCTCTTGGCTGCGCCTTCACCGATGAAGTCGTCCAGGTCGCGCAGAAGCGCGGCCTTCGGCTTGGCGCCGACGATGGTCTTGGCGACCTCGCCGTTCTGGTAGACGTTCAGCGTCGGGATGGACATGACGCCGTACTTGGCCGCGATGCCCGGGTTCTCGTCGATGTTGAGCTTGACGATCTCGATCTTGTCGCCGTGCTCGGCCGCGATGTCTTCCAAGGACGGCGCGATCTGTCGGCACGGTCCGCACCAGGCGGCCCAGAAGTCCACCAGGACGGGCTTGTCACTCTTGAGGACGTCGGCGTCGAATGAGTCGTCGGTTACCTGCTTCAAGGCCACGGCGGCCTCCTTCAGTCTGTGGGATGGAGTTGCTGATCAGACGGTGGCGGTCTTCTTCGGCTCGGCCGCGTTCGCGCTGTCGCTCAGCGCGGCGAGGAAGTGCTCGGCGTCCAGCGCGGCGGAGCAACCGGTGCCCGCGGCGGTGATCGCCTGCCGGTAGGTGTGGTCGACGACATCGCCGGCGCCGAAGACTCCGGAGAGGTTCGTCCGCGTCGAGGGGGCGTCGACCGTGAGGTAGCCCTCGTTGTCCAGGTCGAGCTGACCCTTGAAAAGCTCGGTCCGCGGGTCGTGGCCCACCGCGATGAACAGACCGGTCACGGCCAGCGCGGAGGTCTCGCCGGTCTTGGTGTTGCGCAGGGTCAGACCGGAGAGCTTCTGGTCGCCGTGGATCTCCGCGACTTCGCTGTCCCAGGCAAACTTGATCTTGGGGTCGGCGACGGCACGGTCCTGCATGGTCTGGGAGGCGCGCAGCGTGTCCCGGCGGTGGACGATGGTGACGGACTTGGCGAAGCGCGAAAGGAAGGTGGCCTCCTCCATCGCGGTGTCGCCACCGCCGATCACGGCGATGTCCTGGTCCTTGAAGAAGAAGCCGTCACAGGTGGCGCACCACGAGACGCCTCGGCCGGAGAGGGCGTCCTCGTTCGGCAGCCCGAGCTTGCGGTGCTGGGAGCCGGTCGTCACGATCACGGCCTTGGCGTGGTGGACGGTACCCGCGGTGTCGGTGACCGTCTTGATGTCGCCGGTGAGGTCGACCGAGACGACATCGTCCGGCACCAGCTCGGCGCCGAAGCGCTCGGCCTGTGCCCGCATGTTGTCCATGAGATCCGGGCCCATGATGCCGTCGCGGAAGCCCGGGAAGTTCTCCACATCGGTAGTGTTCATCAGAGCGCCACCGGCGGTGACGGCGCCCTCGAAGACCAGCGGCTTCAGCGAAGCGCGCGCGGTGTACAGCGCGGCCGTGTAGCCGGCGGGCCCGGACCCGATGATGATCACATTACGGACGTCGCTCACGGGTTACTTCCTCGTCTCTGCAGACTGCCTACTGGGGCCGGATCAACGACTTTCACCCCATCCAACGGATCCTACGGGTCTCGCATTCCCGAGGTCGTCCACCCCACACGGGGGTGTCGTCAGCGGCGAGGGTAGGAGTGCGTCAGCAGGACCTTCCCCTTGGTCGTGGAGGTCTCCTCCACACAGGTCGCATCGATCACATAGGCCTGGACCCGCGTGGTGTCCCCGGGGTGTGGCAGGACGACGAGATAGGCAGGACTGCCCTCGTAGCTGCCCTGCTCGGCCGCAAGGGCGGCCTCGGTGCGTCCTGTGCCCTGCTGAACGCAGGAGGGCACCTTGGGAAGGGAATGGAGCATGGGTGAATCCGGGGTTTCCAGGTCCTCGGTCGCGGCGCGGCGATCGGATTTGGTGGACGCCGGGGCGGCCAGCAGGGTGTCCACCCGGCTCTGGAGACCGGTCGCGGAGAACTCGGCTGCGCTCTTCGGCGCCGGGGAGCTGGGCGCCGCGTTTGCTTGAGCCTTGGTGCCATCATTGTCGGCCGACTGGAGCGACTGGAAGAAGAAGACGCTGACGCCCACCGCTGCCGTGCCGAAGACGGCACCCAGGACCGCATGACGGCGACGTCGGGTGCGTCCGCCGCGTCCCGGCCCGGTCGCTGCCTTCGGCCGGCCCGCGGGGCGGTCGGCTCGTACCGCCTCCGGCGTCGGGGACGACGTCTCGGTGGAGTTCTGGGGCGAGAGCGATGTTTCACGTGAAACATCGGGGGAGCGGTCGGCTCCGGACGTGGCGGAGGCGGCCTCAAGCGGAGTGGTCGAGGCGAGCAGCGCCTCGGCCGCCAGCGCGGCGTCGATACGGCCGGCGATGTCGGCGGGCATCCGTAGCGGTCCGGGCAGGGTTCCGAGCAGCCCCCTGATCTCTTCCAAGGAGTCATGGACATCGGTACAGAGCGCGCAGCTCTCAAGGTGGAGCTGGAGATCGGCTGCCCTGGAGGGCGGGACCAGCCCTTCCGTGAAATCGGAGATCTCCGAGACATCCGGGTGCTCAGTCGTGTCGGTCGTCGATGTCACGTGCGCCCACCTCCGCCCTTCACGCCGGCAGGATCACCCGATCCTGAATCCATTGGCCCCGATGCCGGTGGGACGGATGCCCCCGGCGTCCGGTTCCTTCCCTTGCCCCGACCACTGATATCCCCGATGTCCGCACGTAGGTGTGTGAGCATCGGCTGAAGTCTGGCCCGGCCGCGTGCGCAGCGACTCTTCACCGTTCCGGTCGGTACGCCCAGGACGGCGGCGGCCTCCGCGACGGGGTAGCCCTGCATGTCGACGAGGATGAGCGCCGCACGTTGGTCGACGGGAAGTTTGGCCAGCGCCGCCAGCAACTCCCGGTGAAGATCGCCGCGTTCGGCGGGAGCTTCCGCCGACTCATGCGGTTCGAGGAGCTGTTCCAGCCGCTCGTTGTCGTCCACCGGAGACGTCTTGCGGGACGCCGCTTTGCGGGCCCGGTCGAGACACGCGTTGACGGTGATGCGGTGCAGCCAGGTCGTCACGGCGGACTGGCCGCGGAAGGTGTGGGCGGCCCGGAAGGCGGACACGAGAGCGTCCTGCACGGCGTCAGCGGCTTCCTCCCGGTCGCCCAGCGTCCGCAGGGCGACTGCCCAGAGGCGGTCGCGGTGGCGCCGTACCAGCTCGCCGAAGGCGTGCGGGTGCCCCGCGACGTGGGCGCTCAGCAGCTCGTGGTCGCTGCTGTCGCCGAGTGCGGCGTCGTCCACTGGTGAGCCCCCCTCCCCCGGTCCGGTCAGCCCTTGAGCCGGATCTCCGAGATTCCGCCCCTGAAGAGGTTGCTGCTTCCGTCCGTGGGCAGCTCGGTGATGCGGATCAATACGTACCGGGTTCGCACCGGCTTGTCGAGGGTGCTCTTGAGGGTGCTTCCCGCGGTCTCCAGCGGGGTGAGGCGCTGAGAGAAGTCCGCCAGGGCGGTCGGATTCGACGCGTCCTTGTCCGCGGCCAGTACTTCGGTCTTCTGGCCGGCGCGGTACATGTCGACGTCGATCACGGAGACGCGCTGCACGCTCCCGAGGTCGACGATGATTCCGCTGCCCTGCTTACGGTCCGGGCGATTGCCGAATTTGGCGAAGTTCTGGTACTGCGCGGTGATCCAGGCGGTGTCGGCGTCGCCGTCGATGGTGTTCTGCGCCAGCTCGGGCTTTATGCCGTAGCCGCTCGGCATGAACTCCGTCGCCTCGGCGAGCTTCAGCGCCTTGACCGGCTTGATCGCCTTGTCGTCGTCACCCGTGGTCGTCTCGGTCGGAGTGGTCTCGGACCCCTTGCGCTGATCCAGGAGCCGGTCGGCGACCTGCCAGCTGCCGAGCCCCAGGGCGGCGATGAGCAGCGCGGCGACCGTCCACTTCAGGGCTTTGCCGGTGCGGCTCTGAAGGGGCGGCGGCGGGGTGACCACGGGGGCCGTGGGCGCCCCGAGGCCCTGCTGTGTCCGTCCGTACGTGCCCTGCTGGTAGGTGGTGCGCTGATACTCGGGCGGTGCCGTGAAGGTGGGCTCCGGGGGCCGGATACGCGGCATCTCCGCCACGGCCGCGGCCAGCTCGTCCGGGGTGGTGCACGGCGGTTCCTGGCGTGACGCGGTGGCGCCGTCGTTGACCAGAGCGCGCATGGCCAGCTCGGAGAGCCCGCGGTGGACTCCGGCGCGGACCTGGTCGGGGGCGATCAGGCCGACGCCCTTGGGGAGCCCGGAGAGCCCGTAGGCGTCCGTCTCGTAGGGCCAGCGCCGGGTGAGCGCGGCGTAGAGCAGCGCGCCGATCGCCTCGGTGTCCGTGCGCTGCGGCCGGTCGGCGCGGATGCCGCGCAGCGCGGCGTTCACGGCGAGGCCGCGGATCCGGTACTGGCCGGTGGAGGTCCGCAGTACCGCGCCCGGAGTCAGCCGCAGATGCGCGAGTCCCTCGCGGTGGGCGGCGGCCATGGCCTGGGAGACCTGGCTGACCAGCTGATAGGCGTCGTGGGCCTCCATCGGCCCGGCGGCGAGGAGGGCGGTGAGTTCGGTCGCGTCCGGCAGCCACTCGTGGACGACGTAGACGAGATCGTTCTCCTCGACGGCGTCCAGGACCTGTACGAAGCGCGGATCACCGAGGAGAGCGGACGAGCGGGCCGCTGCCAGGACGGAACGGGCCCGTGGATGGCTGGCGGGCAGCAGGTGCACGCCGACGGCGCGGCGCAGCTTTTCGTCGACCGCACGCCAACTGCTGAAACCGTCCAGACGGGTGACGCACTCCTCCAGGCGGTAACGTCTGGCGAGCTTGTGGCCGCTGTGCAGCTCGGTCGCGGTCGTGCCCGATCCGTCGCTTCGCCGGTCACGCTCCGTGTCCGGTGCGGAGAGGTCCGCCGTGTTCTGGGTTTCCGCCGACCCGTCGGCCGTGGCCTTGTCCGCCTTGGCGGTCAGCGGTTCATCACCGCTGTTGTCGGCCACGTCGACGGCAGCCGTGCTACGTTCCGCCACCGTCGCTCCTGCCTCCCCATCCATTGCGTCCCATCCAACAGCCAAGCCAATTGTGCCCACAGTTGGACGCTATGCACGACACGCGGTGGCCGAGGATGGTTGTGCTCGGCCACCCCGGCTCACCGTCCGAGCCGTCCGCGCACCATGCCGACCATGGCGTTCATCTCCTCGATCCGCATCTTCTTCGCCGCGACGAAGAAGACGGCGAGCAGGACGACGCCACCGGCGATGAGCGCCACCACCGAGCTGACGGCGCTGCTGCCGAGGGCACCCAGGACGAGGTAGGCCACGCCGCCCGCCGCGAGGGCACCGGGCACGGCCGCCAGACAGAGCCTCGCGTACGTGCGCAGGACCCGGCCGCCGTCCAGATCGCCGCCCAGCCGGTTCTTCAGCCGACGCCAGGCGACACCGACGCCGACCGCGTAGGCCAGTCCGTAGGAGGCGGCCATGCCGACCACGGCCCAGCGCGACGGCAGCACCACGTAACAGAGGGCGGAGGCCGCCGCGTTGACCGCCGCGACGATCACGGTGTTGTAGAAGGGCGTCCGGGTGTCCTCGTAGGCGTAGAAGCCACGGAGCACGACGTACTGCACGGAGTACGGAATGAGCCCGAGGGCGAACGCCATGAGGATGAAGCCCATGGACCGCGCCGATTCCATGCCGCTGGACGAGAACATCAGGATGGACAGCGGCACGCCGAGCGCGAGGAACCCGAAGGCGATCGGGACGATCGCGACGGCCGAGTTGCGCAGCCCCTGGGAGATGTCGTCGCGCACCGCGCCCGGGTCGCCGTCGTGGGCGGCCCGGGAGATCCGGGGCAGCAGAGCGGCCATGACCGAGACAGTGATGATGGCCTGCGGCATGCCCCAGATCAGCTGGGCGTTGCTGTAGGCCAGGATGCCCGTACCGGTCTTGCCGGAGGCTTCGCCGGCCGCGGTGGCGAGCTGGGTGACGACCAGTACGCCGGCCTGGTTGGCGAGGACGAACAGGACGGTCCACTTGGCCAGCTTGACCGTCTTGCCGAGGCCGTGGCCCTTCCAGTCGAACCGGGGACGGAACCGGAACCCGGTCTCGGTGAGGTAGGGGATCATCGCGAGAGCCTGCACGACGAGGCCGAGCAGCGTGCCGATACCCAGCAGCCGCACGCCGTCCGGCGGAATCGTCCGGACGGTCATGCTGGAGTCGGCGGCGGTGCCGTACACCCAGATGAAGAGACCGAACGTGGCGATCATGACGATGTTGTTGAGGACCGGAGTCCACATCATCGCGCCGAACTTCCCGCGCGCGTTGAGGATCTGGCCCATCACCACGTGGACGCCCATGAAGAAGATCGTGGGCAGGCAGTAGCGGGCGAAGGTGACCGCGACGTTGTTGGACGCCGGATCACTGGCGATCGTGTCCGACATCAGCCGGACCAGCAGCGGCGCCGCGAACACGGCGGCGGCCACGATCGCGCCGAGCGCGACCATGACGAGGGTCAGCAGCCGGTTGGCGTAGGCCACGCCCCCGTCGTCGTCGTTCTTCATCGCGCGCACCAGCTGCGGGACGAAGACGGAGTTGAGGCCGCCGCCGACGGTGAGGATGTAGATCATCGTCGGCAGGGTGTAGGCCACGGTGAAGGAGTCGCCGAGCAGCGCCGCGCCCAGAGCGGCGGTGATCACCAGACTCCGTACGAACCCGGTGAGCCGGGACACGAGTGTGCCCGCGGCCATCACCGCACTCGACTTCAGCAGCCCCGCCGCCTTGCCGCCGGACTTCTTGGCGGGAGGCGGTGCGGGCGCCGCTTCGGGTTCCGGCGCGGTCAGTACCTGCCCGGTGCCCTGCTGATCACGGTACAGATGCGCGAAGGCGTCAGCGGGCGGGTTCTCGTCGCCGGCCCGCGAGACGAGATCGTCGACGCCCGTGAACTGGGTCGTCCTGGCGTCGTCCCCGTACGGGAGGTGCCGGGACGGTCCGGAAGGCTCGGGCGCCGGGGTCTGGGCCCAGACCCGGGGGTCGGGCGCGTACTGCTGTGCCGGCGGCTGCTGATACAGCTCCTGGGTCTCCTGGTACGTGCCCGGAGGCGGTGGCGGGTGGGAGGCGCGGTCGTACAGCGCCTCGGTCACCGGATCCTGCGCGGAGAGGTCCTGTGCCCAGTAGGGGTCCTGCTTGTAGGCATCCTGGACGTAGGGATCCTGGGCGGGCGGCGGAGAGGGCGGGACCTGTCCTGCGGGATCGCCGCCCGCGCCCTGCCCACGGTCACCGTCGTACGGCGCGTTCATGGTTACCCCACCTCATCGTCCCCGGCCGACCGGCCACGACATCGCTCAACGGTCCACTTTCTCACCCGTGCCCGACGCGTCAGCGCTTTCCGGTCCGGTGTCCGGCGTCGGGTCACTCGGCTGCCCGGGATCCGTGCCTTCCGGGGCCCGCGCGGCGGCCGTGTCCTTGGTGTCGTGCGTGTTCTGTGCGCCGGAGGAGTCGTCGGCCTCCGCACCGGTGCCGCCATCGCCGTCCGAGTCGTCCGGGGACGTCGCGGCCGCCTTGCGGGCCACGGCGCGCTTGCGCTGGCTGTACATCTTCACACCGGCCAGTACCAGCAGCAGCACACCGCCCGCGATGACGAGCATGACGGTGGGGGTGATCTCGGAGACCTTGACCTGGAAGGTCATCGGGCCTCCGTACGGTGTGCCGTCCACCGTGTAGAGCTGGGCGGTCACCTGGACCGGCCCGTTGGCGTTGCCCGCCCCGGTGAACTTCACCGACTGGCTGTGCCCGCCGTCGATCTTGATGGGCCGCTCCGCGACCGCCTGGTCGCCATCGAGCTTGAGACGGGTCGGGTTGTCGGACCTGAGCCGCAGTACGAGGTCCTGGACGCCCTGCAGCAGCTTGTTCTGCACGGTCACCGGGATGGTCGCGCTGCGTCCGGACAGGGTGAGGACCGACTTCGGGATGAGCTGCACCTCGTTGGTGAGGCTCCCCAGATAGCCGTCGACCCGGTCCCGGTACTGCGCCGCCTCGGCCGGGTTGCCGCGCCACGAGGTCGACATCGCCCGGCTCACCGCGTTGCCGAAGGGAGCGGCCACTCGGTCCGGGGCACTGAGGATGGCCTTGAAGTTGTCGAGCCGCTCCTCCGTCCTCTTGATCGACTGAAACGCCTCGGTCGGCAGCTCCTGGGCGCGCAGCTTCTTCGGGTACCGAGAGGTGCTCGGCACCTTCGTGGTGGCGTCGGCGTCGGGCTGCACCGCCGCCGCGGCGATCAGATCGGTCGGCTGCGTCCAGCGCTCGGACTCCAGCGCCCGCAGCGCGCGCGCTATGGACTGCGCCTGGGCCGCCGTCGGCATCCGCTGCGGGGCGATCACGAGGTCGCGCTGGTTGTCGGGCTCCTGGAGCGTGACGGCCAGCGACTGCGCGAGGAACCTCTGCACGGCGAGTGTGGAACTGCTGGCCGCCGTCATGTCGCTCTGGAAGGCCGTGGAGAGCCGGGTGTCCGCGACCACCGCCGTGGTGCCACCCCCGATGGGCCGCGCGGCGTTCGGCGTGTACGACAGATTGTCCTGGAGACTGTCGCTGCGGGTGATGACCTTGTGGGCCCCGGCCGAGGTGGCCACGTCGACGATCGAAGGGTCGATCGCGCCGTCCACCGGCCAGGCGAAGTCCACGGAGGGCTGTACGTGGAGGATCGTCTCTACGGTCTTCCCGGCCACGTCCGTCGCGGGCTGGAGATGGCTGAGCGCCCCGGAGACGTCCTTGCCCCGATGTGCCAGTGAGGCCAGGTCGGGGTCGGCGAACGGCAGCGCGACGACCTTGCTCGCCTTCACCGCCTTCTCCAGCTCATTGAGCCACCGGGTGGCCACCGCCTGGTTCCGGCCGGGAACGACGGAGTCCCCGCTTCTGACGCTGTAGCTGCGGGTCATGGCGTCGGCGGTGGCGATCAGATCAGGGTCGATGACCCAGGTCACGGGCAGCTGGCTGCCCAGCGAGACCATCTGCTCCAGCCGCCCTCCGGGGGCCAGCTCCTCCGCCAGATCGTCGTTGTCGAAGAGCGGGGTCTGCTGGTCGTCCGAACCCGTCTCGGCGGAGAGGTGTGCCGACGAGATCAGTGGCCACAAGGCCGTGAGCTGCGTCTTCTGGTCCGTGACGTCGGGCTGCCAGGGGAGGAAGGTCCGCTGGATGCCCAGCACCTGGTCGTACGGGGCGGCGGCGGTCCTGCCGGTCACCGAGACGCCCAACTGGTAGACACCGTTCTCGCCGAGAGCCAGCTTGTCGACCGGTACGGAGAGGGCGAAGTCACGGGAGATCCCGGGCGCGAGCTTCGGGAAGGCGACCTTGTACTTCCCACCGACCGGGGCCACATCGCCCGAGCCATTGCTGGCCGAGCGCGCGGCGGCGTCATCGATCGCCGTCCGACCGGCGAGCCGGGGCCCCACCCGCAGATCCACCTGGGCATCCGTGATGGCGTTCTTGCCCTTGTTGGTCACCGTTCCGGAGACCGTCAGGGTGTCGCCCTTCACCGGCGCGCTGGGCGACAGTGTGTCCAGCGCCACACTGACCGTACGGGAGTCGGTGGCCTGGGGTGCGGCCTGCGCCGCTGGTGCGGCCGTGCCCGCCAGGAGGCTCACCAGGAGTGGAACCCCCGCGATCACGGTGGCTGTGCGCCGCAGCCACCGGCGGGCAGGAGAAGGGCCCATCCCCTGGAAGTCTGCCGCCTCGGCCACGCGCTCGCCCGTCCCTCGTCATCGTCTGCTGCCGTTGGTGGTTGTCCGTGTCATGCGTCCACGCATGGTAACGATGTGCGCTGTGGCGAAGTGCTGGGGACTGCTCCACATGATCGGAAGAATCTCATGCGTCACAGAAAACCCATGCATCGGAGCCGGGGGAGCCAGAACGGGGGCGCCCGCACGGGCTGTGGCACGTAACCTTTTCTGTTGTGCCGAACGCCAATGAAGACAATCCCAGAGCCCTCAGCCAGGTGCAGCGCCGCGCGGTCAGTGAACTGCTGCGGGTGTCCCCGGTCGCCGACGATCTCGCGCGCCGATTCCAGGAGGCCGGATTCAGCCTCGCCCTGGTCGGCGGTTCGGTCAGGGACGCCCTTCTCGGCCGGCTCGGCAACGATCTGGACTTCACGACCGACGCGCGGCCGGAGGACGTGCTGAAGATCGTCAGGCCGTGGGCGGACTCCGTCTGGGAGATCGGCATCGCCTTCGGCACGGTCGGCTGCCAGAAAGACGCTCGCGTCGGCGACACCGATCAGCGCTTCCAGGTCGAGGTGACCACGTACCGCTCGGAGGCGTACGACCGGACCTCACGTAAACCCGAGGTGTCCTACGGCGACTCCATCGAGGAAGACCTCGTACGCCGGGACTTCACCGTGAACGCGATGGCCGTCGCGCTGCCCGAGAAGGAGTTCATCGATCCGCACGGCGGACTGGACGACCTGGCGGCACACGTACTGCGCACGCCGGGCACCCCGGAGGAGTCCTTCTCCGACGATCCGCTACGCATGCTCCGGGCAGCACGGTTCGCCGCCCAGCTGGACTTCGACGTGGCGCCCGAGGTGGTGGCGGCCATGAAGGACATGGCGGCCCGTATCGAGATCGTCTCCGCCGAGCGGGTGCGTGATGAGCTGAACAAGCTGATCATCTCCGCGCACCCCCGCAAGGGGCTGGCGCTCCTCGTCGACACCGGCCTCGCCGACCACGTGTTGCCCGAGCTGCCCGCGCTCCGGCTGGAGAGCGACGAACACCACCGGCACAAGGACGTCTACGACCACTCGCTGATCGTGCTGGAACAGGCCATCGACCTGGAAGAGGCCGAGCCGGACCTGGTGCTGCGGCTGGCCGCCCTGCTCCACGACATCGGCAAGCCCCGCACGCGGCGCTTCGAGAGCGACGGCCGTGTCTCCTTCCACCACCACGAGGTGGTGGGCGCGAAGATGACCAAGAAGCGGATGACCGCGCTCAAGTACCCCAATGAGCTGGTGAAGGATGTCTCGCGGCTGGTGGAGCTGCATCTGCGCTTCCACGGCTACGGCACGGGAGAGTGGACCGACTCGGCGGTGCGGCGCTATGTCCGGGACGCCGGCCCGTTGCTGGGAAGGCTGCACAAGCTGACCCGTTCCGACTGCACGACCCGCAACAAGCGCAAGGCCATGGCCCTGTCCCGGGCCTACGACGGCCTGGAGGAACGGATCGCCCAGCTGAAGGAGCAGGAGGAGTTGGACTCCATCAGGCCCGATCTGGACGGCAAGCAGATCATGGAGATCCTGGGCATCGGCCCCGGTCGGGAGATCGGCGAGGCCTACACGTTCCTGCTGGAGCTGCGGCTGGAGAACGGCCCGATGGGGCACGACGAGGCCGTCGCCGCCCTCAAGGAGTGGTGGGCCGCGCGCGGGTAACCGCGTCAGGGTGGGTCATGTTTCACGTGAAACATGACCCGCTCGCCGTCTCCCCGGGGCGTTGTTTCACGTGAAACAACGCCCCTTCGGTATGCGTCCCCGAAGGACCAGGACCACGGCGACCGCCGCGTACAGAACGGCGACCGTCACGACCAGCGCGGCGGACCGCCCGTCCGGGGGCAGCATCAGCGCGGCCACCGCGGCCGCACCCACGAAGGCGACATTGAAGAGCACGTCATAGAGGGAGAAGACCCGGCCTCGGTAGGCGTCGTCCACCACGGTCTGCACCAGGGTGTCCGTGGCGATCTTCGCGCCTTGAGTGATCAGGCCGAGGACGAACGCCGCGAACAGGAGGGGCACCGGGGCGAAGGACAGTCCGAGGGCCGGTTCAAGGACCGCCGCCGCTCCCGCGCACAGCGCCATCCAGCCGTAGGGGCCGAGCCGGTTCACCGTCCAGGGGGTCAGGACCGCGGCGGCGAAGAATCCCGCTCCGGAGATGCCGAGCGCGAGCCCCAATAGCGCCAGCCCGTCCGCCTCCCGGTCCGTCCACGCGTATCTGCAGAGCATCAGCACCATCACCGTCAGCGCTCCGTAGCAGAAGCGCATCACCGTCATGGCGGCCAGAGCGCCCGCTGCCGTCCGGCGTTCCGCGAGATGGCGCACACCGTCCACGAGGCCACGCGCGGTCGAGGCCAGCGCGGCGCCCAGCCGGGGCTGGAGCATGGAGGGTTCGGGGCCGAGCAGCTCCCGCCCGAGCAACAGGGAGGTGAGTGCCGCGCAGAGATAGAGGAGGGCGCCGAGCAGCATCACCGCTCCATCGGAGTCCCCTACCGTCAGCCGCACGACAAAGGCCAGTCCGCCGCCCGCGGTCGCGGCGAGTGTGCCAGCCGTCGGGGAGAGGGAGTTCGCCAGTACGAGACGCTCCTCGTCGACCACGCGAGGCAGCGCGGCCGAGAGGCCGGCGAGTACGAACCGGTTGACCGCGGTGACGGAGAGCGCCGAGGCGTAGAAGAGCCAGTCCGGGACCTCCGCCACGATGAGCAGCGCCGTACAGCCGGCCAGGAAGGCGCGCAGCAGGTTCCCGTAGAGGAACACCTGGCGCCGCCGCCAGCGGTCCAGCAGCACCCCGGCGAACGGCCCGACCAGCGAATACGGCAGCAGCAGCACGGCCATCGCGGAGGCGATCGCGGCGGGTGACGTCTGTTTCTCGGGGGAGAAGACGACATATGCGGCGAGTGCGACCTGGAAGACGCCGTCGGCTCCCTGGGAGAGCAGCCGGACCGCCAGCAGTCGCCGGAAGTCGCCGAGGCGCAGGAGGACGCGCAGATCACGTGCGACAGACATGTGTGTCAGCGTCACATAGGAGTCGGCGGGAGCTGCGAGAAGGGTCACCGGACGGACCGTCAGGTGACCCTTCTCGCAGGCGAGGGCGCGTGGGCCCGGCGCGATCCGAACGAGACTTCTAGCGCTCGACCTCGCCGGCGATGAACTTCTCGACGTTCTCGCGGGCCTCGTCGTCGAAGTACTGCACCGGCGGCGACTTCATGAAGTACGAGGACGCGGAGAGGATCGGACCACCGATGCCGCGGTCCTTGGCGATCTTCGCGGCGCGCACGGCGTCGATGATGACACCGGCGGAGTTCGGGGAGTCCCAGACTTCGAGCTTGTACTCCAGGTTCAGCGGAACATCGCCGAAAGCGCGGCCCTCGAGCCGGACGTAGGCCCACTTGCGGTCGTCGAGCCAGGCGACATAGTCCGAAGGACCGATGTGCACGTTGTCGGCGCCCAGGTCGCGGTCGGGGATCTGCGAGGTGACGGCCTGCGTCTTGGAGATCTTCTTGGACTCCAGGCGCTCACGCTCCAGCATGTTCTTGAAGTCCATGTTGCCACCCACGTTCAGCTGCATCGTGCGGTCCAGGACGACGCCCCGGTCCTCGAAGAGCTTCGCCATCACGCGGTGCGTGATGGTGGCGCCGACCTGGGACTTGATGTCGTCGCCGACGATCGGAACACCGGCCTCGGTGAACTTGTCCGCCCACTCCTTCGTGCCGGCGATGAAGACCGGCAGCGCGTTGACGAAGGCGACCTTCGCGTCGATGGCGCACTGCGCGTAGTACTTCGCGGCGGAGTCGGAGCCCACGGGCAGGTAGCAGACCAGGACATCGGCCTTGCTGTCCTTGAGGGCCCGGACGATGTCCACGGGCGCCTCGGGCGCCTCCTCGATGGTCTCGCGGTAGTACTTGCCCAGGCCGTCGAGGGTGTGGCCGCGCTGCACGGTGATGCCCTTGGAGGGCACGTCGCAGATCTTGATGGTGTTGTTCTCGCTGGCGCCGATGGCGTCCGCGAGGTCGAGGCCGACCTTCTTCGCGTCCACGTCGAAGGCGGCCACGAACTCGATGTCCCGCACGTGGTAATCGCCGAACGTGACATGCATCAGACCCGGTACCTTGCCCGCCGGGTCGGCGTCCTTGTAGTACTCGACGCCCTGCACCAGTGAGGCGGCGCAGTTGCCCACGCCGACGATGGCTACGCGTACGGAACCCATTGCGGTTGCTCCCTGTGTGATGTCAGTGGTCGTGATGAGGCCCTGCGGAGGTGCAGTCCCTCACTCGGCGCTGTCCGCGGACGGATCCGGCGGTCCGGGACGTCCCGGGGGCGTGCCCCCGGAAGACGCGGCGTCCCGGGGCCGGGGCAGGCCGTCCGTTTCTTCGGATGCGCCTTCTTGTACTGCGGGGTTGCCGGGGCCGGACCGTCTCTGGTCCCGCCCCGCCCGCTCGCTCTCGATGAGTTCGTTCAGCCAGCGCACTTCGCGCTCCACGGACTCCATGCCGTGGCGCTGCAGCTCAAGCGTGTAGTCGTCGAGACGCTCGCGCGTACGGGCCAGGGAGGCGCGCATCTTCTCCAGGCGCTCCTCCAGCCGGCTGCGGCGGCCCTCCAGCACCCGCATCCGTACCTCACGCTCCGTCTGCCCGAAAAAGGCGAACCGAGCGGCGAAGTGCTCGTCCTCCCAGGCATCGGGGCCGGTGTGCGACAGAAGCTCCTCGAAGTGCTCCTTACCGTCCGCGGTCAACCGATAGACGATCTTGGCCCGGCGGCCGGCGAGCGATGCGGCGAGCGCGTCTTCGGGAGCGCTGCCCGGCTCCTCGATCAACCAGCCGCTGGCCACCAGCGTCTTGAGGCATGGATACAGCGTCCCGTAGCTGAAGGCGCGGAAGATCCCCAGCGACGTATTCAGTCGTTTGCGCAGCTCATAGCCGTGCATGGGGGACTCGCGCAGCAGTCCGAGGACGGCGAACTCAAGGATGCCCGAGCGTCTGCTCACCCTCGCCTCCTCTGCTCTCCGGAACGCTTATGCCGTACTGATGTATCGACTCGATACATCACGACGATAGAACGGAGTGACGGTGGGGACAAGGGGGCTCATGGTGAACGGCGTCACATCAACAATTCTCATGAAGCAACTTGCCTGATTTAGGGTGAACTTCAGTCCTCGGTGGGGTTTGACCGTGCGTAGTGTGTGCGGCATGCAGACCACCGGGAACCGAATGGCGCCGTTCGGCGTCGAGACTCTCGGCTCTCCGCATACATCTCGGATGAGCCCGATGCCGGGCCGGTCCGTGTTCATTTCGGGGGACCGGAACTCAACTGCCGCTTCCAGGCGTACGCGCCTGCCCGAGGAGTAGTCGTTCGATGAGCGAGCACCGTCGCAAGCCGTCACAGCCACAGGGCGGCGGTCGAGCCGCGGCCAGGCGTGCGGCCCAGCAGTCATCAGGCCGTCGCGCCGCCCCTTCCCGAGAATCCACCGCATCGCCCTCCGGGGCCCATGACGGTGAGGAGCCGGCCTTTCTCAGCCGTGCCGATGCCAGACGCGCGGCCCAGCGCGGCGGCCGGCGCGGCGGTGGAGGCGGCGACGGCTCGGGCCGCGGCCGGGGTGAGCCGGGCAAGAAGCGGCTGATCGACTACCCGCGCCACAACAAGGACGGCTGGCAGCGGTGGATGCCCTCCTGGAAGCAGACCACCGGGCTTGGCGTGGCCTTCGTCGGCTCGATACTCCTCGCGGGGACCGTCTCGTACGCCCTGGTCCAGGTGCCCGACCAGAATCTGGCGTCGAAGGCCGAGAACAACGTCTACTACTGGGACGACGGCACACAGCTCGCCGCTACCGGTGGGTCGGCCAACCGCCAGGTCATCGGGATCGCCCAGATCCCCGCCGCGATGCAGAACGCGGTCATCTCCGCCGAGAACAAGTCGTTCCGCAAGGACCCCGGCGTCGACTTCATGGGCATGGGCCGGGCGCTCTACAACATGGCCATGGGCGGGAACACGCAGGGTGGCTCCACCATCACCCAGCAGTACGTCAAGAACGCGCGGCTCGGTGACCAGAGCCAGACGCTCGACCGTAAGTACAAAGAGCTGTTCATCTCCATGAAGGTCGGCTCCAAAATGAAGAAGCCCGCGATCATGGAGGGCTATCTGAACACCTCGTACTACGGCCGCGGCGCGTGGGGCATCCAGGCCGCCGCCCGTACGTACTACGGCAAGGACGCGGAGAAGCTGAACCCCAGTGAGTGCGCCTTCCTCGCCTCGCTCCTGAAGGGCGCCACCCTCTACGACCCGGCGGGCAACCCCGGTTACAACCCGAACGCCACCGCCGCGAAGAACACCGACCGTGCCAAGAAGCGCTGGGCGTGGATCCTCGGCGAGATGGTGAAGGACGGTCATCTCGACGCGGCGCAGCGCGACAAGTACACCGAGTTCCCCATGCCGAAACCGGTGAGGCAGAGCGACGACCTCGGTGGTCAGATCGGATATCTGGTCGACCTCGCCAAGGCGAACTTCATCAACAACAACACCCAGGGCCTCACCGTCGAGGATCTCTCCAAGGGCGGATACGAGATCCACACGACCTTCAACAAGAACAAGGTCGCCCAGCTGGAGAAGGCCGTATCCAAGGTCAAGAAGGCCAACATCGACCCCAAGGCGCGTCCGAAGACCGACACGCACGTCCAGTTCGGCGGCGCCTCCGTCGCTCCGGACTCCGGGAAGATCGTGGCCATCTACGGTGGCGAGGACGCCACCAAGCACTACACCAACAACGCCGACCAGACGGGCGCCCAGGTCGGCTCGACCTTCAAGCCGTTCGTCCTGGCCGCCGCGATGCAGCACGGCAAGCGTGACCCCAGCCTCGGTCCCGACCAGTCGGACGCCCAGCGGACGCTGGTGTCACCCGACAAGAGCGTCTACAACGGCGACAACAAGCTGAAGATCAAGAACTACGACGGTTCGGTCTGGACCAACGAAGAGGACAAGGAGTGGCTCCAGCGCAACGACGGCGACAAGTCGTACGGGCCCATCGACCTGCGCGAGGCCATGCGTGAATCCGCCAACTCCCCCTTCGTCCAGCTCGGCATGGACGTCGGCATCTCCACGGTGAGGGACGTCGCCATCGCCGCCGGTCTGCGCGACGACGAGACGCTCTCCAAGTCGAACGTTCCGTCGTTCTCGATCGGTGTCTCCTCCCCCAGTGCCATCCGCATGGCCGGCTCCTACGCCACCTTCGCGGCCAGCGGCAAGCAGAACGACCCGTACTCCGTCACCAAGGTCCTCAAGCGCGGCAAGCCCATCTACGAGCACGACGGCAAAGAGAAGACGGCCTTCTCCGCTCAGATCGCCGACAACGTCACCGACGTACTGAAGACGGTCGTGGAGAAGGGCACCGGTACCAGCGCCAAGCTGGAGGGGCGCCAAGTCGCGGGCAAGACCGGTACGACCGACGGCAACAAGTCGGCCTGGTTCGTCGGCTACACACCGCAGCTGTCGACCGCCATCGACATGTACCGGCTGGACGACGACGAGTCGAACAAGGACCGTAAGTTCGAGGAGATGTTCGGCACGGGCGGCCAGGACAAGATCCACGGCGCCTCGTTCCCCGCTGAGATCTGGCAGGACTACATGAAGGAAGCGCTGAAGGGCGAGAAGGCCCTGCCCTTCCCCAAGCCCGAGCCCATCGGTGAGGCCGTCTACGGCGGCGGCGCCGCCAGCCCGGAGCCCAGTCCGTCCGAGTCTCCGGACGAGTCCCCGTCGGAGTCGGTGATCGAGTCCCCGTCGGAGTCGGTGACCGAGTCCCCGGCCGACTCCCCGTCCCCCGACCCGTCGGAGAGCTGCAAGAAGCTGTTCGGCTGCGACGACAACGGCGGCAACAACCAGGGCAACGACAACGGTGGGGTCACCGGGGATCCGAGTCCCTCGACGTCCGAGAGCGAAGAGGAGAACGGCGGCGCCGACGGCGGTGGTGGCGGCGGAGACGGCACCGGCTTCTTCGCGGGCACCAGGGGCTAGGGTCTTTCGTTTGGATCAGGCCGGATGAGGGAGCGGGGTCTGGTGCCGTGGATCGCGAGGCGGAGGAGGGAGCCCACGCGGAGCGGACGGGGTCTCCCCTGGTCGAGCGAAGCCGAGACCCTGGGGATGACCGACGACAACGCGGCGA
>NZ_QQNA01000126.1 GCF_003346515.1 Streptomyces corynorhini
GCGGCGCCATCGGCGCCGTCGTCCTCGTCGACACCCGCCGCCTCGCCGACTGCTTCCCCGCCGTCGACTACTTCGAAAACTCAGGACTCCCCTTCGTCATCGCCCTCAACGGCTTCGACGGACACCAGCCCTACACCCCCGACGAAGTACGCGAAGCACTCCAGATCGGCCCCGACACCCCCATCATCACCACCGACGCCCGCCACCGCGCCGACGCCAAGAGCGGACTCATCACCCTCGTCGAACACGCCCTCATGGCACGACTCCGGTAGGGCAGGACGCCGCACGGCGAAGGCCCCCGCACTCGGTGAGAGTGCGGGGGCCTTCGCCGTGGCCGGGCCGGAAAGTGGGCCCGGCCGTGCTACGGGGTGCTCAGCCCTGCCAGCTGTGCGGGGCACGGAAGCCGGGGGTGCGCTCCAGTCTGCGCCAGCCGGCCGTGGTACGGCCCCGGCGGGCGTCGACCGCCTGCGGCCGGGAGGCGGCGCGGGCCATCAGGATCGCGGTGATGGCGGCCAGTTCCTCCGGGCCTGCCTGGCCCTTCTCGACGCGCAGCAGGGAGTCGTTCGCGGAATCGCTCATGGAAGTCTTCTCTCCGTCTTCTCGTTGGCGGGCGCGGGGATCACTGCGGGGGGTTGCCGTGCTTGCGGGACGGCAGGTCCGCGTGTTTCGTACGGAGCATCGCGAGGGCGCTCGCGAGCACCTCGCGGGTCTCCACGGGGTCGATGACGTCGTCCACCAGTCCGCGCTCCGCCGCGTAGTACGGGTGCATCAGTTCGGCCTTGTACTCCTTGACCATGCGGGTGCGCATGGCCTCGGAGTCCTCGGCCTCGGCGATCTGCTTGCGGAAGATGACGTTGGCGGCGCCTTCGGCGCCCATCACGGCGATCTCGTTGGTCGGCCAGGCGTAGGTGAGGTCGGCCCCGATGGACTGGGAGTCCATGACGATGTAGGCGCCTCCGTATGCCTTGCGCAGGATCAGGGAGATCCGGGGCACGGTGGCGTTGCAGTAGGCGTACAGCAGCTTGGCACCGTGCCGGATGATCCCGCCGTGCTCCTGGTCGACGCCGGGCAGGAAGCCGGGCACATCCAGCAGCGTGACGATCGGGATATTGAAAGCGTCGCACATCTGGACAAAGCGCGCAGCCTTCTCGGACGCCTCGATGTCCAGGACACCGGCGAGGGACTGCGGCTGGTTGGCCACGATGCCGACGACCTGGCCGTCGATCCGGGCCAGGGCGCAGATGATGTTGCGGGCCCAGCGCTCGTGGATCTCCAGGTAGTCGCCGTCGTCGACCAGCTCCTCGATCACCTTGTGCATGTCGTAGGGGCGGTTGCCGTCGGCGGGCACCAGGTCGAGCAGCACCTCGGAGCGGCGGTCGGCCGGGTCCTCGGAGACGACCGTGGGCGGGTTCTCGCGGTTGTTCTGCGGGAGCATCGACAGGAGGTAGCGCACCTCGGCGATGCAGGTCTCCTCGTCGTCGTACGCGAAGTGCGCGACGCCCGAGGTCTCGGCGTGCACATCGGCGCCGCCGAGGCCGTTCTGGGTGATCTCCTCGCCGGTGACGGCCTTGACCACGTCCGGGCCCGTGATGAACATCTGCGAGGTCTCGCGGACCATGAAGACGAAGTCGGTGAGGGCCGGGCTGTAGGCGGCGCCGCCCGCGCACGGGCCGAGCATCACGCTGATCTGCGGGATGACACCGGAGGCGCGGGTGTTGCGCTGGAAGATGCCGCCGTAACCGGCGAGGGCGGAGACGCCCTCCTGGATCCGGGCGCCGGCGCCGTCGTTCAGCGAGACCAGCGGGGCACCGGCCGAGATGGCCATGTCCATGATCTTGTGGATCTTGGTGGCGTGGGCCTCGCCCAGCGCGCCGCCGAAGATCCGGAAGTCATGGGCGTAGACGAAGACCGTGCGGCCCTCGACCGTGCCCCAGCCGGTGATGACACCGTCCGTGTACGGTCTCTTGGCCTCCAGGCCGAAGCCGGTCGCGCGGTGCCTGCGCAGCTGCTCGACCTCTTTGAAGGAGCCCTCGTCGAGCAGCAGCTCGATGCGCTCCCGGGCAGTCAGCTTGCCCTTGGCGCGCTGGGCCTCGGTGGCGCGGTCGCTGGGGCCCCGGCGGGCCTCCTCGCGCAGCGCGTGCAATTCGGCCACACGGCCCCGGGCGTCGGCGGGCCCGCTCGGCGTCTCGTCCACTACGGTCATGTCCCAACCCTACGAACCCGACCAAGCCGAGCGCGCCGTCGACTCCGCACAGTCTCCCGGCGGAATTCCTGGTGGGCCTGGACAGAACCGCACACGAGGAGGTGACGGTGGACAGAGCACTACCCCCAACCGTTGTAGGGATCCCCCTATATTTCAGCGGAGGGTCAGGAGACAGCCATGGGCGGCGCCGGCGGTTCCGGGTGTGATCCTCAGCCGTACCCTACGGCCCGCTTCGAGCACCTCGACCGAGGGGTCCAGGCCGGTGACCCGGCGTACCCGCCGGTCCCAGACGATCTCCAGCGGCTCTCCCGAGCGTGCGGGCTCACTGACCCGCAGCTCAGCGGTACGGCCGCGCTCCGCGACGAGGACGGCGGCGGGCGCGGTCGCGGTGAGCGGTCCCACCGTACCGGGCCGCCAGAAGTTCGCGGCGACGCGGCCGAGGGAGCGGATCTCGACGGCCTGCCGGTCCGCGCTGTTGTCGAGGATCCGCAGCCAGCTCGGGTCGGCGGCGCGGGCGGCGAGAGCGCGCCGGGAGGCGCCGGGCATCAGGAGGTAGCTGTACGAGGCGTCCACCGGGTCCGTGCCGTGGTCCAGCCAGAGCGTCCGGTAGCGGCGGGTGCGCCGTTCGGGTGAGCCGCCGGTGTTGATGTCGCGCCAGGCTCCCGTCCGGTCCTCCTGGAGGGTCCGCAGGTCGGCGCCGCCGGGGAAGACCCAGCCGCCGTGACCGGCCAGGTGGGCCCAGCGGGTGCGCGGGCCGTGCGGACCGCCCGCCCCGCCGGGGCCGAGGGTGAGGGCGTGCGCACCGCTCTCGCCCAGGTTCCGGTTGTCGACGACCGTCTCGACCGGCACCCCGTCCGTACAGCTGATCCCGGCGCCGAGGCAGACGACGGCGTCGGCCACGCAGAACCAGGACTTCCGGGCTTCGAGCGTGGAGCCGAGCCCCTTGAGGTGCTGGCCCACGGCGGCGTACTCGCCGTCGGTGACGCCGCCGACCCACCGTACGTCCGGCCGGGGCTCGCCCCACTCGCCACCGGCCCGGTCCGCCAGCCGCCGGGTGGAGACCGTCGTGCCGGGCAGCCGGTAGGGGTCGACCGTGGGCCAGAACCAGTCGGTGTACTGGTCGTTGCCGGTGTCGGCGCGCCACCAGTAGAGCATTCCCGCGCCGGTGTGCCAGCCGCGCGGGTGCTCGCCGTTGCCGCACTCGTAGTGCGCGATGCGGTCGGAGGCCATCGCGATGTTGGCGGCCCAGCCGGGGCGGCGGTGCACGGCCCGGTCCATGGCGGCGAACAGGGTGTGGCCGGTCGGCTCGGGGGCCGGTGCCACCGGGCGGGCGGCGACGGCCCGCAGCCGGGCGAGATCGGCCACGTCGAACTGCGGGGCGGTGAGCACGGGCGACACCGTGTCGCGTTCGATCCACCCCTTGACCAGGGCGCTCCACCGCTCGCGCTCGACCGGGGAGGCCGCTTCGCCGAGCAGCGCGACGGCCGCGATCAGCCCCTGGCCGTGGAAGTGGTCGCCGCGCAGGACCCCTTGGCCTTCACCTCCGTCACCGGCGAGGACGCCGCGGCTGACGGCCCGGCCGCTGACGCTGTCCATCACCAGCCCGTTGTAGATCAGCGGGGCGTAGCCGCGCTCCACGCTGTCGAAGACGATGCCCAGGTCAGGATCGGTGACCGCCCAGGCGGATCCGGCGAGCAGGGCGAGGAGCCGGCCGAGGCCGTCCAGCAGGACCTGACCGTACGTGCCCGAGTAGGCGACGGTGGTGTGCTGGACGAACGAGCCGTCGGCGTAGAGCCCGTCGCCCGCGCTCACGTACGGGAAGACGGGCGAGAGGGCGTCGCGGGCCAGGGCGATCCGGTCGGGGGCCGCGCCGAGGACACCGCGCAGCGCGACCGAGCGGCAGAGGTCGACGCGGTTGGCTCCGGTGCTGGTGCCCGAGTAGTCGGTGAGCAGCCGGTCGGGGACGAAGTGGTCGACGGCGGCGTGGGCGGCGGTCCTGCGCTCCTCGGTGAGCCGCTCGTACAGGACGGCGGTGATGTCCATGAGCGGCCGGGGGCTGCCGATCTGCCACTCCCACCAGTTGCCGTAGGGGGTGGTGGCGGGGTGGTAGACCGTCGCGGCGAGGTGGTCGAGTCCGCGCACGACGTCGGCGAGCAGCGCGGGGTCACCGGTGCCTCCGGTGCCGGGCAGGGCGTACGCGCGGGTCATGGTCCAGAGCCTGGTGTAGCTCTGGGTGATGCCGGAGGGCGGGTCGAAGGGGCGGTCGGGCCACAGGTGCGAGGGCGCGGGCGCCATCGACCGCCGCCACCGGGCGGCGAGTTCGCCGGTGGCGGCGAGCCGGGAGGCGTAGGGCTCGGCGGCGGGGTCGTAGCCGGTGCCGAGCTGGAGATCGACCCAGCGCAGCCGCAGCTCCTCGAAGGCGGCGGGCCCGGCGGGCGCGGCGAGGAGCGGCGCGGACAGCGCGCCCGCTCCGGCGGTGGCCAGTGCGGCGGCCAGGAAGGCGCGTCGGGAACCGGCGGCGGAGCGGGAAGGGACGGGCGGCGGCGGCACGGGGAACCTCCAGGATCGGACCCGGACGGGAAAGCGCGCCCCAACAGCTGCTCACGGAGCGGCTGTTCACCGGTGTATCACACCGGGCCGTGACCCGAGGGGCACACACCGCCGCTGTGAGAGCGCTCTCAGACTCAACTCTTGACTGGTTCCCCATGCGTAGCAAGAGTGGGGGGCCAACGCAGGGCGCCTCCTCCCACACGCCGCGCCCGGCGTCCCCCCACGTATCAGGAGATCTTCCGTGATATCCCGCCGACTGTTCCTCACCGGCACGGCCGCCGCAGCGACGGCCCTCACCTACCCCGTCTGGGGAAGCGCCCTGAGCCCCCACGCCTCGGCCGCCCCGGAGACCTGCGAAATCGCCCTCCAGAACACGTCGTTGCCCGGCTCGGTCAGCGCGTACGTCACCGGCCACGACGCCGCCACCAACGGCTGGGTGCTGCTGCGCGCCGACGGCAGCGTCTACCGGCCGGAGTCGCCCGGCGCCCCGCAGACCCCGCTGCCGGTGGACTGCGCGATCCCGCTGAACCCGGCGGGCGGCGAGCCCGTGGTGCTGAAGCTGCCCCAGATGTTCGGCGCGCGCGTCTACTTCGTCCGCGACGACACGCTGGACTTCTTCCTCAACCCCGGCCCCTCGCTGGTCGAACCGGCCTTCGCGACCGAGGCGGACCCCAACTACGACCGCACCTGGTCCTTCTGCGAGTTCACCTTCAACTCGGACCAGCTCTTCTCCAACATCAGCTACGTCGACCTGGTGACCGGGCTGCCCATCGGCATCACCCTGGAGGGCGACGCCACCCACACGGTCGCCCCGCTGCCCGAGGGCGCCCTGCAGAAGATCGCGGACGGGCTGACCGAACAGGCCGCGGTGGACGGGCACCCGTGGGACAAGCTGGTGCTGCGCGGCAGCGACGGCAAGGTCCTGCGGGTGATCTCCCCGCAGAACCTGGCGGGCGAGACCCCCTTCGCCAACGTCTTCGACAGCTATGTCGACCAGGTGTGGGAGAAGTACCGCTCGACGGATCTGAAGATCGACCTCCAGGGCGGCCGGGGCGTGTTCACCGGCCGGGTGAGCGGCGACACCCTCACCTTCGACGGCGGCCACACCTTCGCCAAGCCGACCTCGATGGACATCTTCACCTGCAACAGCGGGCCGTTCGCCAACAACCCCGAGGACTCGGACGACAAGAAGGGGCTGCTGGCGCGGCTCGGCGCCGCCTTCAACCGCTCGACGGTCCTCAGCCACGCCGACCAGCCGAACGGCGCCACGGCGGCGGACTACTACCAGGACCCGGTCACCAACCACTTCGCCCGGGTGGTGCACGCCAACACGCCGATCGGCTACGCCTTCCCGTACGACGACGTCCAGCCCGACGGTCAGCCGGATGTCTCGGGCGCGGCCCACGACGGCAATCCGCGCCGCTGGACGGTGACGGTCGGCTCCTGAGCCACCGGCCGGCCCTCGCGGTGCCCCGCTCTCCCCCGGACCGGCCGGTGGGGGGCGGGGCACCGTCGCGTACGGCGTCAGCAGCCGCCGCAGTTGTAGTAGGTCACGTCCCAGTGGTTGCCCTCGTCCGCGTAGACGTTGCCGGAGCCGGACTGCCACTGCTGGGCGCCGTCGCCGCGCACACCGATGTAGGCGAAGGTGTTCTTGATGTAGTTGGTGACGCAGGTGGACTTGCCGAAGTCGAGCTTGTAGCCGTTCCAGTGCGAGTACGTGCCGCTCGCGTGTCCGGTCTCCGTGCCTCCCGTGATGTTGAGGGCGCAGCCGGTGGCGCTCCTGAGCGTCTGGGCCCCCTTGGCGGTGTCCAGGTTGAGCTGGTCGAACGACGTACACGTCGCGACGTTCCGGTGGGAGCAGCCGCCCGACGACGACCAGGTGATCCCCGAGGAGCCGAACATCGAGGCCGCCGTGGCGTGCGTGATCTTCGTGGCCGCCTGGGCGTCGGTGGCCGCCGCGAGCACCCCGAAGCCGGGGGTCAGGAGCGCGCCCGCGACAAGGGCGAGAGCGGTGAGGACCGAGCGGATTTTCATGGGGGGAATCCCTCTTCTGCTGAGGATCGGGCGGGCAACGGAGTGGATTCTGCCCAGGTCTACGCGCGTACATGACAACGAAGACGGTTCACCTGGGTGAACTGTCCGCACGGATCCCCGATGTTGTTGAAGTTTGAACGAGATGGCGTTAGGGTCATCTCGTTGAAGCTTAAACAATCACTCGCAGGAGGAACCATGGCTCTCTTCGGCCGCAAGAACGACAGCTCCGCCACCGCCACCCGCGAGGCGGACCCGGCGCTGGCCGCGCTTACCGGTGCATACACCATCGACGCCGCCCACAGCACGATCGGCTTCACCGTCCGGCACGCGATGGTCACCAATGTCCGGGGGTCGTTCGGCGAACACGAGGGGTACCTCAACCTGGACGGCGCGAACCCGGCCGCCTCCACCGCGTCCATCGATGTCTCGATCGCCAGCGTCGACACCGGTATCGCGGACCGCGACGGCCATCTGCGCAGCGGTGACTTCTTCGACGCCGAGACGTATCCGAAGATGACCTTCCGCTCCACCTCGGTCGAGCCGCTCGACGCGGAGACCTACCGGCTCATCGGCGATCTGACCATCAAGGACGTCACCAAGCCGCTCACCATCGACCTGGAGTTCCACGGCTCGGCCACCGACGTGTACGGCAACGAGCGCGTCGGGTTCGAGGGCAGCGCCGCCATTCTGCGCTCCGACTGGGGTCTGACCTGGAACGCGGCGCTGGAGACCGGTGGCGTGATGGTCAGCGACAAGGTCAAGCTGAGCTTCGACATCTCCGCGATCAAGAAGGCCGCGGTCACCGTCTGAGTCGGCGATGACCGGCGGACGGAAGTACGGGAGCGCGCGGGACGGCGGCGCGAGAGGCGGCAGCGCGCCGGACGGCAGCGCCCGGGACAGCAGCGCGCCGGACGGGAGCGCGAGAGGCGGGGCTCAGAAGCCGCCGCCCCCGCCGTCGAAGCCGCCGCCGCCGCCGCCGAAGTCCCCTCCCCCACCGCCGAACCCGCCGCCGAAGTCGCCCGGGTCGAAGTCCGCGCCCGAGTAGTCGCCGCCGCCGAAGCCGGAGGCGTCACCGCCGCCGAAGTCCGCGGCGTACGCGGGGCTCGCCATCATCGAGCCGAGCATCGTCCCGACCAGCAGCCCCGGCAGCAGGCCGCCGCCGAAGTAGCCCCCGGCCCACGGACCGTACGCCGGACCCGCTTCGTAGTAGGGGCGGGGCCCCTGCTCGGTCGCCACCGTACGCACCGCCGGGTCCTCGCCGTCCGCCAGCCGCGCCGCGTCGGCCGCGCAGACCGGCACGGACCGCGCCGCCCCGGCGGGCGGGGACCACTGCGCGTCCGTCGTCGAGGGGCCGTGGCGCGGGTCGAAGAAGCACGGCGAGCGGCGCTCGGGAAGCGGCGCGCCCCGCCGTCGCGCGGCCAGCGCGGCCAGGGAGAACCGGCCGTCCTCCAGCGCCCGGGTCACGCCCCGTACGTCGTCGGGCCGCCGGGCCGCGCCCATCAGCGACTTGGCGCTCTCGTAGGCGTCCAGGGCGTGCGCGTAGTCCGCGCGCATGGCGTCGTCCGCGCCCGCCTCCGCGGGGTGGAAGTCGAGCCGGTCCAGCTCCTCCCCGAAGGCGGTGATGTCCTCGTCCACGACGACCCGCAGCTTCTCCAGCGCCTCCCGCTCGCGCTCCTCCTTCTTGCGGCGGTTCCTGCGCGTGACGGCGTACGCCCCGGCGCCGCCCACCACGGCGATCGAGCCGAGCGCGACGAGACCGGCGGTCGAGTCGCCGCCGCCGTCGCCGCCCGAGGCGGTGCCCCACGAAGCGGGGGCCTGGCCCCGGGCCTGCGGGAGCGCCTGGTCCACGAAGTTGTTCAGCTCGGTCACCGTGTCGACGGGGCCGCCGCCCCTGACCGCGTCGGCGAGGTTGGCGACGGCCTGCCGCGACATGACCGTACGGTCGGCGTCGGCGCCGAAGGAGTCACCGAGGCGGATGGCGTACAGCCCGGTGACCCCGGTCTGCGTCCGCACCGTCCGCAGCACGCTGTCCTTCGGGAACTCCGCCGTGGCGGGCAGGACGGCCACGAAGACCGGCTTGCCCGCGTCCTTGATCTTCTTCGCCAGCGCCTCGGCGTCCGCCGCCGGGAGCTGGGAGGCGGCCCGGGGATCCACATAGACCGGCCCCTCCTTCAGCGCCGCGCCCACGGCCGCGGGACCGGTGTCGGCGGCCGTCGCGAGGGGCGCGGCGGCGACGGCGGCCGCGGAAAAGACGAGAAGCAGCCCGGAAAGTGTGGAAAACAGCCTCGGCCTCATACCCCGACGCTACCCGAAGTATGGCAATACCGGACGAGTAAACGAGGGGCAAAATCGACGGGCGCTGCCCACAGCCGTCAACACTTCACGCCGCACCGCGCCCGAGGATTGGTTCGGACCTTTGCCGCGTACCAGGCCAGAGCGCAAGTCGCAGGCGATGGACCGGCGTTGTGCGTTCAGGTTGTGAATACGCGCCCCCTTTGACGGGAGTTCTCAACAGCAGTTCACTCACGCCGCACGGCACGGACGCGCCACCCCTCACCGGTACGGCGCGCCGCACCACCCCCCACCTCCTCTGCCGAGAAGGGCAGCAGACCTATGTCGAGATCGACTGGTACCGGGCGGCGGCTGACGAGGGTTCTCCTCGCGGGAGCCCTCGCCACCGCGGGACTCACCGGCCTCTCCGCGGGTACGGCGCGGGCCGCCGACGAGCAGGTCGGCATCTGGCTGACATGACGACCGACGACAGCGGCGGCCGTCATGTCACCCGCGGCCTCCAGCAGCAGACCCCCGTCACCTTCCGGGCGGGCAGCGGCGGCAGCGGCGAGAACATCACGGTGGACGAATCCACCCGCTACCAGACCTTCACCGGCGGCGGCGCCTCCTTCACCGATACCGCCGCCTGGCTGATGAAGGGCAGCGGGGCGCTCTCCCAGGCGACCCGTGACGACACGATGAAGAAGCTCTTCTCCCCCACCGAGGGCATCGGGCTCTCCTTCGTCCGCAACCCCATGGGCGGCTCCGACCTCGCCCGGTTCGGCTACACGTACGACGACCTCCCGGCGGGCCAGAGCGATCCGTCCCTCGCGCGGTTCTCCCTCGCCCATGACCTGGCGGACATCCTGCCGCTGACCAAGCAGGCCAAGCAGCTCAACCCGGCCCTCTCGACGATGGCCTCGCCGTGGACGGCACCGGCCTGGATGAAGGACAGCGGCCCGCACAACGGCGGCTGCGGCACCTGCGACGGTCTGGTGACGGTCCACAACGGGGACAGCCGGCACGGCCAGGTCGACTACACGATCGAGTACTACACGATGGGCCACCTCACGAAGTTCGTGAAGCCCGGCGCGCAGCGGATCTCCTCGACCGCGTCCACCGCGGTGCCCAACGTGGCCTGGCGCAACCCGGACGGCTCCAAGGCGCTGATCGCCTACAACGGCGCGTCGACGGCCCGCGAGACGCGCGTCAACTGGGGCGGCCGGACGTTCAGCTACGCGCTGCCCGGCAAGACCTCGGCCACCTTCACCTGGTCGGGCGACCCGTCCGGCGGCGGACCGGCGGCCTCCGGCGCCCTCACCGGGCTCGGCGGCAAGTGCCTGGACGTGGCGGACAACTCCGCGGCCAACGGCGCCCGCGCCCAGATCTGGACCCGCACCGGAGCCGCCAACCAGAAGTGGCGGCTCCAGAGCCAGTGACCCGGGCCGGGGTCGGACCGGGTCACTGCGCCGGTTCGACCCCGGCGCGCAGCAGCCCGTACGTGTACGCGTCCTCCAGCGCCTGCCAGGAGGCCGCGATGACGTTCTCGCCGACCCCGACCGTGGACCACTCACCGGCACCGTCGCCCGTGGTGATCAGCACCCGGGTGGTGGACTCCGTACCGTGCCGGCCTTCGAGGATGCGGACCTTGTAGTCCACCAGCTCGAACTTGGCGAGCTGCGGATAGATCCGCTCCAGCCCGACCCGCATGGCCCGGTCCAACGCGTTGACCGGGCCGTTTCCCTCGGCGGTGGAGACGATGCGCTCGCCCTTGGCCCACAGCTTCACGGTGGCCTCGTTGGCGTGCGTGCCGTCGGGGCGGTCCTCGACGATCGCGCGCCAGGACTCGGTACGGAAGTAGCCGCGGGCCCGGCCCTCGACCTCCTCGCGGAGCATCAGCTCGAAGGAGGCGTCGGCCGCCTCGTACGTGTACCCCTTCAGCTCGCGCTCCTTGACCCGGCCGACGACGCGGCCGACCAGATCGCGGTCGCCGCCGAGGTCGATGCCCAGCTCCCTGCCCTTCAGCTCGACGGAGGCGCGGCCCGCCATGTCGGAGACCAGCATCCGCATGGTGTTGCCGACCAGCTCGGGGGCGATGTGCTGGTACAGGTCGGGGTCGACCTTGATCGCGGAGGCGTGCAGCCCGCCCTTGTGGGCGAAGGCGGAGACCCCGACGTAGGGCTGGTGGGTGGAGGGCGCGAGGTTGACGATCTCGGCGACGGCGTGCGAGATCCGGGTCATGTCGGCGAGCGCGCCCTCGGGCAGCACCCGCTTGTCGTACTTCAGCTCCAGGGCGGCGACGACCGGGAAGAGGTTGGCGTTGCCGACGCGCTCGCCGTATCCGTTGGCCGTGCACTGGACGTGCGTGGCGCCCCCGTCGACCGCGGCGAGGGTGTTGGCGACGGCGCAGCCGGTGTCGTCCTGGGCGTGGATGCCGAGGCGGGCGCCGGTGTCGGCGAGGACGGTGGAGACGACGGCCTGGATCTGCGCGGGCAGCATCCCGCCGTTGGTGTCGCACAGGACGACGACATCGGCGCCCGCCTCCGCGGCGGCCCGTACGACGGACTTCGCGTACTCGGGATTGGCGCGGTAGCCGTCGAAGAAGTGCTCGCAGTCCACGAAGACGCGGCGGCCCCGCTCGCGCAGGTGGGCGACGGTGTCGCGGACCATCGCCACGTTCTCGTCGAGGGTGGTGCGCAGCGCCAGTTCGACATGGCGGTCATGGGCCTTGGCGACCAGGGTCACCACCGGGGCGCCGGACTCGACCAGCGCTCTGACCTGCGGGTCCTCGGACGCCTTGGCGCCGGGTCGGCGGGTGGAGCCGAAGGCGACGAGCTGGGCGTGCCGGAAGTCGATCTCCTGCTGGGCGCGCGCGAAGAACTCGGTGTCCCGGGGGTTGGCACCGGGCCAGCCGCCCTCGATGAAGCCCACCCCGAAGTCGTCCAGATGCCGGGCGATGGCCAGCTTGTCGGCGACCGTGAGGTTGATGCCTTCGCGCTGTGCGCCGTCGCGCAGCGTCGTGTCGAAGACATGAAAACTGTCGGCTGTCTCCGCGGACTCTGTGGTCATGGTGGTCTGCTCCTGTCGAGTGGAAGGTCTCGCTCCACTTGCCCCCATCATCGCGTGCGGCCCGTTCTCGGCCGGGGTGGGGCCGGAAAACGAAAAAACCCCTCGCGGGTGCGAGAGGTCTGCGCGCGGGTCTGGGGCACGATGGCCGCGCCGTACGGGGTGGTACGGAACGGTCACTGCGGACCGGCGCGCTCGCTGCCGATAATCATGGCGAAAGAAAGCACGGCCTGATTTTCGCACGTCCCTGGCGGGTGGCCGAAACCGTCTCACCATGCGGGCGGCGGTGCGGACCGGGGCGGCCCGCACCCGGGGAACGGGTGCGGGCGCCGTCGCTCAGCCCAGCTCGTGCATCCACCCGTGGGCGTCCGCGCCCTTGCCGGTCTGGACGTCGAGCAGCGCCTGACGCAGCCCCAGCGTGACCTTGCCGGGCTCGCCGCCCGCCTGGGTCCACTCGCCGCCCGCCGACTTGACGACGCCGACCGGGGTGATCACCGCGGCCGTACCGCAGGCGAAGACCTCGGTGAGGGTGCCGTTCTCCGCGTCGCGGCGCCACTGCTCCTTGGAGATCCGGCCCTCCTCGGAGGTGTAGCCGAGGTCTCCGGCCAGTTTGAGCAGCGAGTCACGGGTGATGCCCGCCAGCAGGGAGCCGGTCAGCTCCGGTGTGACGATCCGGTCCCCGTACACGAAGTACAGGTTCATCCCGCCCAGCTCCTCGACCCAGCGGTGCTCGACCGCGTCCAGGTAGGCCACCTGGGCACAGCCCTTCTCCGCCGCCTCGGCCTGGGCGAGCAGGGAGGCCGCGTAGTTGCCGCCGGTCTTGGCGTCGCCGATGCCGCCGGGGACCGCGCGGACGTAGTTCTCCGAGAGCCAGACGGAGACCGGCTCCACGCCGCCGGGGAAGTAGGCGCCGGCGGGCGAGGCGATGACGAGGAAGAGGTACTCGTCGGCCGGCCGGACGCCGAGCCCGACCTCCGCGGCGATCATGAACGGGCGGAGGTAGAGGGACTCCTCGCCGCCGTGCGCCGGCACCCACGCCCTGTCCTGCCGGACGAGCGCGTCGCACGCGGCGATGAACGTCTCGACGGGCAGCTCGGGCATGGCGAGCCTGCGGGCCGAACTCTGGAAGCGGGCGGCGTTGGCCTCGGGGCGGAAGGTGGCGACCGTGCCGTCGGGGCGGCGGTACGCCTTGAGCCCCTCGAAGATCTCCTGCGCGTAGTGCAGGGTCATGTTGGCCGGGTCCAGCGAGAGCGGACCGTACGGGACGAGCTGCGCGTCGTGCCAGCCGCGCCCCTCCGTCCACCTGATCGTCACCATGTGGTCGGTGAAGTACCGGCCGAACCCGGGGGCGGCCAGGATCGCCTCGCGCTCCGCGTCGGACAGCGGACTGGCGGAGGGCTTGAGTTCGATCGTCGTTGGCGTGGTCATGAATACTCGTCCTTCACCGGTTGTGTGTGACGGACCGTGCTCACACCGCTACGTCTACGAGGACGTCCGAGCATTCCCGTGTGCCGCGGCCCCTCCCGATTATCGCTCGGACGGGCGGGGACGGAAACGGCTGGGTGGGCGCCGGGGTGAGTGCGGTCCGGGGCTGATGGTGTCACCCGGCCGCACGCACAGCGCAGCCGCCGGGTTCCGTGGGGACCCGGCGGCTGCGTGAGGAAGTCGTCGGGTCAGCTCGCTACGCGTACGGCGAGCGCGTCGCCGATCTCGTCGGTGGTCCGCGCGGAGGCGGCCGTACCGTCGCGCCCGGCGAGGTCGGCCGCGACGGCCTCCTCGATCCGGGCGGCCTCGGCGTCGAAGCCGAGGTGCCGCAGCAGCAGGGCGACCGAGAGGACGGTGGCCGTGGGGTCGGCCTTCCCCTGGCCCGCGATGTCCGGTGCCGAGCCGTGGACGGGCTCGAACATGGACGGGAAGGTGCGGTCCGGATTGATGTTCGCGGACGCGGCCAGGCCGATACCGCCGGTCACGGCGGCGGCCAGGTCGGTGAGGATGTCACCGAAGAGGTTGTCGGTGACGATCACGTCGAAGCGGTCGGGCTGGGTGACGAAGAAGATCGTCGCCGCGTCGACGTGCAGATAGTCGGTGGTGACCTGGGGGTATTCCCGGCCGACCCGGTCGAAGATGTTCTTCCACAGGTGGCCCGCGTAGACGAGGACGTTGTTCTTGTGGACCAGCGTCAGCTTCTTGCGCGGACGGGAGTCGGCCCGCGCGTACGCGTCACGCACGACGCGCTCCACGCCGTACGCCGTATTGAGGCTGACCTCCGTGGCCACCTCGGCGGGCGTGCCGGTGCGCAGGGAGCCGCCGTTGCCCGTGTAGGGGCCCTCGGTGCCCTCCCGCACGACGACGAAGTCGATCTCCGGCCGGCCGGCCAGCGGGGTCGCCGTGTTGGGGAACAGCTTCGACGGACGCAGGTTCACGTAGTGGTCGAAGGCGAAGCGCAGCTTGAGCAGCAGCCCGCGCTCCAGCACGCCGGACGGCACGGACGGGTCGCCGATCGCGCCGAGCAGGATCGCGTCGTGGCCCTTGAGCGCTTCGAGGTCCGCGTCCGGGAGGGTCTCTCCGGTGCGGTGCCAGCGGCCGGCGCCGAGGTCGAACTCCGTCGTCTCCAGCTTCACGTCCTGCGGAAGAACGGCCGTGAGGACCTTGAGGCCCTGGGCCACCACTTCCGGTCCGATACCGTCGCCGGGGATCACTGCGAGACTGAGGCTGCGAGACATGACGGCAGCCTAACGCCCGTCCCACCCCATGACACGGTGCGTCCATTCTGTGGACACATGGCGATGCGGTCGCCCCTTGGACGCCGGGGCTCCACGCGGAAGCCACCCGGCGGTGCGACGGTCGGGTCATGGAATCTCCCACTCCGCGGGTCGGGATCCCCGGCCCTCTCGCCTCCCGCATGACCATGCCGGAGCAGCACGCGTATCTGCGGGCCAGGATCGGCCGGCGCGCGCTGCTGCGCGCCGGGACGCTCACCGCCGGTTCGGTGGCGGGCGCCGGGCTGCTCGGCTCCAGCTCCGCCACCGCCCAGCCGGGCGCGGCGGCCTCCCCCGCCTTCCTGCCGTCGTCGGCCGCGACCCGGGTGGACGGGTCGCTGGTGGCGCCCTTCGGCCGCCATCTCGCCTACGGCTCCGACCCGCGGACCCGGATGACGGTCTCGTGGCAGGTGCCGCTGCCGGTGCGCCGTCCGTATCTGCGGGTCGGGCTGAAGCCCTGGGAGCTGAGCCAGCGGGTCGGGGCGGAGGTCCGGCCGCTGCACACGCCGTCGCTGTCGGCGAAGCTGCCCGCCGTCGACCAGTACTATCTGCACGCCGCGCTGGAGCGGCTGCGCCCCGGCACGACGTACTACTACGGCGTCGGCCACGACGGCTTCGACCCGGCGGACGCGTGGCGTCTCGGTACGGTCGGCAGCTTCCGCACCGCCCCCTCGCACGCCGAGCCGTTCGTCTTCACGGCCTTCGGCGACCAGGGCGTCTCGTACGACGCCCTCGCCAACGACCAGGTGATCCTGGGCCAGAACCCGGCCTTCCACCTGCACGCGGGGGACCTCTGCTACGCGGACGGCAACGGCCAGGGGCTGCCCGCCGACACCTACGACGCGCGCGTGTGGGACCAGTTCCTGGCGCAGACCGAATCGGTCGCCGCGCGGGTGCCGTGGATGGTGACGACCGGGAACCACGACATGGAGGCGTGGTACTCGCCGAACGGCTACGGCGGGCAGAACGCGCGCTGGACGCTGCCGTCGGACGGGCCCGACCCGGTGAAGTCGCCGGGCGTGTACTCGTTCACGTACGGCAACGTGGCCGTGGTGGCGCTGGACGCCAATGACGTCTCGCACGAGATCCGCGCCAACACCGGCTACACGGACGGCGCCCAGACCCGGTGGCTGGACAGGCGGCTGGGCGAACTGCGCCGGGACCGGGACATCGACTTCGTCGTGGTCTTCTTCCACCACTGCGCCTTCTCCACGACGAACGCGCACGCCTCCGACGGCGGCGTGCGGGACGCGTGGGTGCCGCTGTTCGAGAAGCACCGCGTGGATCTGGTCGTCAACGGCCACAACCACGTGTACGAGCGGACGGACGCGCTGCGCGGCGGCGCCGTCGGGCGGCGGGTGCCGATCGGCGAGTCCGTCAGCTCGGTGCGCGACGGCATCGTGTACGTGACGGCGGGCGGCGCGGGCAAGGCGCTGTACGACTTCCCGGTGCCGGACAGCTACGAGGGCCGGGTGGCCGACCTGGAGAGCGTGCCCACCTACCACTGGGCGGCGGACGGGGCGAAGGCCACCGAGACCGTGGAGTGGTCCCGGGTGCGCTACACCGGCTTCTCGTTCCTCGCCGTCGAGGTGACCACGGGGCACCGCCCCGAGCTGCGGGTCTCCGCGCTGGCCGAGACGGGCCGGCGTATCGACCACTTCACGGTCACCCGCTGACGGCCGGGCCGGCCGGGCCGGTCGGGTCGGCCGGGTCGGCCGCGTCGGCCGCCGGGCGTCAGTGGCCGGTCGAGCCGCCGTTGTCCCTGCGGTCGAGGGCGCGCTGGAGGGCGGCGGCGGCGTTCTTGCGGTCGGACTCGCTGGTGCGCGGGGTGTGACGGACCCGGCGGCGGACAGTCGTCTCGGCCATGGTGATCGACTCCTTCGGGCAGTGGGGGACACGCGGGAACGAGCCCGCGTGATGCGTCTGCGGGGCCTGTCCGGGCGATCCCTTCCGGACGGGCCGGGCGCCGGGGCGGGGGCGTGTGCGCGGCAGGGGTTGCCTGCGTGGCGCGGGCCCACGACCGCCCTTCGCTGGATGGAGCGAGACGATCGGCTCATTCCAAGCTAAGCGAGGGGCGGCTTCCTGTCTGCACCATTACTCGGACTTCCTACTATCTGAGACGGCGCGGCAGCCGGACGCACCCCGTGCCCGCCGTTTCCCCGAGCGGGACCGGGGCACCTGGGTCCCGGAGGCCCACATGGACGTACAGAGCACGGCACGGGACGGACAGGACAAGGCACGGCGCGCGGCGAACAGCTCCGCCATGGACGCGGCGGCCCGCTGGGGATTCGCGTCGCGGGGCGTGATCTACCTGCTCATCGGGGTACTGGCGCTGCGCGTCGCGTTCGGCAGCGGCCGGCAGGCCGACAAGGGCGGCGCGCTCGCGGAGCTGGGCGCGAAGCCGATGGGATCGGTCCTGCTGTGGGCGGTCGGCGTCGGGCTGGCCGGGATGGCGCTGTGGCGGCTCTCCGAGGCGCTGTTCGGCCTGTCGGGGCCCGACGGGTCCAAGGCGGGCAAGCGGCTGCTGTCCGGCGGGCGGGCCGTCTTCTACGGATTCTCCGCGTACTCGGTACTGGCGTTCGCGGTCGGCGAGAAGGGCAGCGGCAAGGGGTCGAGCGACCAGGAGTCGCGCGATGTCACGGCGCGGGCCCTGGAGTTGCCGGGCGGCCGGTGGATCGTGGGCGCCGCCGGGGTCGGGGTGGCGCTCGCCGGACTGTGGATCGGCGGCCGCGCGGTGCTGCGCAAGTACCACAAGCATCTGAAGCTGGGCGAGATGTCGCGCGTCCAGCGGCGGTTCGTCGATGTGGCGGGCGTGGGCGGCGGATCCGCGCGCGGTGTGCTGTTCACGGCGGCCGGTGTCTTCGTGGTACTGGCGGCCGTCGCGTACGAGCCGGACAAGGCGAAGGGGTTCGACAACACCCTGCGCTCGTTCACCGACACCCCGGCGGGGCCGTGGCTGCTGGCCGTGGTCGCGGTGGGGCTGGCGCTCTTCGGGGTCTTCTCGTGCTCGATGGCGCGCTGGCGCAAGGTCTGAGGACGGCAGAGGGGACCGCCCCCGCGCCGGAAGGGGGGGACAACCGGTGCGGGGGCGGTCCCCTCTGCCGTCCTCAGACCTTGCGCCAGCGCGCCATCGAGCAC
>NZ_QQNA01000127.1 GCF_003346515.1 Streptomyces corynorhini
GTCGAGCCAGCCGAGCTTCCACTTGTGCCAGCCCAGCAGATCGTTGTTGGCGCCCCAGTCCTCGGACATGATGTCCCAGTGCCCGACCGCGCCGCCGCCCTCCGCCGTGTAGAGGTCGGGGAGGCCGAAGACATGGCCGTTCTCGTGCGGCAGCACCCGGTAGCCCGTCTCCGCGTACGAACCCGAGCCGTCGTCCTGGCGGCTGTAGACGAACGAGGTGTTGGAGAGCGGGACGCCGTCCGCGTGCGGGGCGTCCGCGTTGCCGGAGAAGGTGACGGACAGGACGGTGTCCAGCGCCGAGGGGCCCGCGTTCGGTGTGACCAGGATGTTGACCAGGTCGTATGCGCTGAAGTCCACGTCCGTGTCGGCGGCCGTCACGATGTCCTCGACGAGCCGACGGTAGCCAGGTTCGTAGGGGGAGCCGCGCTCGATGCCGTACTCCGAGAACGGCATCGGCATCCGCAGCCAGTCCCTGACCGGGGCTTCGGCGTGGTAGTCGAGCCGCCCGTAGGAGCTGGTCCTGAACCAGTCGGACGTCTGCGGGAAGAACTCGGCGAGCCGGTCCTTGGCCTTGCCGGGGCCCGGCGCGTCCGGAAAGTCGATCATGAGGTTGAGGGCCCGGATCCGGCCGGTCGAGCGGGAGTAGCCGGCCGGGGTGGGCAGCCCCTCCGACATCTGTACGGTGACCCCCGAGGCGATACGGCACGGTCCGAGCGCCGATCCCGCGGCGCTTCCGGGTCCTGCCGTCGCGCGGGTGGGGGCCGACAGGGTGCCGCTCGCCGAGGTCAGGGCGGCGAGCGCGAGCGCCGTGAGGCCGGCGAGCGCGCCGAGCCTGCGCGATCCGCGCGGGCCGTGCGATCCGCAGGCGCCGCGAGCGTCGGTGTCACCACGGCGGGTGCCATCACGAGCGGTGTCTTCACGGCCGGTGTCGTCACGGCCGGTGGCGCCACGAACGCTGTCACCATGACCGATGGCGCCGTGGGCGCCGTTTCTTCTGGTCCACTTGAATGCGGTGTGCCACCTGAATCCGGCTCCCTCGCCGGCTCGGCCTATCCGTCGCCTCTGCTGCATTCGGCCGCCTTCGGTCGCGCGGCAGTCGACGGTTCTGACTGCGCTCCGTTCGCTCACCCTCCGTCGCTCGGCGTGTCGGCGCCCGTTGGGTGCGCCGATCGTGGGTTTTCCTGGTTTTTCCGGGCAATTCACCCTTGTGAGTCAGGTCACATGCGGTCGTGAAATAACCGGGGGCGCCGTCCCCGTTTGCATCTGTGTCCGCGCAAGCGGGGAACGCTTCCCCGCTTAGAGCCGGGGTTCCGCCCGACGAACCCCTACAGGCCCGCAGATCTGCCGACAGACCGCCCGACCGGAAGAAGGCCCGCCGTGACCGCCCCTGCCAGTGCCCCCGCATGCGCACCGACGCGACGCGCTCCGCGCCCGCGTCCGCGTGCAGACGCGCTGCGCAACCGGGAGCGGATCGTGACGGCGGCCCGGGAGATGTTCGTGGAGTACGGCTCCGAAGCCCCGCTCGACGAGATCGCCCGCCGCGCCGGGATCGGCAACGCCACGCTGTACCGGCACTTCCCCGACCGGTACGCCCTCGTCCACGACGTCGTGCTCTCCGTGATGGCCCGCGTGGCGGACTGCGCGGAGCGGATCGCCGTCGAGGAGTCGGCCGCCGAGCACCCCGATCCGTTCGCCGCGCTGTGCCGCTTCGTGCACATCGCGGCCGACGAGCGGATCGGGGCGCTCTGCCCGATGCTCTCCGACGCGTTCGACCGGGACTGCCCCGATCTGGACGCGCAGCGCGAGCGCCTCGAAGGTCTCGTCGAGGGGCTGATGGAGCGGGCCAGGGCCGCCGGGCGGCTGCGCGGTGATGTCGCCGCGGGCGACCTGATGATGGTGCTGTCCCAGCTCACCCGTCAGCTGCCCGACACCGGCTGCCTGAACCTGGACCGCTTCACCCACCGGCACCTCCAGCTGTTCCTCGACGGCTTGGCGGCTCCGGCGCGGTCCGTTCTGCCCGGCTCCGCCGCCACCCTGGAGGAACTGCGCCGCGCCGCCCCGTGACGCGCCTCCATGACTTCATCACCCGGCAATAGCCCGGCAATGACTCCGTAAGTCCCGCAGCGTCGCCTGTACTTACGTACTTTTCCGTCCTTCTGCACCAATAGGTGGATACCCCCATGGCACAAACAGCCGAGAAGGAGCGCCCCGAGACGGGGGCGGCTCTTCCCGATCCGAACCGCTGGAAGGCGTTGGTGTTCATCGCCCTCGCCCAGCTGATGGTCGTGCTCGACGCGACCATCGTGAACATCGCCCTGCCCTCCGCCCAGCAGGACCTGGGCATATCCGACGGCAACAAGCAGTGGGTCATCACGGCCTACGCGCTCGCCTTTGGTGGCCTGCTGCTCTTCGGCGGACGGATCGCCGACCTGTGGGGCCGTAAGCGCACCTTCGTCACCGGCCTGATCGGCTTCGCCGCCGCGTCCGCCATCGGCGGCGCCGCGGGCGGTGAGGCCATGCTGCTCGGGGCCCGCGCGCTCCAGGGCGTCTTCGGCGCGCTGCTCGCGCCCGCCGCCCTGTCGCTGCTCGCGGTGACCTTCACCAGCCCCAAGGAGCGGGCCAAGGCGTTCGGCATCTTCGGTGCGATCGCCGGTGGCGGTGGCGCCGTGGGCCTGATCCTCGGCGGCTTCCTCACCGAGTACCTGGACTGGCGCTGGACGTTCTACGTCAACATCCCGTTCGCCATCGTGGCCGCGCTGGGCGCGTACTTCGTGATCCGCGAGCCCGCGGGCGGACGCAACCGTTCCGCGCTGGACATCCCCGGAGTCTTCCTGTCGACGCTGGGCCTGGTCTCGCTGGTGTACGGCTTCACGCGTGCCGAGTCCGACGGATGGGGCGACTCCACGACGATCTCGCTCTTCGCCGCCGCCGTGATCCTGCTGGGCCTGTTCGCCTTCGTCGAGTCGAGGGTCAAGGCCCCGCTGTTGCCGCTGCGCGTGGTGACCAACCGGAATCGTGCCGGTGTCTACCTCTCGCTGGGCCTCGCCATCATCGGAATGTTCGGCCTCTTCCTCTTCCTCACGTACTACCTGCAGGTCGTGGAGGGGTACTCGCCGGTCAAGACGGGCTTCGCCTTCATGCCGATGATCGTCGGCATGGTCACGGGCTCGACCCAGATCGGCGCCCGGCTGATGACCCGGGTCCCGCCGCGGCTGCTGATGGGCCCCGGCTTCCTGCTCGCGGCCGTCGGCATGCTGCTGCTGACGCAGCTGGAGATCGGCTCCTCGTACACAGGGCTCATCCTGCCGGCGGAGCTGCTGCTCGGCCTCGGTATGGGTACGGCGTTCATGCCGGCCATGTCGCTCGCCACGCACGGCATCGAGCCGCGTGACGCGGGTGTCGCCTCGGCGATGGTGAACACCTCGCAGCAGGTGGGCGGCGCGATCGGCACCGCTCTGCTCAACACGATCGCGGCCTCCGCGACGACGTCGTACATCGCCTCGCACGCCGCGAGCGCGCGTGACCCGCAGCTGCTTCAGCTCCAGGCGCTGGTCGCAGGCTTCTCCAGCGCCATCTGGTGGGCGGTCGGCATCCTGGTCGTCTCCGCGACGATCGCGCTGACCTTCATCAACACGGGCCGTCCCGGTACCTCGCCGTCCGCCTCCGGCGGTGCCGGCACGGGCGCGGAGGACGAGGTCCAGATCCCGGTGGCGATGCACTGACGACGGCTGTCCGCCCGGCCGGTACACGGCCGGGCGGAGAGACCACTGGGGTTGTCCGTACCCCCCTTCCTCCCCACGGTCGGGACGGGAAGGGGCGGACGGACGGAACGCGTCCGTGGGACGCACGTCCGCAGCACCGGGCGGAACGCGTCCGTGGGACGCACGTCCGCAGCACTGGACGGAACGCGTCCGTGGGACGCACGTCCGCAGCACTGGACGGAACGCGTCCGTGGGACGCACGTCCGCAGCACTGGGCGGAACGCGTCCGCGCGACGCACGTCCGCAGCACCGGACGGAACGCGTCCGCGCGACGCACGTACGCAACACCGGATCTGCCCCGTGCCCTCCGGCTGGAGCCCCTCGGCCATCACCCGCATGATCTCCCCGAGCTGTTCGACCTGTTCCGGGGAGAGCCGGTCGAAGATCGCCTGCCGTACGGCGGAAACATGGCCCGGCGCGGACCGCTTCAGCACCTCGTTGCCCTCGTCCGTGAGGAAGGCGTTCTGGCCCCGCTTGTCGGAGTCGCAGTCCTCGCGCCGTACCCAGCCGTACTGTTCGAGCCGGGCGATCGCGTGCGAGAGCCGGGACCTGGTGATCTTGACATCCATGGCCAGCTGGGTCATCCGCTGCCGCCGCCTGGGCGCCTGCGCCAGCCGCACGAGCAGCGCGTAGTAGATGTGCGGCATCCCGGCGTCGCGCTGGAGCTGGCGGTCGAGGTGGTCCTCCAGCAGTGTGGTGGCTTCCAGGTAGGTCCGCCAGACGCGCTGTTCCTCGTCGCTGAGCCAGCGTGGTGTGCTGTCGCCACCGCTGCCGTCGTTGCTGTCCGCAGCGCCGTCGCTGTCGGTGGTTGCCGTGGTCATGGAGACCACTCTACTCATTCTTGAATCTTAAAATAGATTGGCGTAAGCTCGGTGCCATTGAGTGCTTGAGGTTTCAAGCACGGGTACTGCCGGACCGGGAGTTGTCATGAGTGGTGTCGCGGAGCGCATGCCGGCCCTCTACCTCTCCCACGGCGCCCCGCCGCTCGCCGACGACCCGCTCTGGCCCGCCGAGCTGGCAGCCTGGTCCGCGACGCTGCCGCGCCCCACGGCGATCCTGATGGTCTCCGCGCACTGGGAAGAGGCCCCGCTCGCGCTCGGCGCCACCGACCCCGTACCGCTCGTCTACGACTTCTGGGGCTTTCCCGAGCACTACTACCAGGTGCGGTACGGCGCTCCCGGCGCCCCCGCGCTCGCCGAATCCGTACGCAAGCTGCTGCGCGGCGCGGGAACGCCCGTGCAGGACGTGCCGGACCGGGGGCTCGACCACGGCGCGTACGTCCCCCTCGTGGAGATGTATCCGGACGCCGACATTCCGGTCCTCCAGATCTCGCTGCCCACACTCGAACCCCGGAAGCTGCTGGAGATCGGGCGCAAGCTGGCGCCGCTGCGGGACGAGGGCGTGCTGATCGTCGGCAGCGGGTTCTTCACCCACAACCTCGCCGCGCTGCGCCACACCGGCGGCGGGGTGCCGGGCTGGTCGGCGGAGTTCGACGACTGGGGGACCCGGGCGCTGCTGGCCCAGGACGTGGACGCGCTGCTCGACTTCGAGCACAAGGCGCCCGCGGGCCGGCTGGCCCATCCGCGTACGGAGCACTTCGCGCCGCTCTTCGTCACGCTCGGCGCCTCGGAGGGCGAGCTGGACAGCGGCCGGAGCGTGATCGACGGGTTCTGGATGGGGCTGGCGAAGAGGTCCGTGCAGTTCGGCTGAGCTTCAGCCGGGCTCGCCGCTCCGACCGCTCTCGTCGAGGCGCTTCTCGTACCAGGCCACGTCCCAGTACGTGCCGAACTTCCGCCCGACCTCCTCGTACGTCCCCAGATGACGGAAGCCGAACCTGGCGTGCAGCCGGTCCGACGCCTCGTTGGGCCGCGTGACGCCCGCGTACGCGCGATGGACGTCCTCGCCCGCGAGCGCCTCGAAGAGCGCCTGGTAGAGCGCGGTGCCGATCCCGCGCCGCCCCGCCTGCGGCGCGCAGTAGACGGACATCTCGACCGAGGTCGAGTACGCCGGCTTGGGCCGGAAGGGGCTGCTGGTCGCGTACCCGAGAATGCGGGCAGACGGGACATCCTGAGCAACCAAAAGCCGGTACGGGCCGTCTTTTGGGTGAGAACGCAGCCATGGAAGCCGCTGTTCGGGGGTGAACGCCACGGTGTCGAAAGTGATGGCAGTCTCTCGGACGTAGTGATTGTAGAGGTCCGTCAGGGGCCCGAGGTCAGCCTCCGTTCCGGCCCTGACCAGCACTTCTGTACATACGTACGACATCTGTCCTCCCCGGATCGCGGCACAGGGTACTGCATGATCAGAAAATCCCCGCACCGCATGGGAATTCTGTCCGGATTCCAGTCGTTGTTTCCAACGGATGCAGGGCACCCGGGAGGGTGTCGCGACCTACTCAGTAAGGGAGCTCGCATGGCAACCCGTGCCGTCGCCCGTCGTTCCACCACCGCCTCCAGCACCGGTGGGACGAAAGCGGCAAGCAGTGTTCGCGCTGTAGGCGGGGAGATCGCCGACCGCGACCTGGTCGGCATGTACCTCGATGAAATCGCGCGCACACCGCTGCTCGACGCCGCCAAGGAAGTCGAGCTGTCCCAGACCATCGAAGCGGGTGTCTACGCCCGGAAGATACTCGACGGCGAGGTCGAGAGCGGGGCCGCAGGCGCCTCGCCCGAGGAGCTGGAGGCGCTGTACGCGGCGGGTGAGCGCGCGAAGGACGTGTTCATCCGGTCCAACCTGCGCCTCGTGGTGGCCGTCGCCCGCCGCTACCCGCGCAGCGGCCTGCCCCTGCTGGACCTGATCCAGGAGGGGAACGCGGGCTTGGTGCGCGCGGTGGAGAAGTTCGACTATGCCAAGGGCTTCAAGTTCTCCACGTACGCGACCTGGTGGATCCGTCAGGCCATCACACGCTCCATAGCGGACCAGTCCCGTACGATCCGGCTCCCCGTCCACCTGGTGGAGGAGCTGGGCCGGATCCGCCGTGTGCAGCGCGAGTTCAACCGCGAGCACGGACGCGACCCCGAGCCCGCCGAGGTGGCCGCCGAGCTGGACTCCAACGCGGCGCGCGTCACCGACGTACTGGACTGGGCCCGTGACCCGGTCAGCCTGAACATGTCGGTGGACGACGACGGGGACACACAATTCGGCGACCTGCTGGAGGACACCTCGGCCGTCTCGCCCGAGCAGTCGGTCCTCACGCTGCTGCGCAGTGAGGAGCTGGAGGACCTGATCGGCAGGCTCGACCAGCGCACCGCCTCGATCATCAAGATGCGCTACGGCATCGACGACGGCCGCGAACGCACGCTGACCGAGGTCGGCAAGCAGCACGGCCTGACGCGTGAGCGGATCCGGCAGATCGAGAAGCATGCTCTGATCGAGCTGAAAAAGATGGCCAGGGACACAGGTTTCGACGCGGCGGCGTGACGCCACCGTTCTGTGGCCGTAGTGTCTGCCCTGACTCGTACCGCTCGAAAGAGCGGTACGGGACGGCCGACGCGTCGGCCGCCGAAGACGAGCCCCGGCACCAACCCCCCCCAGGTGCCGGGGCTCACCTCTGTCCCGGGGCAGCCGGGGGCGTTGGGGCGGCCGGGGGCGCTGAGGTCACCGGGGGCGTTGGGGCCGCCGGGTTCGCCGCCTGAGTCAGCCGCGCCCCCAGCTCACGCAGATGGTCGGTCAGCGACCGCGGCCCGTGGACGGTGAACGCGCAGTCCACCAGCGCCAGCCGTAGCGCGAGCCACTCCAGCGAGTCGGTCACCGTGCCGCGCAGTCGGCACGTGTCCTGGCCCGTCGCCTCGGGCGCTCCGAGATGGCCCGGCAGCCGGGCCACCACGAACTCCACCGGCGCCAGGAAGGTCACGTCCAGCTCCAGCGCCGCCGGCGCGGGCCTCATCCCCGCGATGGACCGGCTCAGATACTCCGTCGCGTCCTCACCGCTGGGCAGCTCGCGCGGGGTGAACCGGGCCCCGGTGGCGAACGGATCGCTGACCCGGTCGACCCGGAACGTACGCCAGTCGGCCCGTCCGAGGTCGTACGCGACCAGGTACCAGCGTCGGCCGGTGGAGACGAGGCGGTACGGCTCGACCTGCCGTTTCGTCTCCGTACCGTCCCCCGAGCGGTAGCCGAAGCGCAGCCGCTCCAGGCCCGTGACGGCGGAGGCCATCACCGTGAGGGTGCGCGGATCGACGGTCGCGCCGTCGCCGCGGGCCAGCGGCGCCGTCGCGGCCTGCAGTGTCGCCACCCGGTGCCGCAGCCGGGACGGCAGCACCTGCTCCAGCTTGGTGAGAGCCCGTACGGAGGCCTCGTCCACGCCCTCGATGGCGTGGCCCGCGCCGGCCCGCAACCCGACGGCGATGGCCACGGCCTCCTCGTCGTCCAGCAGCAGCGGCGGCATCGCCGCGCCCGCGACCAGCCGGTAGCCGCCCGCCGCGCCCATCGCCGCCTCGACCGGGTAGCCCAGGGCGCGCAGCCGGTCGATGTCGCGGCGGATCGTGCGCGGGCTGACACCGAGGCGTCCGGCCAGTTCGCTGCCGGGCCACTCGCGCGGCGTCTGGAGGAGCGAGAGCAGGCTGAGCAGCCGGGCAGGGGTGTCGGTCATGAGTGCGCGGGGGACTCGGTCGTGGGTTCCCTCATGGGCTCTGTCATGGGCCCTGCCATGGGTATGGGTTCCGCCATGGGTACGGGTTCCGCCATGGGTACGGGTTCCGCCATGGGTACGGGTTCCGCCATGGGTACGGGTTCCGGCATGGGTACGGCAGCGCATTCGGCAGCCGGTTCGGCCAGGAGTGCGCTCGTGAACGTGTGGGTGGGTTCGCCGGTGAGTTCGGTCACGCGTTCATGGTGCGCCGTATCTAGGACACATAGTGGCCTAGAAGCCACCTAGCTTCTGCCGTATGAGTTCATCCATCACGTCCTCGGGGGCACCGGCCCCCGAGCCCTCCCCGCTCTCCGCGCCGTCCGCCGCTCCCGCGTCCGCCGCTCCTCTGCCCTCCGCTCCCTCGTCCGAGGCCGTCGGTCCCTCGTCCGAGCCCGCCGGTGACCGGCGGCGCTGGCTGGCGCTGGCCGTCGTCATGACGGCCGCCTTCATGGATCTCGTCGACGTCACCATCGTCAATATCGCCGTCCCGAGCATGGAGCGGGATCTGGGAGCCTCGTTCGGGGCGATCCAGTGGATCACCGCCGGGTACGCGCTCGCGTTCGCCGCAGGGCTGATCACTGGTGGCCGACTCGGTGATATCTACGGCCGTAAGCGGCTGTTCCTGATCGGAATAACCGGCTTCACGATCGCCTCGGCCCTGTGCGGTTTCGCGGTCAACTCCGAGATGCTCGTCGGATCCCGGCTGCTCCAGGGCGCGATGGCCGCGATGATGGTGCCGCAGGTGCTGGCGATCATCCATGTCACCTTCCCGGCACACGAACGCGGCAAGGTCTTCGGGATGTTCGGCGCGATCGTCGGTCTGGGCGCCGTGTCGGGCCCGCTGCTCGGCGCGCTGCTCACGCAGTGGAACCTCTTCGGCCTCGAATGGCGTCCGATCTTCCTCATCAACCTGCCGGTCGGCGTGGCGGGCGTGCTGCTCGGCCGCAGGTTCATCACCGAGTCCCGCGCGCCCAAGGCGCTCCGGCTCGACCTGGTCGGTGTGGCGCTCGTGACGGCGGCGCTGCTGATGCTGATCTATCCGCTCACCCGGGGCCGGGAGCTGGGCTGGCCGCTGTGGGGCCACGTGTGCATGGTCGCGGGTGTCGCGGTGCTGGGCGTCCTGGTGGTGTACGAGCGCGGGAAGGCGCTCAGGGACGGCTCACCGCTGATCGAGCTGTCGCTGTTCCGGGTCAAGAGTTTCGCGGCCGGTATCGCTGTTCAGCTCACGTTCGGCATAGCGCTCGGCATCTTCTTCCTGGTCTGGACGCTCTATATGCAGCTGGGGCTCGGCTGGAGCCCGCTGCGCGCGGGGTTGACCGGGGTGCCGTTCTCGCTCGGGGTGTCGGTCGCCGCCGGTCTCTCCGTACAGAAACTCGTACCGCGGTTCGGCAGGAAGGTGTTGCAGGCGGGCGCGCTCATGATGATCGTGGGGCTGCTGCTCTACATCTGGGAGGCCGGACGGTACGGCCTGGAGATCCACTCCTGGCAGATGATCCTGCCGCTGACGGTCATGGGCCTCGGGATGGGCCTGATCGTGGCCCCGCTGACGGACGCGGTCCTCTCCGGGGTGCCCCGCGAGCACTCGGGTTCGGCGTCCGGGCTGATCAACACGGTGCAGCAGATGGGCAACGCGCTCGGGCTCGGGCTGGTGTCCGTGGTGTTCTTCGGCGTGGTCGACGACCGCCTGGCGGGGCCGGTCGCAGGCGGGCAGGGGATGGTCGGCGCGGCCTTCTCGGACGGGTTCAGGAACGCGCTGTGGTGGGTCGTGGCGGTGCTCGCCGTCATCTTCGCGGTGATGTTCGCGCTACCGGCGCGGGCGAAGGCGCATGTGGAGGAGGGCGCGGCGGACGAGCGGGGCGGCGCGGAGCGCGTCGGCGTGTAGTCCTGTCCGGGCGTTCCGGGCCCCGACGACGCCCCGAACGCCCAAACCCAGCTCCTGTCCGGGCGTTCCGGGCGCCCGGACAGGACCTGGGTCCGGGCCCGACGGGGGCGTGCGGCCTGCTGGTTCGACGGTTCAGCGGTCGCGCACCGGCACCTGGGCGATGGTGATCATGCCCAGGGAGATCAACAGACCGGCGATGCCGGGTGTGTCGACGATCCGCAGCCGGACGTCCGGATCCTCGATGAACAGGCCGCCGACCAGCTGGAGGACGAAGGCCGCCGCCATCACCAGCAGCCCGCGGCCGAACAGCACCGGCCGGAACAGCCGTCCGCGCAGCCACGGGAACAGCCACCCCGTCCTGATCGCCGCGGTCCCGGCCACCGCCGTGCACACCGCCATGACCGCGCACGGAACCAAGGTGTACCAGCTCATGGGCCCGTCTCCCCTCCCCGTTCCACACCCCCCCGGGGATGGATTGACGCCGATGATGACACAGTTCCGGTTCGTATCCCTCTCCGTCGGTATCGGCCGATCTCTTCCGCCAATGTCTGTCGATCGATGCCCGATTGTGTCCGCGCTACGTCCGTATCTGTTTACTTTACGGAAATGCGCGCGTAGCCTTCCGTCGAAACCACAGGTTCGGGCACGGAACGGACGTAAAACCACATGTACGCACCGGAGCGTCAGCAGGAGATCCTGCGCCTGGCCCGCGAGAGCGGCCGGGTCGATGTGCTGTCGCTGGCCGAGGAGTTCCAGGTCACCGCCGAGACCGTACGGCGTGACCTCAAGGCCCTGGACCGGGCCGGGCTCGTACGGCGTGTGCACGGTGGGGCCATCCCGGCCGGACGGCTGGACTTCGAGCCGGACCTCGCGGAGCGCGAGTCCACCGCGGCCGACGAGAAGGACCGGATCGCGCACGCGGCGCTGGCCGAGCTGCCGGTGGACGGCAGCGTGATCCTGGACGCCGGTTCGACCGTGGCCCGGCTCGCGGCGGCCCTGCCGCTCGAATGCGGCCTGACCGTCGTCACGCACGCGCTGCCCGTCGCCGCCCGGCTCGCCGACCACCCGGGGATCGATCTGCATCTGGCGGGCGGCCGGGTACGGCACCGGACCCGGGCCGCGGTCGACGCCTGGGCGCTGCGGGCGTACGGCGAGATCAACGCCGATGTGGTCTTCCTCGGCACCAACGGTTTCTCTCCCGATGGCGGGCTGACCACCCCGGACCTCGCCGAGGCCGCCGTGAAGCGCGCGCTCATCGGCGCCGGTCGGCGGGTGGTGCTGCTCGCCGACTCGGCCAAGCACGGCCAGGAGCACTTCGCGCGCTTCGGCACGCTCGCCGATGTCGATCTGCTCATCACCGACAGCGGGCTCGGCCCTTCGGATGTCGCGGCGGTCGAGGCCGCCGGCACCGAAGTGCTGAGCGTCTAGGAGCGCGCCGCATGATCCTCACCGTCACCCCCAACCCCAGCCTGGACCGTACGTACGAGGTCCCGGCGCTCGACCGGGGCGAAGTGCTGCGGGCCACGGCCGAGCGCATGGACCCGGGCGGCAAGGGCGTCAACGTCTCACGGGCCGTCGCGGCGGCCGGCCGGGCCACGATCGCCGTGCTGCCGCTCGGCGGCGCCCCGGGCGCGCTCGTCGCGGAGCTGCTCGCGGAGCAGGGCATCGAGGTCGTACCGGTGCCGGTCGCGGGCGCGACCCGTTCCAACATCGCGCTGGCCGAGCCCGACGGCACCCTGACCAAGATCAACGCACCGGGACCCGAGCTGACCGCCGCCGAGTCGGAGGCGCTGCTCTCGACGATTCGCGAACGGATCCACGCGACGGCACGCGGGAGCGACGCCTCCGTGGCTGACGCCTCCGTGGCTGACGCCTCCGGGGCTGACGCCTCCGGGACCGCAGCCGAGCCGTCCGACCAGCCCGACCAGCCCGAGCCGCCCGACCAGTCCGAGCCGCCCGAGTCGTCCGACCAGTCCGAGCCGTCCGCACCGACGTGGATCGCCTGCTGCGGCAGCCTGCCGCGCGGCCTCGCCCCGGAGTGGTACGCGGAGCTGGTCGCCCGCGCCCACCGGGCCGGGGCGAGGATCGCGCTCGACACCTCGGGCCCCTCCCTGCTGGCGGCGCTGCGCGAGCGGCCCGACGTCGTCAAGCCGAACGCCGAGGAACTGGCCGAGGCCGTCGGGCGCCCCCTCACTACGGTGGGGGACGCGGTCAAGGCGGCGGAGGAGCTGCGGACGTACGGCGCCGGGTCCGTTCTCGCCAGCCTCGGGGCGGACGGCCAGCTGCTGGTCTCGGCGGCGGGGACGTACTTCGGCTCCGCCACGGTCGCCACGGTCCGCAGTAATGTCGGTGCGGGCGATGCCTCGCTCGCCGGCTTCCTGGCGGCGGGCGGCGAGGGCCCGGCGGCGCTCGCGTCCGCCGTCGCGCACGGCGCGGCGGCCGTACAGCTGCCCGGCAGCGTGATGCCGTCGCCGGGGGACCTCGATCTGTCGGCGGTCACGGTGACCGCGGATGTACCGCTGGACCGCCCTCTCACGGAGCCCGCCCCATGAGCCCTTGTCCGCCGCACCCCGTTCATCCCCCGTCCCCTCTCACTCTTCTGTTCTCTCCCACTCTCCCCATCACCCCTCTGACCTGCGCGATAAGCGAGCAAAGGAGCCCGCGATGAGCGACATGATCACCGCGGACCTGGTCGACCTCGACCTGGCCGCCGAGACCAAGGAAGCAGCGGCCCGCTCGCTGGCCGAACGGATGGTGACCCTGGGCCGGGTCACCGACCTGGACGGCTTCCTGGCCGATGTGGCGGCGCGCGAGGCGCAGATGCCCACCGGCCTCGACGGCGGCATCGGCATCCCGCACTGCCGCAGCGCGCACGTCGGCGAGCCCACCCTCGCCTTCGGCCGCTCGGCGCGGGGCATCGACTTCGGCGCTCCCGACGGCCCCGCGGATCTGATCTTCCTGATCGCCGCGCCCGCCGGGGCGGACGACGCGCATCTGACGATCCTCTCGGCGCTGGCCCGTCGGCTGATGAACGAGGAGTTCACGACGGCGCTCCGGTCGGCGACGGACGCCTCGGCGGCGGCCGCGCTGATCCGTGGCGAGGAAGCCACCCCCGGGGCGTCGACACAGACGGCCCCGGAGACGCCCGCGGAGGGGGCTCCGCAGGCCGTTGCCGCCCCGTCGGGCGCCGAGGGCGGGGAGAGCCCTCAGACGGCCCCGGAGGGCGCTGCGGAGACCGCGGCGGACTCCGCAGCGCCCGTGACGGCGCCCGCGCCGACGCCCGAGGCGGACGCCGGAGCGCCCTTCCGGATCGTCGCGGTCACCTCCTGCCCCACCGGCATCGCCCACACCTACATGGCCGCCGAGGCGCTGGAGCAGGCCGGGCAGCAGGCGGGCGTCGAGCTGGTCGTCGAGCCGCAGGGGTCCTCCGGCTTCAACCGGCTCGACCCGGCCGTCATCGCCGCCGCCGACGCCGTGATCTTCGCCCACGACGTGCCCGTACGGGAGAAGGAACGCTTCGCGGGCAAGCCCACCGTCGACGTCGGCGTCAAGGCCGGCATCAACCGCCCCGCCGAACTGATCGCCGAGGTGCGCGGCAAGGCCGAACGCGGCGAGGCGACCGGCCCCGCAGCCGCCCACACGCCGGTGGAGGACGCCGGGGAGCCCGGCGAGGGCTACGGCACGAAGCTCCGCAAGTGGCTGATGTCCGGGGTCAGCTACATGGTTCCCTTCGTGGCCGCGGGCGGCCTCCTCATCGCCCTCGGCTTCGCCATTGGCGGCTACACCGTCGACAAGGTCCCCTCCGTCGCCGAGCACTTCGCCTGGGGCGACCACATGAGCTGGGCGGCTCTGCTGTTCCAGATCGGCGGACTGGCGTTCAGCTTCCTGGTGCCGGTCCTCGCGGGCTACATCGCCTACGGCATGGCCGACCGTCCGGGGCTGGTCCCCGGCTTCGTCGGCGGCTCCATCGCCCTCACCATCAACGCGGGCTTCCTCGGCGGACTTGCCGCCGGTCTGATCGCCGGTGGCACGGTGATGGCCATCCAACGGGCCAGGGTGCCCGCGGCGTTGCGCGGGATCATGCCGGTGGTCGTGATTCCACTGATCTCCTCCATCGTCGTCGGCTTCCTGATGTTCCTGGTGGTCGGCAAGCCGATCGCCGAGCTGCAGAAGGCCCTGACGGACTGGCTGTCCGGCCTCTCCGGGACCAACGCGATCATCCTCGGTGTCATTCTCGGCCTGATGATGTGCTTCGACCTCGGCGGCCCGCTGAACAAGGTGGCCTACACCTTCGCGGTCGGCGGTCTCGCCAACCCCAACGAAGGCAGCCTCAAGGTCATGGCCGCCGTGATGGCGGCGGGCATGGTCCCCCCGCTCGCGATGGCGCTCGCCACGACGGTGCGGGGCAAGCTGTTCACCCGTACGGAACGGGAGAACGGCAAGGCGGCCTGGGTCCTCGGCGCCTCCTTCATCACCGAGGGCGCGATCCCGTTCGCCGCGGCCGACCCGCTACGGGTCATCCCGTCGGCCATGGCGGGCGGCGCGGTCACCGGCGCGCTCTCGATGCTCTTCGAGTGCACCCTGCGCGCCCCGCACGGCGGCGTGTTCGTCATCCCCCTGATCGGCCACCCCGTTCTCTACCTGGTCGCGATCGCGGCGGGTACGGCCGTCAGCTCCGCACTGGTCATCCTGCTCAAGGGCGCCCGCAAGACCGGCCGCCCCGACCAGGCGGCCGAGTCCGCGTCCGACGCCGAAGGCGGGGCCGCGGCGGAGGCCAAGGTGCCGGTGGCCGCCTGAGCCGGTCCGTCCCGGGTCGTACGGCCGTCCACCCCTGGCGGCCGTACGACCCACCGCGCTCCCGCCCCGCTCATCTCACCTGCGCGCGAAGCTCCATGGCCTCGCGCGCGGCGCTTTCCGTCTCGTACACCTCGCACATGTGCCGGCCGTCCTGTGTCGCCGTGTGCTCCACCTCCCAGAGGCTCGTCTCGCTGCCGTCTATCAGCAGGAACGCGTGCTCGTAGAGCATGAACCCGGCGTCCTTGCCCTCGACCTGGCACTGCCGGCCGAAGACCTGCGTGATGTGATGCGCGAAAGCCGTCTTCAGCAGCAGCCCGGTCTCCTCGCCCGGCCGGTCGTCGTTCTCCGCCCGGCGCAGCACCCGACGGGCGTGGTCGGGGGAGTTGTCCGGGGAGTACATCCGGTGCCGGGGAGCCGGGGCCGGAGCGGGCAGGGCCCGTAGCGCGCGGAGCAGCGCGAGATGGGCATCGATCTCCGCCGTGCGCTCCGACTCCAGCTGCGAGAGCAGCCCGGCCGCGATGTCGTCCATGGGCGGCTCCCCGGCCGGGGACACCGCCTGCGGATCGGCCGGGTCGACCGAGCAGACCCGGCTCTCCCCGCTCTCGGCGTCGAAGGCGGAGAGTTTCGGCGCCTCCGGGCTGCCGGGCCGACAGAGACGGGCCGCCGCGAGCTGGGCCCCGGACTCGTCCGCGTACAGCTCGTGCATCCGCGCGCCGTCCCGGCCGGTGTTGTGCACCAGCTCCCAGAGGCTGAGCGCGCTGCCATCAGTGAGGAGATAGGTGTGCCGGTACGTCTCGCGGTGCAGCCCCGCACTGTGGTGCGCGGAACACAGCGAGCTGGCGTGCGCCAGCGCACGGTCGAGTCGGTCGACCACTGCGTCGGGCAGGTCGAAGGAGTTGAGTGCCCGACCCAGGAGCCGCTCGAGGTGCGTCTCGGTTGTCTCGTAGGGATCGTTCAAGATGGGTCTCCAGGCCGTCGCCACATGTCACTTGGTGATTGCATAACGTAGCGCCTAGGGCTGACATCGCGTCCCAAGTTTCGGAAAACGAAGGGGGCGTACATGAAGTTCCCTCGCGCCCCCGGTCAACTCGCCCCGTACGCCCCTCAGTCGAGCCCATACACATCACGGTACGCAGGAAATGTTCCACCGGGCCCCTCCACGCCCTCCGCCGCACATATGGCGGAGACAATTGCCCTGGTCACCACGTCCGGGCCCGCGGCCAGCACTTCGTTGAGAGCGGACTGCCCCTGTTCGTCGAGTCGGCGCCGACCGGTCGACAGCGTGAAAACCGTATCGCCGTCGCTGAGCAGATGCACCGGACGGACGGCGCGCGCGATGCCGTCGTGCGCCGTGCCCGCGAGCTTCTGCGCCTGGGGCCGGGACAGCTCGGCGTCGGTCGCGACCACGGCGAGCGTGGTGTTGAGCGGAGCCGGACCGTTCAGCTCGCGCAGCTCGGCCAGACGCCTGCCCGCTGCCTCGTGGACCTCGGCCGCCGGATACTCCGGACGCCCGCCGAAGTAGCGCCCGTACAGCACGCCTGTCAGCGGATCGACGACCGATCCGACCGCGTTGACCACGACCAGGGCGGCCACGGTCACCCCGGATTCGAGCAGCGCGCTCGCCGTGCCCACCCCGCCCTTCAGCTGCCCGGCCACGGCGCCCGTCCCCGCGCCCACCGAGCCCTCCACGACCGGCGCCCCGCTCGCGGTCCCGGCCGCGGCCTCCACCGCCGCGCGCCCGGTCGCCGCGTCCGGCCGGGCCCGCCAGTCGCCACCGCGCCCCAGATCGAAGATTCCCGCGGCCGGAACCACCGGCACGACCCGCGACGCATCGGCGCCGACCCGTATCCCGCGCCCGCGTTCCTCCAGCCACGCCATCACACCCGAAGCGGAGTCCAGCCCGAACGCGCTGCCGCCCGTGAGGACGACCGCCTCGATCCGCTGGACGATGTTGCGTGGATCGAGGGCGTCGGTCTCCCGCGTCGCCGGCCCGCCGCCCCGTACGTCCACGGCGGCGACCACTCCGCCCTCGGGCGCGAGGACGACGGTGGTCCCGCTCAACGCCCCGTCCCCGGGCACCCGCGCGTGCCCGACCCGCACTCCCGCCACATCGGTCAACGCGTCATTGCTCGCCATGACGCCCATCCGTACCACGCGCACCCGGGTCGCACGCGCGGTGGACCCGGCTCGGTCGGGGGCCGCGGGCCCTGACCGGATCGGCGCGCGGGGTGCCCGCCCGTACCCTGGAGGTATGAGTACCGCCCCCGAACCCCAGTCGCCGCGCCCCGGTCCGGCGCTGATCTTCGACGACCCACTGGACGAACCGTCCTCGGACGACACGGACCGTGGCTGGGGAGAACGCCCCGACGCCATCGGCGACAGCGTCGGCGATCTCGCCCGCTTCCTCGACGAGAAGCCGCCCCACCACATCTGACCCCACCGCCACCCGGCGAACCGTCCACCGGGCCGCCGAGCGGGGCCCGGGATCAGGACGCGCTCGGAGCCGGGCCGTTCTGTCCGGAGCCGCTCTGTCCGGAGCCGCTCTGGCCCGGTACGGGCGCGCTTCGCTGAGCCACCAGGGTGTCCCTGATCTCCTTCAGGACCTCCAGCTCGCTGACCTCCATGACCTCCTGCACCTCGTCCTTGGCGGCCTGGAGCCTGGCCCGCCTGGCCAGGTACTTGGACATCGGCAGGACCATCAGGAAGTAGACGACGGCCGCGGTGATCACGAACGTGAGGACGGCGCTCAGCACCGTTCCCCACATGATCGGGATGCCCTCGACCACCTCGCCGTCCTTCGTCACGCACGGCGCCTTGAGACACGAGCTGTACTGATTCAGGTCCTGCGTTCCGAAGGCGCCGACCAGCGGGTTGATCACACCCTTGACGAGCGAGTTCACGACATTGGTGAACGCCGCGCCGATGACAACCGCGACCGCGAGGTCGATCACGTTGCCGCGCATCAGGAAGGCTTTGAAGCCCGCCAGCACGCTCTCCTTCTCCTTGCTCACGAGTGAGCCTTTCTTCACATGTGCCGTACGAATGACAATCCGCTGCGCAACCTACGGCAGCGTGTCCCCACGCTGTCCAATCCGTGTACGCGATCAGGCGATGCCATAGAGCGCCAGTTCGAAGAAACCTGATCATGCCCAGCACGGTCCGCCCGTGGGCGGATCCGCTCAACACACCGTCACCGCCAGCCGTGTTGTGGCGCTCGCGGCCGCCAGGGCGGCGGCTGTGTCGCGCGGCACGGACAGCACGATCAGCGCCCCGGCCTCGGGGACGGATTCCAGGGCCCCGGGGATCTCGTCCACACGCGCGCACGCGGCCACCACGCGCGCCTCGGCCTCCGCGCCCACGCCCGCGATGACATCGACCCGGTCTCCGCGGCGCAGCAGCCGTACCGTCGCCGCGTCCGCGATGCGTACGGGGGCGGACACCATGCCCGCGGGGCGCTGCGCCCGGCGGGCGCCGGCCGGTGGACCGGTCGGCGCGGCTCCCGCGGCGGTCCCCGCCCGGGTGTCGTCACCGGCCCCGGCCGCACCGATCGCGCCGCCCGCTCCGGTGGCGGCCAGCGCCGCCGCGGTCATCGCCAGTCCCGCCGCCGTCGCGCGTCGCCGCCTGAGCAGTGCCCGACGCAGCCGCCGCTTGGATCCGCGCACCCGCAGCGGGCCGAAATGCGGCACCCCGAGCGGCTCCGGCGCGGCAGGCGGGGGAAGGGGCGGAAACGAGGGAAACGGGGGC
>NZ_QQNA01000128.1 GCF_003346515.1 Streptomyces corynorhini
GTCTGGTGCCGTGGATCGCAAGGCGGAGGAGGGAGCCCACGCGGAGCGTAGGCGACTGACGACAACGCGGCGAGGCGCGGTGCCAGGGCTCGCGAGCCCGGCATGATCCAAACGAGAGGCCCTAGGGGTGAAGTCGCGCACCGCGCGCGGCCGGGCATCTCCAGCCCGAACCCGACAGCTCACCTCGTAGGCGCCGGAGAGGAACGCACCATGCCCGCCAAGGGTAAGCACCGCCGTCCCAAGGCCAATCCGTTCTCGCGCGGGTTCATCGCCGCCGGTACGGGTGGCGCCGCCATCGCCCTGCCGCTCATCGGCGCCACCGGCGCGCACGCGGCCCAGCAGGGCGCCCCCGCCGCCACGCCGAAGGCGGCCCCCGCCACGACGCACACGGCGGCGAGCCTGCCCGCCCAGCAGTCGTCCGCCGCCGCTTCGGCTTCCGCCGCGAAGGCGACCGCGACGACGAAGGCGACGAAGGTCTACTCCGTGGTCTCCGGCGACTATCTGTCCAAGATCGCGGCGGAGCAGCGGGTACGGGGCGGCTGGCAGCAGCTGTACGAGGACAACCGCCAGGCGATAGGCGGCAACCCCGAGCTGATCCACCCGGGTCTCAAGCTGAGCATCGGCACGCGGGCGTCCACGGCGCCCTCCAGCGCGCCGTCCGCCGCGCCGAGCGCCAGGTCCGAGGCGCCGTCGAAGTCCTCCGGCACCGGGTCCACCGCGTCGAAGTCCTCCGGCACGGGGGCCACCGCGTCGAAGTCCTCCGGCACGGGGTCCAGCGCGGCCAAGTCCTCCCGCACCGGCGCCTCCGCGGGCGCCTCCGCCGGAACCTCCGCCTCCAACACCACCACGCAGACCACGGGCGCCGGCTTCACCAAGCCCGTCGACGCCTCGATCGGCACCTCCTACCGGGCGGCCGGTGGCAGCTGGTCCAGCGGCTACCACACGGGCGTGGACTTCATCGCCTCCTCCGGCTCCACGGTCAAGGCGATCGGCGCGGGCACGGTCGTGTCGGCCGGATGGGGCGGCTCGTACGGCAACCAGGTCGTCATCCGGCACAGCGACGGCAAGTACTCGCAGTACGCCCACCTCTCGGCGCTGTCCGTCTCCGTCGGCCAGAGCCTCTCCGCCGGACAGCAGATCGGCCTCTCCGGCGCGACGGGCAACGTCACAGGGCCGCACCTGCACTTCGAGGTCCGCACCGGCCCCGACTACGGCTCCGACATCGACCCCATCGCCTACCTCCGCTCGCGGGGCGTCACGGTCTGACCCGCTGTCCGCCGCCGACCGTCCCCGGCTCCGAACGGCCCTCGCCCGGTACCCCCGTACCGGGCGAGGGCCGTTTCCGGCTATTCCCGGTTGGTCGAAACTTGACGGATGGTGTTTCTCACCCCTGGTCAACCCCTCCTTACGGTCGCGTAGGTCACATCCCCGGGTGAAGGATGTGTGGCTGTGGCAGACGATTCGAGAACAAGAAGAAACGGTGTGTTCGGGTCGTACGCGGCGATCGGGGACAGTTTCACGGAAGGTGTGGGCGACCCGGGACCCGACGGCCGGTTCGTCGGCTGGGCCGACCGGCTCGCGGTCCTCCTCGCCGACCGGCTCCCCCTCTCCGGCAGCGCGACGCCGGACACCGCGCACGGGGACTTCCGCTACGCCAACCTCGCCGTACGCGGCCGGCTCCTCGACCAGATCGTCGAGGAGCAGATCCCCCGGGCCCGGGAACTCGCCCCGGACCTGGTCACCTTCTGCGCGGGCGGCAACGACATCATCCGTCCCGGCACCGACCCCGACGACGTGGCCGAGCGCTTCGAACGGGCCGTCGCCGACCTCACCGAAGCCGTCGGCACCGTCGTGCTGGCCACGGGCTTCGACACGCGCGGCGTACCCGTACTGCGCCATCTGCGCGGCAAGATAGCCACCTTCAACCTGCACACCCGCTCCATCGCCGACCGGTACGGCTGCCCCGTACTGGACCTCTGGTCCCTCAAGTCCGTGCAGGACAGGCGGGCCTGGGACGGCGACCGGCTGCATCTGTCGCCCGAGGGACACACCCGGGTCGCGCTGCGCGCCGCTCAGGTGCTGGGCGTCGGGGTGCCCGCCGACCCGGACCAGCCGTGGCCCCCGCTGCCGCCGCGCGGCACGCTGGAGGAGCGGCGCGACGACATCCACTGGGCGCGCGAGTATCTGGTCCCGTGGATCGGGCGCAGGCTGCGCGGCGCCTCCTCCGGCGACCACATCGCGGCAAAACGCCCCGACCTGCTGCCCCTCGAACACTGAGCTGACCGAACACGGGGCTGACCGAACACTGAGCTGACCGAACACGGGGACGGCGGCGGTCGGCGCGGTCGGCCGGGCGGCGGCGCTGTGGTTCGCGGGGCCGCCGGAGCGGCTGTTCCTCACCGACGCGGGCGTCGCGCATCTGCTGCCCAGCCTCGGGCGGGTGATCGCCGGGTTCTCTCCGGCGGCCTGCTGCGGCATCGTGCTCGGCCTCGCGCTGGGCCGCTCGCGCGACGCGTACGCGCTGTGCGATCCGGTGCTCCAGTTCGCGCGCGCCGTACCCCCGCCCGCGCTGGTGCCGGTCTTCGTCGTCCTCTTCGACCCGGGTACGCGGATGCAACTCGCCTCGATCGTCTTCAGCGCGGTCTGGCCGGTGCTCATCAACACCGCCGAGGGCGCCCGGAGCATCGACCCGCTGCGGCTGGAGGTCGCCGCCGTACTGCGGATGCCGCTGCCCGAGCGGGCCCTGCTGCTGTATCTGCCCGCCGCGCTGCCCCGCGTCTTCGCCGGGCTGCGGATCAGCCTGTCGCTCTCGCTGATCCTCATGGTCTTCGCCGAGCTGCTGCCCGGCACCGCGGGCGGCCTGGGCCTTCAGCTGGTCGACGCCCAGAGCCGCTCCGACCTGCTCACGGTCTGGGCGGTGATCGTCCTGCTGGGCGTGGTGGGCCAGCTGCTCAACAGCCTGCTGCTCGCCCTCGAACGGCTGCTGATCGGCGGACGCCGCGCGGCGCGCGGCCCCTCACTCACGAGAGGAACCCCCGGATGAATCCGACCGTCCGTCAGACGGTGGTGGAGCTGTGCCGCGCCGCCGGCATGACCACCGTCTTCGGCAACCCGGGCTCCACCGAACTGCGGATGTTCCGCGACTGGCCCGACGACTTCCGCTACGTCCTCGCGCTGCAGGAGTCCAGCGCCGTCGCGGTGGCGGCGGGACACGCCCTCGGCACCGGCCGGGCCGCGCTGGTGAGCCTGCACTCCGCCGGGGGCGTGGGCCACGCGCTGGGCGCCGTGCTCAACGCCTACCGGGACCGGGTGCCCCTGGTGCTCGTCGCGGGCCAGCAGTCCCGCGCGCTGCTCCCGCTCCGGCCCTTCCTCGGCGCCGACGAGCCCGCTCAGTTCCCGCGCCCGTACGTGAAGTTCAGCCGCCAGCCCGAACGCGCCGCCGATGTGCCCGGCGCGTTCGCCGAGGCGCACCGGATCGCCATGACCCACCCCAGGGGCCCGGTCTTCCTCTCCGTGCCGGAGGACGACTGGGACGAGCCCGCCCGGCCCGTCGCCCCGCGCACCGTGCACGGCGGATACGGCGCCGACCCCGAGGCGCTGGACCGGCTGGCCGCCGCGCTGGACGGCGCGCGGCGGCCCGCGCTCGTCGTCGGACCCGCCGTCGACGACGAGCGGGCCGTGCGCGAGGTCGCGGAACTGGCCGAGCGGACCCGGGCCGCGGTCTGGATCAGCCCGCTCTCGGGACGCTCCGGATTCGACGAGCTGCACCCGTACTTCCAGGGCTTTCTGCCGCCCGTCGCCGACCAGCTGGCCCAGCGGCTGGCACCGTACGACCTGGTGGTCGCGCTGGGCGCGCCGCTGTTCACCTACCACGTGCACGTGGAGGGCCCGGCGCTCGCGGCCGGTACCGAGCTGTACCACCTGGACTGCGACCCCGCCCAGGCCGCCTGGCTGCCGGTCGGCACGAGCGTCGTCACGACGATCCGCCCGGCCGTGCGGGCGCTGACCGGGCTGGTGGGCACGTCCGAACGGCCGCCGCCCCCGGCCAGGACGGCGCCGCCGCCCGCGCGGCCCGGCGTCCTCTCCGCCGAACTGGTCATGGATCTGCTCCGGGAGCGGCTGCCGCGCGACACCGTGCTGGTGGAGGAGGCGCCCAGCCACCGTGACGCCCTGCACGCCCGGCTGCCGGTCCGCGCCGAGGGAGGCTTCCTCACCACCGGCAGCGGCGCGCTCGGCTGGGGGCTGCCGCTGGCGGTGGGGCGCGCGCTCGCGGGCGGTTCGCGCGTGGTGTGCGTACTCGGCGACGGCTCCGCGCTCTACTCGGTGCAGGCGCTGTGGACGGCGGCCCGCCACCGCGCCCCGGTCAGCTTTCTCCTGCTGGACAACGGGGGGTACGGCGCGGTGCGGGCCCTGGGCCGCCGGATCGGGATCACACCCGTGCCGGGAACGGACATCGGCGGCATCGACTTCGCCGCGCTGGCCGCCTCGTTCGGCTGCCCCGGCCGCGAGGTCGAGCGGGCCGAGCAGCTGACTGCCGCGCTGGACCGGTCCCTCGGGCTGGGCCCCGACGCGGGACCGGAGCTGCTGCGGATCCGGGTACCGGCCGACGACTCCCCGCTCTACGCACCCTGGGCCCGGTGATCCGGCGCATGCTGCGGATCGAGGGGCTCGGCCACCGGTACGGCGACGGGACGCGCGGCGCCGGGAAGCGCGGCTGGGCGACGCGTGGCTGGGCGACGGGCGGCGACGTCATGGACAGCGACGCCCCGGACAGCGACGGGTCCGAAGCGCTCCGGTCCATCGAACTCACCGTACCGACAGGCCAGTTGCTCACCATCGTGGGCCCCTCCGGCTGCGGCAAGTCCACCCTGCTGCGCTGCGTCGCCGGGCTGATCCGCCCGACCTCGGGCCGCGTCACCCTGGACGGCGACCCCGTCGACGGGGTGCCCGAGCGGCTCGGGGTCGTCTTCCAGGACTACAGCCGCTCGCTCTTCCCCTGGCTCTCCGTACGGGAGAACGTCGCCCTGCCGCTGCGCCGCCAGGGCCTGCGCCGCTCCGAACGGCACGCCGCGGCGCTGCGCATGCTGGAGCAGGTGGGGCTGGCCGACGCCGGGCGCCGCCGACCCTGGCAGCTGTCCGGGGGCATGCAGCAGCGGGTCGCCCTGGCGCGGGCACTCGCCGCCCGGCCCTCGCTGCTGCTGATGGACGAGCCCTTCGGCGCGCTGGACGCGCGTACCCGGGAGGATCTGGAGGACCTGCTGCTGCGGCTGCACCGGGCGGAGGGCATGACGGTCCTGCTGGTCACCCATGACATCGACGAGAGCGTGTACGTGGGGGACCGCGTCGTCGTCCTCGCCCCGCGCCCCGGCCCTGTCCACGCCGACCTGCCGGTGCGGCTCCCGGCGGAGCGCGACCAGATCGCCACCCGCCGACTGCCGGAATTCATCGAGCTGCGCTCCGAAGTGGGGCGGGCGGTACGGCTGGGCGCCGCCCCGGAACCCGAAGGGCGGCGCGACGGTGCTCCCTGACCCGCCACGGGGCATGTCCCCGTCCCGCGCGGTCGCCCGCGCGGCGGCGCTCCCGGGACGGCCGGGGCCGGGCGCGGCGTCCGGGAGCCGGGACGGCGTTCGTCAACGGCCCTCGGGGAAGACCGGCGGGGCGACGGCGACGGGCCGTGCGGCCGCCGGGACGCGCTCCAGCACGCCGCCCGCGAAGACGTCGTAGAGCGGCAGCGTCTCCAGGTGCACGTAGCCGATGTGACAGTCGCACACCGCCAGCGGGCACGCCCTCGGCGCCAGCGCCCGCCGGTACGAACCGTCGTACAGATTGCCCAGCTCGGCCGGGACGAAGTGGCAGCGCCGCACCGTCCCCGTACCGTCCACCGAGATCACCGACTCGCCCGTGCGGCAGGGCAGTCCGGCGGAGCGGTGCGGACGGCGGCTGTACGGGAAGAGCGGATCGAGCCGCGTCCAGCGGGCCGCCTCCTCGTCCGTGTACGTGTGCCCCTCGGCCGCGTTGATCCAGAGATAGACGTGCGCGGGCAGCTCGGCGCGCAGCCGACGGGCCTGCTCCAGATGGTCCGCGAGCCCGACGACCCCCACGCTGAACCGGATGCCCAGCGCCGCCAGCTCATGGGTCTTGGTGAGGAACCGGTCGTACGGCGTCTGCCCCGGGTGGTAGGTGCACCACAGCGCGAGCTTGCGCGGATCGGCGTCCGCCAGCCAGCCGGTGCGGCAGCTCAGATTGGTCTGGATCGCCACCCGGCGCAGCTGCGGGAGGTGCGACAGCTCGGTGAGCGCGCGCCGGTACCAGGACCGCGTCAGACCCTCGCCCCAGGGGGTGAACAGCACCGACAGCCGGTCCTCCGTGGGCCGTGAGACCCAGCCGGTGAACCGCTCCAGGGCGGCCCGGTCGGCGCGCAGCCGACCGGGGCTGTCCCGCCGCTTGGCGAACGGGCAGTAGGGGCAGTCGTAGTCGCAGGAGGCGAGCGGACCGCGGTAGAGGATGGTCAGGTCCACGGGGACCTCCCTTCGGTCGGGGGCCGGGACCGGCGCCGGGTCACTTCGGCGCGTACGCGGCCATCGCGGCCCGTACGGCGGGGGAGAAGAGCGCCGGGCCCAGCGCGTCCGAGTGCGCGAGCCCCTCGGGCGAGAGCCGCAGCAGACCGGCGGGCGCGCTCCCGTCCAGCCAGCCGAGCCCGGCGAACCGGTCCAGCTCGGCCGGGAAGTCGGCGGTCGGCGCGGAGCCGAACCGCTCCCGGTACTCCGCCACGTCCAGGCCGCGCGCCTGTAGCAGCGACTGCAGCAGATGACGGCGGCGGGCCTCGCCTTCGTCGACGCGGCGCCCCACCTCGGCGCGGGAGAAGTCCGCCGTGGCGGTGTAGGTGTCGATGATGGCGCGGATCTCCCGCATGTCGACGGCGTAGTCGAAGGAGTAGTGGAGCGCGGAGGTGTACGAACGGGCCCCGCAGCCCAGCCCGATCATGCCGTCGGTCTGGCACGCGTGGTCGTCCGCGCCCTGCTCGGGGGAGCCGGGGCGGCGGAACATCCGCATGGACACCTGCTCGTAGCCGTGGCCGAGCAGGTGGTCGCGGCCCTGCCGGTAGAGCCGCAGCCGCTGGGCGTCCCAGGCGGCGTCGCCGCCCGCGCCGAGCCGGCCGAGTCCGGTGAGCGGCCGTACGTACAGCGGGTAGAGGTACAGCTCCTCGGGACGCCAGGCGAGCGCGGCGTCCAGGGAGCGCCGCCAGCTCGCCTCGGTCTGGCCGTCGATGCCGTAGATCAGGTCGATGTTGAGGGCGGGGATCCGCGCGTCGCGTATCCGGCCGAGCGCCGCCTCGACGTCGGCGCGGCGCTGCGGGCGCACCGCGGCCCTCGCCTCGTCCTCGACGAAGCTCTGGACGCCGATGCTCAGCCGGGTGGCGCCCCGCTCGGCGAGGACGGCCAGCCGGTCGGCGGTGGCCGTGGCGGGGGAGGTCTCGACGGAGAGCGGCACGGCGCGCAGATCCGCGCCCATGCGTTTCTCCGCGATGTCGCAGAGCCGCTCCAGCTCACCGGCGGTGAGGAAGGTCGGCGTACCGCCGCCGAAGGCCGCGGCGGCGAACCGTGCGGGCCGGTTCCCCGGGCCGCGGTCTCCCGGGCCGTGGTCGCCGGGGCCGCAGTCGCCGGGGCCGTGGTCGCCGGGGCCGTCGAGCGCGTCGCGCACGGCGGTCGCCTGACGGTCCAGGGCGTCGAGATAACGCGTCGTCAGCTCGTCGGGGGCGCCGATCCGGGTGAAGAGATTGCAGAAGCCGCAGCGGACCTCGCAGAACGGTATGTGCAGATAGAGCGAGAGGGCGTCCTTGCGCTCCGGGGCCCACAGCTCGCGCAGCGCGGGCCGGTCGGGCAGCGGGCGGTAGGCCGTCTTGTGCGGATAGGCGTAGACGTAGCTCTCGTACGGGCGCGGTGCGGCGGTGCTCTCGTACGGGGGCGGCGCGGCGGGTGTGGTCATCGGGCTCCACCTGGCTCCAGGAAGAAATGGGCGTACGGCACGGTCCACACGGAGGCGTGGCCCAGCCGGTGACCGGTCCAGCCCTCGTCCCCGTAGGCGGTGCCATGGTCCGAGCAGACGATGGCGAAGCAGCGGCGGCGGCTGCTCGCGGCGGCGAAGAGGCGGCCGATGTGCCGGTCGACGTACTCCAGCGCGGCGGCGTGCGTGGCCCGGGAGTCACCGGCCTCCCGGGTGGCGCCCGGCAGATGGAACCAGTTGGGCTGGTGCAGCGCGGCCACATTGACGAAGAGGAACAGCCGCCGCTCGCGCTCCAGGCCCGCGATCACCCGCTCCGCGCGGTCGATCTGGGCCTCGAAGGAGGTGGGCGAGGCGACCCCGAACTCCGGCTCCCAGTGGCTCTCCTGGAACATCCCCGGCAGGACGGAGCCGAGCGCCGCCCGCTTGTTGAAGAAGCCGACCCCGCCGACACACACCGTGCGGTAGCCCGCCGAGGCCAGCCCCGACACCAGGTCGGCGCTGTCGAACACGAAGGTCCTCCCGGCCGTGGACTCGCTGCCGCCGAAGCGCGCGGCGAACAGCCGCGGATGCGGCCCCTGGGCGGCGGGCGTGGGCAGGAAACCGGCGAAGATCGCCTGGTGCGAGGCGTAGGTGAAGCTGCCGGGCGCGTGCCGCTCCTCCCAGCGACCGCCCGGCAGATGGCGGGCGAGATGCGGAAGCCGGCCCGCCGCCGCCAGCTCCTGCGCCACGTCGAAGCGCAGCGTGTCGAGGGTGACGAGCAGCAGATCGTCCCGCCCCACCACCTCGTTCATGTCGATCGGTCCGGCCGGACCGGCCGGGAACCGTACGTCAGATGCCGCCATGGCGCACCTCCTCCCGCGTCCGCTCCGGCGGTTTCTCCCGCGCGGCCCTTTCCCGTGACCGGGCGGCGTGTGCGGGCAGCGCCGCGAGCTGCGCCCCGTAGGTGTCCAGCCCCTCGGCGCCGCTGCCCGGCAGCCCGGTGAGGCGGGGCAGCAGATCCCCGAAGGCGTTGACCTCGCAGACGGTGAACCGCCGCCAGCCCGGCGACGGCAGCAGGTCGACCCCCACGCAGTGGGTCCCGGGGAACCGGTCGGCGGCCTGTTCGCAGAGGGCGAGGGCGGCGGACCAGCCGCCGCCGGACGCCTCGGTCTCCGCGCGGATCGCGTCGAGGTCACCGCGCGCGCCACCGAGATGGAGATTGGTCATCGGGGAGTCACTGGTCCGTACGACCGCGTGGGTGGCCCGGCCCGCGACCACCACCACCCGCAGGTCCGCCGACCTGCCGCCCGCCGAGCCCTTGGCCAGCCACCGCTCGATGTGCAGGCCGTCGGGGGCCAGGGCGTCGACGACGGCCGCCACCGCGCGCTCGCTCGGATACGTCCGCACCCGCAGGGAGTTGTACAGCCGCCCCGCCGCGTCCCGCTCCACGGACGTGGTGGCCCGCACCCGGCCGGGTCCCGCGATCTCCACGGCGAGCACCCCGGAGGCCGAGGAGCCATGAGCGATCTTGACGAACGCCCGGCGCAGCCCGGCCCCCGCCATCAGGGCCCGTACGTCGTCCCAGCCGCCGACGGCCGGGGCGCCCGCCCCCGAGGTGGGCGACGCGGGAACCGCCACGCCCGCCGCGTCGAGCACGCCGTGGCACAGCCGCTTGTCGAAGAGCACCGCCAGCTCCTCCGGGTCGTCCAGCAGCTCCGCCCCGGCGCTCCTGACCCGCCCGCCCAGCTCCCGTGCGGCGGCGCTGAACCTCTCGTACCAGCGGGCCGTGCCCTCGACCCGGGTGGAGTCCTTGGCGCCGCGCAGCAGCAGGTCCACCTCGCGGTCCTCGCCCGGTGAGTCGATCCGTACGGTCTCACCGGGCGCGAACCCGGGCCGTCCGCGCAGCACTTCGAGCCAGGACACCTCGCGGGCGGGGGGCAGCCCGGCGGCCAGGACGGCGTCCTGGAACAGCGTCGTGCGCCGGTTGCCGGGGATCCCGACGACGGTCAGTCGCGGCTCCCGGTCCCGGCCGCTGGGGGAGGGACGCATCGGCTACTCGGCCACCGCGACGTACCGGTGCTCCTCGTCGTCGTCCCAGTCCTCCGGCTGCGCGACGTCGGACAGGTCGACCTCCACTCCGGCCGCGCCGAGGGTGGACAGGAGGCGCTCGCGCATCTCCTCTCCCACGTAGTGGTGGTGCAGGTCGAGCTTCTTCAGATGCGTGAGCGGCCGGCCGTCGAGGAGGGCCCGCGCGCCCTCGTCGCCGAGGGTGCCCAGCGAGAGGTCCAGGGTCTCCAGAGCGGCCACCACCGGGGCGTCTGCCAGCGCGGCGGCGATCTCGTCCTGCCGCTCGCTGTTGCGCAGGGCCAGGTGCCGCAGCGCGGGCAGGCGCGTACCGGCCAGGATCGGGGCCAGATCGGCGACCTGGGCGTCGCCCCCGTACTCGCTGACGCCGAGCCAGAGGTCGAGCCGCTCCAGCGCGGGGAAGTCGCTCGCCGCCACACCGCGCACCACCTCGCCGCTCAGGCCGCCCGTCTCGACGGTGAGGGAACGCAGCCGCTCGTGCCGTACGGCGGGGAAGACCAGAGCGCTGCCGCCGCGCGCTCCGAACTCCTCCAGCGCGGGAAAGGCGTCCAGCAGCGGGGTGAGCGTCCCCTGGGTGATCCAGGAGATCTCGCAGTCCTCACCGGTCATGTCGCCGATGAACAGGGCGCGCAGTCCGGGCAGCCGGTCGCGGGCCGCGACCAGGGCGGACACGATCCCCTCCGGCCCCGATTCGTAAGCCTCGCTCCACGACCCGACGATCAGCGCCCGGACGCCGGTGGTGTCGACGCTCGCCGTGAAGCGGGCGAACGCCTCCTCCCACGACTCCGACGCGTCGTACGAACCGACCGAAAGGCGCCAGGCCACCGACGCCGGATCCGGCAGCTCCGCGGTGCCGCCGGGGTCGGGGAAGCCGAACACGGGCAGGCCGTGCAGCTCCCGCAGGTACTGGTTGATGGTCATGACGAACGCTCCAGACACGGGCGGGCGGTGAGGGGTTGGTACGGAGCAGTTCTACCAACCCCCACTGACAACGCGGTGGCGCGGCCCGGCCCGGCCCGTGACAGCCCGGTGCGCGAGAGGCGGCGCACCCGGGCGTACGGCCCGCTCAGACGCGGTCGGCCAGCAGCGCGTCCGGTCCGATCAGCGCCTCGCCGCCCTCCGCCGTACAGGCGTGGGCACCCGCCAGGGCGCCCAGCCGGGCGCACTCCTCCAGACCGCGGCCGGCCAGCCTGCCGTGCAGGAACCCGCAGACGTACGCGTCGCCCGCGCCGTTGGAGTCCACCACGGGACCCGGCGGCGGCGTCGCGGGGACCGGGCGCGGGGTACGGCCGCCCTCCCGGGTCATCAGATACGAGCCGCCCGCCCCCGCCATGGCGATCACGGCCTCGGCCCGGCCCTCGCGCAGGATCTCCCGCATGACGGAGGCGATGCGCTCCTTCGCGCCCGCCGCGCTGAGGAAGACCAGGTCGGAGCGGAAGGCGAACTCCCGGTGGTAGTCCGACAGGCCGTCCCAGTCGTGGAGATCGGTCGAGACCGGTACGCCCAGCGCCTCAATGTCGTCGAAGAGGAAGCGGGCGAAGTTGGTGAGGGAGAGATGCACATGGCGCGCACGGCGCAGGTGCGGCAGATAGAAGTCGCGCGGCATCCGCAGATCGTCCGGGTCCCGGGCGTCGTGGAAGGACATCCGGCGGCCGGTCCTGTCCACCAGGTTCACCGCGCGGCGCGTGCCCGCGGGGGAGATCAGGACCTCGAAGTCGACGCCGCCCGCGGTGAGCCGCTCGCGTACCTGGCCGCCCGTCCAGTCGTCGCCTATGTAGTCGAGGAACTTCACGTCCAGGCCCAGGGCCCGGCAGCCGAGCGCCACATTGCCGCCGGTGTGCCCCGGCCACTCGCGGATCGGCCCCACGGAGACCGAGTCGGCGAGCGGTACGGGCAGCGAGTCGACCCGGACGACGGTGTCCACCCCGCTGCCTCCGACGACCAGCACGTCGTGATGGAGCTGATCGGTCTGATCGGTCCCCTGCTGAGCCACAATCTCCCTCTCCGGTGCCCTGATGTCCGCCGGTCCACGGCGGTCGGGCGTTCCGCGCCCACCACCGTGCTGCCGGCCCTGCCCCCCGCCCCGCCCTCCCGCTGTCGCCGTCACCCTATCGACCGGCGCGAGATGAGGGCCGAATCGGGGGCGTGCCCGGGAATCCTGAGGGCACCGGCAACGTTGGACCGGCGTACGAAGCGCCGGGGCGCGGCCCGATCGAGTGTGATCGACCCGACCCGCGCCGTTCTGTATACACGGTCATAATGGGACGAAATCGAACCTCCAGGAGGTGCTGTGACAGGCGCTGGTTCCCCCCTTCCACTGCGTTCACGGCTGCGCTCGCTGCGACCCACCGCCTTCGGGGCCGACTCGGCGGGCGAGAGGCTGGAGCGGATCCACCGCTCGCCCAACTTCGCGGACGGCGTGTTCCAGAATCCGGTGGGGTCCAGGACCAGACCGTCCGGCGCCTCGGGCCTGGAGCTGGCGAAGGTCTACTTCCAGAAGGACGCGCGCACCCGCCGTGCCCCCTCCGGCGCCATCCCCGTGCACCCCACCACCCTCGCGGACCTCGCCCGGCCCCCCGCGTCCGGGCTACGCCTCACCTGGATGGGGCATTCCACCGTCCTCGCCGAGATCGACGGCCGGCGCGTGCTCTTCGACCCGGTCTGGGGCGAGCGCTGTTCGCCGTTCGCCTTCGCGGGACCGAAGCGGCTGCACCCCGCACCCGTACCGCTCGCCTCGCTGGGCCCCGTCGACGTGGTCGTGATCTCCCACGACCACTACGACCACCTCGATCTGCCCACGATCAAGGCGCTCGTCTCCACCGACACGGTCTTCGCCGTGCCGCTCGGGGTCGGTGCCCATCTGGAGAGCTGGGGAGTGGCCCCCTCCCGGCTGCGGGAGCTGGACTGGAACGAGTCCACCGAGGTCGCGGGTGTCCGGCTGACCGCCACCCCCGCACGTCACTTCTGCGGTCGCGGCCTGCGCAACCAGCAGCACACCCTCTGGGCGTCCTGGGCCGTGGCAGGACCCGAGCACCGGATCTACCACAGCGGTGACACCGGATACTTCCCCGGCTTCCGGGACATCGGCGCCGAGCACGGCCCGTTCGACGCCACCATGATCCAGATCGGCGCGTACAGCGAGCACTGGCCGGACATCCACATGACCCCGGCCGAGGGCATGCGTGCCCACCTCGACCTCCAGGGCGGCCGCCCGTCCGGCGTCATGCTGCCCATCCACTGGGGCACGTTCAACCTCGCCCCGCACCCGTGGGCCGAGCCCGGCGAGGGCACGGTGGCCGCCGCCGACGAGGCCGGTGCCGGGCTGGCGCTGCCGATCCCCGGGCAGCCGTTCGAGCCCACGGGGGACGCCGTCCCCGACGCCCCGTGGTGGCGTGCCGTGGCGGTGGAGCCGGCCGGCGGCTGGCCCGTACGCCCCGAACCGGCGATCGCCGAGGTGATCGCCGGTGCCGAGGTCGGCGCGGACCTCGCCGCGGGGACGCGCGAAACGGGTACGGCGGGCCGGGCCGAAGAGACGGCGTCCTCCGCGTAGGCGTCCCCGGTGCGTGGCGGCCGACCACGTGGCGGCCGACCACGCGCCGGACGAGTCGACGAGTCGAGAGTGACCAGTGGGGCCGGGCGGCTGTCCGGCCCCACGCGCGTGTCCGGACCTCGTTCGAATGCCGTATTTCGTGCTGGTGTGCGATGCCTCATACCGGGGTGGGACGCTCTGTGGGGAACTTCGTCAACTGCCCACCGCGAGGGAAGGCTTGACGACTACCGTGTGTGCTCGGTGATCAACGGAGGGCTGAAGCGGCATGCGCCGGTCCTGCCGCTGCGCCATTTCCGGAACACCAGCACGACGCCGCTTCCTGGGGCCTCACGTACCGAGGACACTGATGTCTCAACTTCGCGCACCCGCCGCGCGGCCCGAGCGCCGCGAAGGCGGGCGGCACGGCCGGCCGGGCCCCCGCTCGCCGCTCTCCCCGCTCCGGGCGCAGGCGCCGGCCCCGACGCCGCCTGACACCCGGATACGGCCGCGACTCGTGCGTACGGCGGTCCTGCCCGCGATAGTCGCCGCGCTGAGCGGCGCCGCGGCGGTGATGCTCGTCCTGCGCTCCACCGGGGCGGAACCGACCGCGCAGATCTGGACGGCCCTGTTCGGTACGGCGCTGCTCGCCTTCGCCGCCATCGCCGCGGCGGCGCTCGGCGCGGAACGCACCGCCAGGTCCCTCCTCGGCCGCTGCGACGAGCTGCGCCTGTCCAGCGCGCGCGGACAGGCCGAACTGCGCGCGGCGGTCGAGCGGCTCGGACGGGGCGAGGAGGTCACCGCGAGGGCGGCCGGGACGACCACCGGCAAGGACGGCGCCAAGGGAGCCGGGAGAGCCGCCGACAAGGCAGCCGCACCCGTTCTCGACGGCGATGAGTTCGACCTGCTCGCACGGGAGCTGAGCCGCTCCCAGGAGGCCGCGCTCGGCGCGGTGGTCCAGGCGTCCCGGATCTCCGGCAGCGTCAGGAACGAACAGAAGGTCGAGGTCTTCGTCAATCTGGCGCGCAGGCTCCAGTCGCTGGTCCACCGCGAGATCCAGCTGCTCGACGAGCTGGAGAACGAGGTCGAGGACCCCGAGCTGCTGAAAGGTCTCTTCCACGTCGACCATCTGGCCACCCGGATCCGTCGGCACGCCGAGAACCTCGCCGTGCTCGGCGGGGCGGTCTCCCGGCGCCAGTGGAGCAGACCGGTCGCCATGACGGAGGTGCTCCGCTCCGCCATCGCCGAGGTGGAACAGTATCCGCGGATCAAACTCGTGCCGCCCATCGACGGCACCCTGCGCGGCCACGCGGTCGCCGACGTCATCCACCTGCTCGCCGAACTGGTCGAGAACGCCACGCTGTTCTCCTCCCCGCACACCCAGGTCCTGCTGCGGGCGCAGCATGTGACGGCGGGGCTGGCCATCGAGGTGGAGGACCGGGGGCTCGGCATGCCGCCGGACGAGCAGAAGCGGATGAACGCGCTGCTCACCGACCCCGATCGGGTGAATGTGGCGCATCTGCTCCAGGACGGGCGGATCGGGCTCTTCGTGGTGTCGGCGCTGGCGCGCAGACACGGCATCGCGGTACGCCTCCAGGCCAATATCTACGGCGGCGTCCAGGCCGTACTGGTACTGCCGCAGACGCTGCTCGGCTCGGACAGGACGGACGGCCCCGCCGCCGTCCCGGCGCCCCCGCCCGTACCGCCGGGGCCGGTCGCGCCGCTCCCCCGGGGCCGCGTACGCCTGGGGGCCCGGCTGCCGCGGGGGCCCCGGCGGTACGGGCGGGG
>NZ_QQNA01000129.1 GCF_003346515.1 Streptomyces corynorhini
GCCGAGGGCAACGCCCGCCGGAAGTCCGTACACCCGGCGGGCGTTGCCCTCGGCGATCATCCCCGCGACCCGCCGCGCGTCCCCGGGCGACCAGGCGCCGTCGGCGACCCAGCCGCCGAGGACCCTGTCCAGCGCCTCCCGGAAGGTCGCGGCGGCCACCACGTGCAGTTCGGGCAGTCCCCGCGAGCCGCTGGAGAACATCAGCTTCCCGAACGGCGCGACGTCCAGCATCTGCGCCAGCACGGCGGCGGCCCCGGCCCCCGTGCGGGTGAGCACGCTGCCCAGATCCACGTACACGTGCGGGAAGACGCTCGCCAGCCGCGCCGCCTGCCGGTGGTACGGGTAGCAGCCGAGCAGGACGAGATCGGCGCCGAGCCCGGCGGTGGCCGCCGCGAACGCCGTGAGCGGCACCGGGTCGGCGCTGTCGGCGCCGGTCCGGGCGAAGGCGCCGTCGTCGCCGAGGCCGCCGCCCGGACGCAGTTGCAGCGGCAGCCCCGTACCGATGGCGGTCCACAGCAGATGGCGCAGGAGTAAGGGGTCCGTGAGGCGGCCGCCCGCCCGGCGCCCGGTCAGCCACCGTACGGCCGCGCCCCTGACCGCGCCGGGGCCAGGCGGCTCCGGCGCGAGCACACCGCCGTGGGCCGTGGCGCCCACCGCGCCGAAGGCGACGGCCGTCGCGGCGGCGTGGTGCACGGACTCGGCCAGGCCCGCGAGGAAGGTGCTGGCGCCGCCCGAGACGTCCGCGACGCGCTCGGCGAGCCGCTCCAGCCTGACCACCTCGTGGCCGCCCGCGGCGCCGACGGCGGCCGTCTCCCCCGGGCCCGTCAGATCGCCGGGGAGTCCCGTGTCCACCAGATAGGCGCGGATGCCGGTGGAGCGCAGCAGTCTGCGCCCGGTTTCCAGGGCGCCGAGTTCGCGGCGGCGGGCCAGATAGTGTGCGGGCGGGCAGTGCGGTTCCAGACCGAGCAGCGGCGGGCACCAGCGCCGCACCGCGAACCCGGTCTGGGTGTCGAAGAAGGTGGTGCCGGCCGCCGGTTGTCCCACCGCGCCGCCGAGCTGTGTCTCGAACGTGCCGAGGCCCAGTTCCGTGCGGAGGACACCGTGGCAGTACTGGTCCACCAGGGACGCTGTTTCGATCATCGGGATTCCCGTCGTGGACCATGGACCGCCGGCCGCTCGCCGACCGGCGTCCTGCTGCAGTCCTAACGGGTGAACCCCCGGCCGGGTGGCGCTCCCGTCGGCGCCGGTGCCCGGTGCCGACGCCTCAGGCGCTCCGGCGTCCACCGATCTGGAGCCCGGCCATCCGGGTCCACTCGTACGGTCCTGTGCGCACCTTGGCGGCGAACTCGCCGTCGAAGGACTCGTGGAGCGTAAGGCCCGCGCGCTCGGCCGCGCCACGCGCGATGTCGTGGGTCGGAGCGACGAGGTCGCCCCACGCGCCGTCCTCGCCGACGAGCACGATCCGGGTGCCCGCCCGCCCGATGTACGCGAGCTGTCCCTCGGCTCCGCCGTGCGCGCGGGCGAAGGCGTCGATCCGCTTGGCGAGCCGGGCGGCCGCGCGCCCGGCTCGGGCCGCGCGCCGGGCGAGGGCCCGGTCCTCGTCGCTGCCGCTGCCGCCGTCGTTCTCGTCAACCTGCTGGTTCTCTGCCATGGGACAGGATGCTACCGACGGGTAGCGTGAACGGGTAGCCGGAGAAGCGGACGGGCGGGGTACGGGGTGAAGACCCCGTACCCCGCCCGTCCGTGCGGCGCTCAGCGCAGGAAGGGATCCACCGCGACCGCCACGAAGAGCAGGGAGACATAGGTGATGGACCAGTGGAACAGCCGCATCTCCTTGAGCTTGGCGCCCTCTTTGCCCGCCTTGGCGCGGGAGTGCAGGCTGTGCGCCTCCCACAGCCAGAAGCCGCCCGCCAGCAGCGCCACCGCCGTGTAGAACCAGCCGGTGTAGCCCATCGGCGTCAGCAGCAGCGAGACGGCGACCATCACCCAGCTGTAGAGGACGATCTGGCGCGCCACCACCCGGTTGGTGGCCACCACCGGGAGCATCGGGACGCCGACCCTGGCGTAGTCGTCCTTGACCTTCATCGACAGCGGCCAGTAGTGCGGCGGCGTCCAGAAGAACATCACCAGAAAGAGGATGACGGCGGCCCAGGACATCGAATCGGTGACGGACGACCAGCCGATCAGCACCGGCATACAGCCCGCGATACCGCCCCACACGATGTTCTGTGAAGTGCGCCGCTTGAGAATCATCGTATAGACGACGACATAGAAAAGGAGTGCTCCCAGCGCCAGCCAGGCGGAGAGCCAATTGACCAGGAATCCCAGCCAGAGAGTGGAGATCACGGCGAGCGCGAGTCCGAAGGCCAGGCCCTCGCGCGGCGACACCATTCCGGTGACCAGGGGGCGCTGGGACGTACGGTCCATCAGGGCGTCGATATCACGGTCGATATACATGTTCAGCGCGTTGGCGCCGCCCGCGGAGAGAAAACCGCCGATACATGTGGCGAGTACCAGCCAGAGATCGGGGACACCTTGCTGAGCCAGGAACATCACCGGCACAGTGGTGATGAGCAGTAGTTCGATGATCCGCGGCTTGGTCAACGCCACGAACGCTTTGACGCGGGCCCCGAACGGCCGATGGCCACCCGAGCTCGGAGTCAGGACGACCCCTGCGGGTCGGGACTCGACGGCCGTCACGCACACCCCTGACAGAGAAATTCCAGCAGGCCACCGGCGTTGACGACTTGGTGCACGATAGTGAGCGGGCTCTCGACACCCTACGACTCCGTCTCCGGCGTAGTCGTCGGTTGGCGACGCTCCGCGTCGCTTCCCTCCGTCGCCTTGGATCCGAAGCCGCGTCGGCGGCATCAGCCGCTCCGCGGCGGACGCTCGCTGATCCACTCCCTATCGCGCGCCGGGTCGTAAGTCCCGGTGAAGACCTGCGCGTACCACGCCACTCTAGACGTTGCCCGCATGCCGATCCTCGCGGGGGTCGGGTCGCCGGGACTCGTGTTGAACGCCCTGTGGACATGGGCCGTACACCCTGCCGAGAGCCTGCCGAGAGGCGAAGTCCGCACGCACACCGCACCCTGGAAACGCGCTCGGAAAGATGCCAGATGCTGCGGGTAGGCTCGACAGCGAACCGGTGCGCCCAAAGACACCGGGATTCGAACATGTGGAGAGGAGCCCTGACTCAGGGTGAGCACCAAGCCGACCACCACAGACCTCGAGTGGACCGAAACGGACCGCCGGGCCGTTGACACCGCCCGCGTCCTGGCCATGGATTCCGTACAGAAGGTCGGCAACGGCCATCCGGGTACGGCCATGAGTCTCGCGCCCGCCGCGTATCTGCTCTTCCAGAAGCTCATGCGGCACGACCCCGCCGACGCGCAGTGGACGGGCCGTGACCGGTTCATCCTCTCGGCGGGCCACTCGTCGCTGACCCTCTACATCCAGCTCTACCTGGCCGGGTACGGCCTGGAACTGGCCGACCTGGAGTCCTTCCGCACCTGGGGTTCGAAGACCCCGGGACACCCGGAGCACGGACACACCGTCGGCGTGGAGACCACCACGGGCCCGCTCGGACAGGGCGTCGCCAATGCCGTGGGCATGGCCATGGCCGCCCGCTACGAGCGCGGCCTGTACGACCCGGACGCCGCGCCCGGCACGTCGCCGTTCGACCACACGATCTACGCGATCGCCGGGGACGGCTGCCTCCAGGAGGGTGTCTCCGCGGAGGCGTCCTCGCTGGCCGGGCACCAGAAGCTCGGCAACCTCGTCCTGTTGTGGGACGACAATCACATCTCGATCGAGGGCGACACGGAGACCGCGGTCTCCGAGGACACCATCAAGCGGTACGAGGCGTACGGCTGGCACGTCCAGCGTGTCGCGCAGTCGCCCGACGGCGACCTCGACCCCCGGGCGCTGCACGCGGCGATCCTCGCGGCCAAGGCCGAGACGGAGCGCCCCTCGTTCATCGCGGCCCGCTCGATCATCGCCTGGCCCGCCCCGCACGCGCAGAACACCGAGGCCGCGCACGGCTCGGCGCTCGGCGCCGACGAGGTCGCGGCGACGAAGAAGGTGCTCGGCTTCGACCCCGAGAAGTCCTTCGCCGTCTCCGACGAGGTCATCACGCACACCCGTGAGGCCCTGGACCGCGGCCGTGAGGCGCGCGGCGAGTGGGAGAAGGCGTTCGCCGCCTGGCGCACCGCCAACCCGGACCGCGCGGCCACGTTCGACCGGGTGCGCGCGGGTGAACTACCCGCCGGCTGGGAGGACAAGCTCCCCGCGTTCGAGACCGGCAAGGCCGTCGCCACCCGTGCGGCGTCCGGCAAGGTCCTCCAGGCGCTCGGCGAGGTCATCCCCGAACTGTGGGGCGGCTCGGCCGACCTCGCGGGCTCGAACAACACCACGATCGACAAGACGTCGTCGTTCCTCCCGGCGGGCAACCCGCTGCCGGAGGCCGACCCGTACGGCCGCACCGTGCACTACGGCATCCGCGAGCACGCCATGGGCTCGACGATGAACGGCATCTCGCTGCACGGCAACACCCGTATCTACGGCGGCACCTTCCTGGTGTTCTCCGACTACATGCGCCCGCCCGTGCGGCTCGCCGCGCTGATGAAGCTGCCGGTCACCTACGTGTGGACGCACGACTCGATCGGTCTGGGCGAGGACGGCCCGACCCACCAGCCGGTCGAGCAGCTCGCCGCGCTGCGCGCCATCCCGGGGCTGAACATCGTCCGCCCGGCCGACGCCAACGAGACGGCGATCGCCTGGCGCGAGATCCTCAAGCGCCACGACAAGGGCAACCCGCACGGTCTGGCGCTCACCCGCCAGGGCGTGCCGACGTACGACGCCGACGACGACGCCGCCAAGGGCGGTTACGTGCTGTTCGAGGCCGAAGGGCCCGAGGGGCAGGACACGACGCCGCGGGTCGTACTGATCGGTACGGGCTCCGAGGTGCAGCTGGCCGTGGAGGCGCGCGAGCGGCTCCAGGCCGAGGGCGTTCCCACGCGCGTCGTGTCGATGCCGTCGGTGGAGTGGTTCGACGAGCAGGACCAGGCGTACAAGGACAGCGTGCTGCCGCCTTCCGTGAAGGCGCGCGTGGCGGTCGAGGCGGGCATCGGCCTGACCTGGCACCGTTTCGTGGGCGACGCCGGTCGCATCGTGTCGCTGGAGCACTTCGGGGCCTCGGCGGACGCGAAGGTCCTGTTCCGCGAGTTCGGGTTCACCGCGGACGCGGTCACCGCCGCCGCCCGGGAATCTCTCGAGGCCGCGGCGCGCTGACGCCCATATACGAACTGTAGGAGATGCAAACCTCATGACAGACGCACTCAAGCGCCTCTCCGACGAAGGCGTCGCGATCTGGCTCGACGACCTCTCGCGCAAGCGGATCACCTCCGGCAACCTCGCCGAACTGATCGACCAGCAGCACGTGGTGGGCGTCACGACCAACCCGTCGATCTTCCAGAAGGCGATCAGCAGCGGTGACGGTTACGAGCAGCAGCTCGCCGACCTCGCCACCCGCAAGGTCACCGTCGAAGAGGCGGTCCGCATGATCACGACGGCGGACGTCCGTGACGCCGCCGACATCCTGCGTCCCGTCTTCGACGCGACCCAGGGCCAGGACGGCCGGGTCTCCATCGAGGTGGACCCGCGCCTGGCGCACCACACCGAGGCGACCATCGCCGAGGCCAAGCAGCTCGCCTGGCTGGTGGACCGCCCGAACACCCTGATCAAGATCCCGGCGACCAAGGCCGGGCTGCCGGCGATCACCGAGACGATCGGCCGGGGCATCAGCGTCAACGTCACGCTGATCTTCTCGCTGGAGCGCTACCGCGAGGTCATGGCCGCCTACATCGCGGGTCTGGAGAAGGCGAAGGCCGCGGGGCTGGACCTCTCCAAGATCCACTCGGTGGCGTCCTTCTTCGTGTCCCGTGTGGACGCCGAGATCGACAAGCGGCTCGACGCGCTGGGCACCCCCGAGGCCAAGGAGGCGCGCGGCAAGGCGGCCCTGGCCAACGCCCGGCTCGCCTACGAGGCGTACGAGGAGGTATTCGGCGGGGAGAGCTGGGCCGCCCTGGACCGGGCGCAGGCCAACAAGCAGCGTCCGCTGTGGGCCTCGACCGGCGTCAAGGACCCGGCGTACAAGGACACCCTGTACGTGGTCGACCTGGTGGCCCCCAACACGGTGAACACCATGCCGGAGGCCACGCTCGACGCCACCGCCGACCACGGCCGGATCACCGGTGACACCGTGCGCGGCACCTACGACCAGGCGCGCGCCGAACTCGAAGCCGTCGCCCGGCTCGGCATCTCGTACGACGACGTCGTGCAGCTGCTGGAGGACGAGGGCGTCGAGAAGTTCGAGGCGTCCTGGAACGACCTGCTCAAGTCGACCGAGGCGGAGCTGAAGCGCCTCGCCCCTTCGGAGGGCTGATCCCTTGACCGCAACCCACGGAGCGAACCCGCTCCGTGACGCCGCGGACCGACGGCTCCCGCGTATCGCGGGGCCGTCGGGCCTGGTCATCTTTGGCGTCACGGGCGATTTGTCCCGCAAAAAGCTGATGCCTGCCGTCTATGACCTCGCCAACCGTGGTCTGCTGCCGCCGGGCTTCTCCCTGATCGGCTTCGCCCGGCGCGAATGGCAGGACGAGGACTTCGCGAAGGAGGTCCACGACGCCGTCAAGGAGCACGCGCGCACCCCGTTCCGCGAGGAGGTCTGGCAGCAGCTCGTCCAGGGGATGCGCTTCGTCCAGGGCGTCTTCGACGACGACGACGCGTTCGAGAACCTGAAGGCGACGATCGCGGAGCTGGACAAGGCGCAGGGGACGGGCGGCAACTTCGCCTTCTACCTCTCCGTACCGCCGAAGTTCTTCCCGCAGGTCGTCCAGCAGCTCAAGAAGCACGGGCTCGCGGACCAGAAGGAGGGCTCCTGGCGGCGCGCCGTCATCGAGAAGCCCTTCGGCCACGACCTGGACTCGGCGATCGAGCTGAACAAGGTCGTCCACGAGGTCTTCCCGTCCAACGAGGTCTTCAGGATCGACCACTATCTGGGCAAGGAGACCGTCCAGAACATCCTGGCGCTGCGCTTCGCCAACACCCTGTTCGAGCCGATCTGGAACCGGTCGTACGTCGACCACGTGCAGATCACGATGGCCGAGGACATCGGCATCGGCGGCCGGGCCGGGTACTACGACGGCATCGGCGCCGCCCGCGACGTCATCCAGAACCACCTGCTCCAGCTGCTCGCGCTGACCGCGATGGAGGAGCCCGCCTCCTTCGACGCGGACGCGCTGGCGGCGGAGAAGACCAAGGTCCTCGGCGCGGTGAAGCTGCCCAGGGACCTGGGCGCGCACACGGTGCGCGGGCAGTACGCCGAGGGGTGGCAGGGCGGCGAGCAGGCCGTCGGCTACCTCCAGGAGGAGGGCATCGACCCCCGGTCGAAGACCGACACGTACGCCGCCGTGAAGCTGGAGATCGACAACCGCCGCTGGGCGGGCGTCCCCTTCTACCTGCGGACCGGCAAGCGGCTCGGCCGCCGCGTCACCGAGATCGCGGTCGTCTTCCAGCGTGCCCCGCACTCCCCCTTCGACCACACGGCGACGGAGGAGCTGGGGCAGAACGCCCTGGTCATCCGGGTCCAGCCGGACGAGGGCGTGACCATGCGGTTCGGTTCGAAGGTGCCGGGCACCTCGATGGAGGTGCGGGACGTCTCGATGGACTTCGCGTACGGCGAGTCCTTCACGGAGTCCAGCCCCGAGGCGTACGAGCGGCTCATCCTCGATGTGCTGCTCGGCGACTCGAACCTCTTCCCGCGCGTGGAGGAGGTCGAGCTGTCCTGGAAGATCCTCGACCCGATCGAGCACTACTGGGACAAGCACGGCAAGCCCGCGCAGTACGAGTCCGGGACCTGGGGTCCGGTCGAGGCGGACGAAATGCTCGCACGAGACGGACGGAGCTGGCGTCGGCCATGAAGATCGACCTTACGGACACCACGTCCAGCAAGATCAACAAGGCGCTGGTGCAGGGGCGCAGGGCGATCGGCACCCCCGCCATCGGCATGGTCCTCACCCTGGTCCTCGTCACCGACGAGGAGAACCAGTACGACGCGCTCAAGGCCGCCAACGACGCGTCCCGCGAGCACCCGTCGCGCAAGCTGGTCGTCGTCAAGCGGGTCTCCCGCTCGCCGCGCGACCGCGCCAAGGCGCGGCTCGACGCGGAGGTACGGGTCGGCGCCGACGCGGGCACCGGCGAGACGGTGGTGCTGCGTCTGTACGGCGACGTGATAGACCACGCGCAGTCGGTCGTGCTGCCGCTGCTCCTGCCCGACGCCCCGGTCGTCGTGTGGTGGCCGGTCAACGCGCCGGTGAACCCCGCCAAGGACTCGCTGGGCAAGCTGGCGCAGCGCCGGGTGACGGACACGTACTCCGCCGAGAACCCGGTGGAGGAGCTGACGGCCCGCGCCGACGCCTACACCCCGGGCGACACCGATCTGTCCTGGACCCGGATCACCCCGTGGCGCTCGATGGTCGCCGCCGCCCTGGATCAGGTGGACTGCAAGGTCACCTCGGTGGAGGTGGAGGGCGAGCAGCACAACCCGAGCTGTGAGCTGCTGGCCATGTGGCTGGCGAACCGGCTGCGGGTGCCGGTGCGGCGCGGTGTCTCGGCCGGTCCCGGGCTGACGGCCGTACGGATGGAGACGTCCTGCGGGCCGATCAAGCTGGACCGGGCGGACGGGTCGCTGGCGACGCTGTCCATCCAGGGCCAGCCGGACCGCGCGGTGGCGCTCAAGCGGCGGGACACCGCCGAGCTGATCGCCGAGGAGCTGCGTCGGCTGGACCCGGACGACACCTACGCGGCGTCGCTGCGCTTCGGCGTGCACCGGCTGGGTGACGGGGGGCGGGCGGCGCTCTCGGCGCCCGCGTACGCGACGTCGTCGCTCGCGTCGGGGTCCGCCGCCACCGGGGAGTCCTCCGGCGACTCCGCTTCCTCGGCGGCCACTCCGGCCACCATGCCGAAGAAGGCGTCACCGAAGTGAGTACGCCGCAGCTCGTCGTGCACCGCGACAAGGAGCTGATGGCGCAGGCCGCGGCGGCCCGGCTGATCACGAGGGTCGTGGACGCCCAGGCCGCCCGGGGCTCCGCCTCGGTGGTGCTGACCGGTGGCCGCAACGGGAACGGGCTGCTGGCCGCGCTGGCGGCGGCGCCCGCCCGGGACGCGGTGGACTGGTCGCGGCTCGACCTGTGGTGGGGCGACGAGCGTTTCCTGCCGGAGGGCGATCCGGAGCGCAACGTCACCCAGGCCAGGGCGGCGCTGCTCGACTCGGTGCCGCTGGATCCCGCGCGGGTGCACGCGATGCCCGCCTCGGACGGTCCGTACGGCAGCGATGTGGAGGCGGCGGCCGCCGCC
>NZ_QQNA01000013.1 GCF_003346515.1 Streptomyces corynorhini
TAGCGCGGCCGGATCCCGGCCGGGCCCGCTGCGCCGCCTCCCGGCCGCCGCGTGCCCCGCCCGCCCGGGTCAGCCGAGCCGTTCCCTGCGCCGGGCCGACCGCCGGACGAGAAAGAGCCAGAGCGCGGCGAGACAGGCGCCGCCGATGAGGGCGAAGGCAAGCGGGTCCGAGGACTCCCGCTTCTCCCCGGTGCCCGTGGCCCCCGCCTCGGCGACCTTCGCCGCCGGTACCGCGGAACCGGCGGGCGCCGTGCGCAGCGCCCGCGCGACCGGCCCCTTCGTCGCGCCCGCCGGGGCCGTCTCGTCCGGCGATACGGGAGGCAGCGGCGGCAGGGGCGGCGCGGGCGGCTGGAGCGACCCCACGGGGGCGACCCGGCGGTCGGCCGCGAAGCCCCAGTCCAGCAGCGACCGCGCCTCCTCGTAGACCGCGGAGCCGCCGCCCGCCTGCGGGTTCATCACCGTCACCAGCAGCGTGCGGCCGTGGTGCCGGGCGGCGGCCACCAGTGTGTAGCCCGCGTCCGAGGTGTAGCCGTTCTTGACGCCGATCAGCCCCGGGTAGGGGGCGATGCCGTCCTCGCCGCTCAGCAGCCGGTTGGTGTTGATGATGCCGAAGGTGCCGCCGCCGTCACCGGGGAACTGCGCGTCGACGGTCGAGCTGTACCGGACGAAGTCCGGCGAGGCCAGCCCCGTACGGCCGAAGACCGCCAGATCGTAGGCGGAGGTGACCTGTCCCGGCGCGTCGTAGCCGTCGGGCGAGACGACATGGGTGTCCAGCGCGCCCAGCAGCTTGGCCTTCTCGCGCATCTGGGTGACCGTCTTGTCCCAGCCGCCGTTCATCTCGGCGAGCGCGCGCACCGCGTCGTTGCCCGAGCTGAGGAAGACGCCCCGCCACAGGTCCGCCACCTCGTACGACTGGCCCGGCACGATCCCCACCAGGCTGCTGCCGGGGCCGATGTCGTCCAGCTCCGCCTCGCTGACGGTGTGCTGGGCGTGCTGGGGAAGGTGGGGCAGTGTCGTGACGGCGAAGAGCGTCTTGAGGGTGCTGGCCGGAGGCAGCTTCAGGTGCGCGTTGTGCGCGGCGAGCACCGCACCCGTACGGGCGTCCGCGACCAGCCAGGAGAGCGCGGACACGTCGTCGGGCAGCGCGGGCGCTCCGCGCGCCGCCCGTACCTGCGTGCCGGGCCGGTAGAGCAGCGAGCCGTCCGCGGGTGCGGCGGGTGCGGCGGGGGCCGGCCCGGCGCCGGGGGAGGCGGACGCGGCGGGTGCCGCGGAGGCGGGGGTTCCCGCGACCGCGGGGGCGCCGGGCAGGCCGGGCGCCCGTACGACCGGATCGGTTCCGGCGTCCGCGGCGGCCGGGGTGGCCACGGGCAGCAGGACCAGCAGGCCGGTGGCGAGGGCCACCGTGCCACAGAGCGCGGAGCGCGTCACGGATCTGATGATCATTCGGCCACGGTAGGAACAGACCGCGTGACGCGCCCCTCGCGTGAGCCGACCGGAGGTATCGCCGTCCGGCGGGGCGGGACGGCGGCCCGCATCCGTTCGGGTGAACGCGGGCGCCGCGCCCGCTGCCGCGGCGGCGGCCAGCGGTCGGCGGCCAGCGGTCAGTGGTCGGCGGTGAGCGGCCGGTGGCCGACGGCCGACGCGGGCTCGCCCGCCTCGGCGGCCGGGGCCTGCTCGGCGGCCCTCGCGGTGATCTCCGCGCCGAGTACGTCCAGCAGCCTCAGTCTCTCCGCGGCCTCCGTACCGGGGGCGGCCGAGTGGGCGACGATCCGCAGATCGCAGCCCGGCACGGTGAACGTGTCGCAGTCGACCGTCAGCGGGCCGATGTCCGGGTGGTGCACGGTCCGCACACCGGTGTCGTGCGACCCGGCGATGCGGGAGTTCCACAGCCCGCCGAACCGGTGGCTCACCCGCCGCAGCTCCCCGATCAGGAAACGCAGCCGCACATCGGTGGGGTAGTGGACGGTCGCGGTCCGCAGGTCCGCGACGAGGGCGGCCTCGAAGCGCGCCTCCTGCTCCGGGGTGTACGTGATCCGGCTGGGCTGGCCCGTGAAGTGGTGCCAGGCCGCGTTGCGGCCCCGGGGCGGCAGCTCCGCCGGATCGCCGACGAGCGCGGCCCACAGCGGATTCCAGGTGATCAGGTTCCAGGACGCGTCGTGGACGCCGACCGGGGTCCCGGCGAGCCGCCCGAGCAGTCGGCGCACGCTGGGCGGTACGTGCTCCGCGACCCGTCCCACGGCGGGCGGGGACTGGCCCGCGAGGAGGAAGAGATGTCTGCGCTCGTCGTCGGAGAGCCGCAGGGCGCGCGCCAGCGAGGTGAGCACCTGGACGGACGGGGAGGTGGCCCGCCCCTCCTCCAGCCGGCCGAGATAGTCCGCGGACAGCCCGGTGAGCTGGGCCAGCTCCGTCAGACTCAGTCCCGCGGCACGGCCGGACTCATCGGCGGGCGGCCCGGCCTCGGCCGGTGCGATCCGGTCACGCCAGCGGTGCAGGGCCGTGCCCAGCTCTCCGTGTCGGGTCATGGGGTCAGTATCGGGGCGTACGGGGGGATTCGCCTGATACCGCCGAGTACCTTCCGGTCGCCGCCCTCGTACGCGCTCCGCGCTCCGGGGCGCGTACGCCGGGGGCGCCGGCTGGCCGGAAAGAAGGGCCGGAAGGCTCCCTTCGTCCCGAACGGCGCCGGACCCGACCGTTGTTGCGCGCGGTCGCCGACCACTCCCACCGGGCCGGATCCCGGTGGCGGCGGAGTCCGTGACCGGGCTCAGATCTCCAGCTCGTTCTCGATGCGCCGCAGGTTGTGCCGCGCCAGCGCGAGATTGGCGCGCGAGCGGTCGAGCGCCAGATAGAGGAAGAGCGAGCCGCGGCTGGAGGACAGCGGGCGGATCAGGTGGTACTGCTTGCCGAGGGTGATCAGGATGTCCTCCACGGTGTCGTCGATGTCCAGCGTGGCCAGGGTGCGTGCCTTGGCGCGCACGACCTCGGTGTTCCCGGCGGCGGCGATCTCCAGGTCGAGGTCCTTTCCGCCGCCCAGGACGCCGAGCGACATCCCGCTCTCGTAGTCGACCGCCGCCACACCGATGGCGCCCTCCATGGTCATGGCCTCTTTGAGCGCGGTCTCAAGGTTCATCGTGGTTCCTGTTCCTCGGGCTGACGGCAATCGGTCGTCCGAAGTGGCGAACAGCCAAGAGGACAAAAGACGCCAAGAGCGGTCACCAAAAAGCAAGTTACAGACTAGGCTACTGTGTAATCTGTCTTAAAATGAAGGGGTGTACGTGTCAGCCCTGGAGGCATCCCTGTCCCGGCTCCTGGAGACACCCGGAGTGACCGGTGCGGCTCTCGTGGACGCGGTCACCGGACTCACCTACTGCGCGGTCGGTGACCCGTCGGCGGTCGGCGACGGAGTGGACACGGCGGAACTGGCGGCCCTCGTCACCGACCGGGTGGGCCCCGCGGGCACCGGTGGCGAGCTGGAGAGCCTTGTCGTGACGAGCGCGCGCCGCTACCACGTGGTGCGGACGGTGCGGCGTGCCGGTGATCCGCTGCTCCTGGTCGCGGCCCTGGACCGCGACCGGACGAATCTCGCCCTGGCTCTGCGGCAGTTGAACGGCCACGCGGAAGGGATGCTGGCATGACGGCGGACGGCCCTGACCCCCGGAGCGCGGACACGGAGGGTGACCGTTCGGGGCGCTCCGGCTCGCCGCGCAACGTTCCCGCGCTGCTGCTGGGGCTGCGCCAGGAGCGGTTCAGCGGCACCGTACGGCTCTTCGGCGCGCCCGGTGGCACGATTCATCTGCGGGCGGGGCTGATTCACGCCATCGAGACTCCGGGCACTCCGTCCGTCGAGTCGGCCCTGCTCAAGTCGGGGCGCGTGGACGACGAGAGCTGGGCGGCCGGTCTCAGCGCCGTCCGTGACACCGACGGCCTCGGCGCCGCGCTGGTCGCGCGCGGGAGCGTCGGCGCCGCCGAGTTGGAGGTGGTCTGCGCCGGGACCGTCTTCGAGGGCGCGTTCGCCCTGGCCGTCGGCGGACCCGGCGAGTGGGAGACCGGCGATCCGGCCCCCACCGTGCTGAGCCGGTACGGCGTCGAGCCCCAGTCCGTCGCCGAGGAGACCACCCGCAGACTGGCCCTCGTGTCCCGGCTGTGGGGGTCGCCCGCGGAACTGGCCAGGGCGAGGGCCCTGCCCGCCGGGCGGCCCGACGTCCCCGCCGAGCGGCTGCCCCACCGCTACCTGGGCCTGCTGGCCCTCGCCAACGGCCGCCGTACCTCCCGGGATCTGGCGTTCGCCTCGGGACGGGGTCTGTTCGGCGTGATGGTCGACCTGATCCGTATGAACGGCCTCGGGCTCGTCCAGTGGGAGGGCCGCGCGCCCGCCGGACGGCCGAGCACCGCGCCGCGCGTCGTCGGGGACGGCCGCGTCCCGGCGCCCGCACCCTCTCCGGTACCCACCGCCCACCTGCCCCGCCGCGTCCCCGGCGGGCGCCGGGCCGGGCACACGCCGGACGGCGCGCGCCCGTCCGGCGGACCGGAACCGACCGCGCCGCAGGCCGGTTTATAGCGGTCCGAAGCGGCTCGAAGCCGCGGACTCGGAACCGCGGCCCCTGGATCGCGGACTCGGGACCGGGAGATCAGGCCCTGGGACCGAACCCGTGTACGACGCCCCACGGCACGACCCTCGGCCGGATCATCACCAAGGAGCGCACACCATGCACGCACACTCGTCCGCCACTTCTTCCGCCCCCCTCGTCGATGTGCTGGCCTCGTTGCGGGAGAGGGTGATGGGAGTGTCCGAAAGCGTCCTCTCGACGGCCGACGGCCTGCTGGTGGCCGCCGACACCGACACCGCCCAGCCCGAGGCCATCGCGGCGCTCGCCGCGGCGACGCTGGGACTCGGCGCGCGGATGGCCCAGCAGGCGGACGCCGGTTCGCTGCGTGATGTGGTCATCCGCTGCGGCGGCGGCCAGATCGTCGTCCTCTCGGTGGGCGACCGGGCACTGCTGTCCATTCTCGGGGACGAGGGCGTCGATGTCGCCGCGCTCCAGCGGGAGTCGCCCGCGATCGTCGAGGAACTCCTCGCCCTGCTCGCGGCGGACGTCCCCTCCTGACCGCACCTCCCGCCCCCGCAGGGGCCGTTCCCGCACGGGAACGGCCCCTTTCGCGTTGTCCGGCCTGACGCTCGCCGCTCGTCGCACGGGTTCGACGACGTGTTCCTCACTCGCACAGGAGTCGTCACGCTTCGTGCCGTGGCGAGAGCGCTGCGTGCAAACGCGCGAGTCTATGCCCGATGGTGTGGCCCGTGCACGAGGTTGCGGGAATGAGCCGAAGTGGTCAATGGGGCGGGCTAAGCTCTCGCGGAGCGCGCCGAGTTGATACGTAATCAGGCACTTGTTCCCCAGGTTCCGTGATTGTTCGAATTATCCGACCTGAATCGACCGCCAGAGGCTTACATGGTTCGTGTTGAAGCACCCCCGAAAGAGCAAGCGCCCCCCGCCGTGCGCGCGCTTGTGCTCCCCGTCGTCCTGCTGGCCGGCGCCACGGCGGCGGCGGTCGTGCTCGTGCCGGAGGCCGCGCGCATACCGCTCGCGCTGTACGGCGCGGTCGCGATCGGCCTGTTCGCCTGGTGCGCAAGCGAGTTGTCCCGCCGCCGCGCGGCCGTCGCCGCCCTGCGCGAGCAGCACGCGCACCGGATCGCGGCGCTGGAGCACCGGCTCGCCCAGCACGACGAGGAGACCGTCCGGCTCGGCAAGGAACTGATGCCGGCCGCCGTCCACCGCCTCCGGCAGGGCGAATCGCCCATGGAGGTGATGCGGGCCGTCGTGGACGGCGACGACCGGTACCGCGAACTGCCCCCGGCGCAGCGCTCCTTGCTCCGCTCCGTACTCCAGATCATCGATGACGAGGAGGCCGTGCGGGAGGCTTCGCAGCGCGCCTTCGTGAACATCGCCCGCCGCGTGCAGTCGATCGTCCACCAACAGGCCAGCGAGCTGCGGGAGATGGAGGAGGCCCACGGCCGCAACCCCGAAGTCTTCGACGATCTGCTGCGCATCGACCACGGCACCGCGCTGATCGGCCGGCTCGCCGACAGCATCGCCGTACTCGGCAAGGCCCGGCCCGGTCGCCAATGGCCCAAGCCCGTACCGCTGTTCAGCGTGTTGCGCGGGGCTATGTCCCGGATCCTGGAGTACCAGCGCGTCGATCTGCACTCGATCGCCAAGGTCGCCATCATCGGCACCGCCGTCGAACCGCTCATCCACGCCTGCGCCGAACTCCTCGACAACGCCACCCGCTACTCGCCGCCGCAGACCCGTGTCCACGTCACCGCCGTCGAGGTGCAGACCGGCATCGCGATCGAGATCGAGGACGGCGGTGTCAGCCTCAGCGAGGAGGCGCGCTCCAGGGCCGAGCGCATGCTCGCCCAGGCCCAGGCGGGCATCGACCTCAACGACCTCGGCGAGACACCCAGGCTCGGCATGGCCGTGGTCGGCCGACTCTGCCAGATGTACGACCTTCAGGTCTCGCTGCGCCAGTCGGCGTACGGCGGGGTCCGCGCCGTACTCATCGTGCCGCGCTCCATCGTGACCACCGGGCCCGCTCCCGGCATCGCCCACGGCATCGGCGCCACCGCGGGCCCGAAGGGCAGCCCCAACGACCTGCCCACCACCGACATCCTCCGGCCCGCGAACCGGCCGCCGCGACCGGTGACGGGCCCCCAGCGGACGGCCCCCGTCGTGACCCCGGCCATGGAGGACGACATTCCGGTGGTGACCGAGTGGACGGAGAACGGACTGCCCCAGCGGCGCAGCCGGGGCCGTGCCCCGCTCGGCTCCCACAATCTGGGGCTGGTGGACAACGGCCACGCGGGCGGTGGCCGCACCGCCGCCCCCGGCGGCGCCCCGGTCCCGCGCCAGGAGCCCGGCCCCACCCGGAGCCAGGGCCCAGGGCGGCGAGCCGACCAGGGATACGGCCGGGAATCCGGCCGGGAACCCGGCCACGGAGCCGGTCACGGAGCCCCGGCGGAGAAGAAGCCGGGCCCCGGTATCTGGCTCGAAGCGTTCACGAAAGCGGTCAACGGCACCCCGCAGGAGCCGTCGGCCGGGACAGCACAGCCGCCGGACCTGCCAGGCGACCGCGGCGAATCCGACGATGTGTGGGGCAAGGGAGATCTGAAGTGATCCAGCAGCGGGCGAACATGGACTGGATGCTCAAGGAGCTGGCCGACGGGGTGCCGCAGATCCACCAGATCGTGGTGCTCTCCGCCGACGGGCTCAGGATCGCCCGGCACGGCGGCGACCCGGACGCGGCCGACCGGCTCGCCGCGGCCTGCGCCGGGCTGCAGAGCCTGGCCGCCGCCGTGGCCGTCGAGATCCCCGGCACCGACGGCCGGATGCGGCTCGTCGTCATCGAGATCGGCGGCGGCTTCTTCTACCTGATGGAAGCGGGCGCGGGCGCCTATCTCGCGGTGCTCGCCGCCGACACGGTCGACGCCGGGCTGGTCGGTGCCCGGATGCGGGACATGGTCGTACGGATCGGCGCCCATCTGACGAGCCCGCCGCGCCACGACGGGGGGGCCGGATGACCACCCCTCCCCAGCGAGAACGCCGACGGCCCGACGCGGACGTCGCGGATCCCGAACGGCTGTACGTGATCACCGGCGGCCCCGACGGAACCGAGCGCGCCTCCCTCGATCTGGTCACCATGATCGTGGCACGGGTGGCGGCGTCGCCGATGGTCCCGCCGGAGCAGGCCACCATCCTGCGGCTGTGCCGCGCGCCGCTGTCCGTGGCCGAGCTGTCGGCGTATCTCAGCCTTCCCTTCAGCGTGGTGACCGCGCTGCTGACCGAACTCCTCGCGACCGAGCTGGTCGAATCGCGCGCGCCCATCGTGCGTGCCGCCCTCCCCGACCGGTCCCTCCTCGAAGCGGTGATGCATGGACTTCAGAGACTCTGACACGATCACCGGCCCCAGCAGCGAGGACGTCCTGCCCGACACGGCCACCTCCGCCGTGAAGATCGTGATCGTGGGCGGATTCGGGGTCGGCAAGACGACGATGGTGGGCTCGGTCAGCGAGATCCGTCCGCTCACCACCGAGGAGACCATGACCCAGGCCGGGGTCGGGGTGGACGACAACTCCGGCGTCGAGTCCAAGACCGCCACCACCGTCGCCATGGACTTCGGCCGGATCAGCATCACCGAACAGCTGGTGCTCTACCTCTTCGGCACCCCGGGCCAGGAGCGCTTCTGGTTCCTGTGGAACGGCCTGTTCGAAGGCGCGCTGGGAGCCGTGGTCCTGGTCGACACCCGCCGCCTCGAAGTCAGCTTCGACGTGATCGGACGGCTGGAGGAGCGCGGCGTACCGTTCGTCGTCGCCGTCAACACCTTTCCTGACGCGCCGCACCACCCCGTCGAAGCGCTGCGCAGGGCCCTCGACCTGCCGGACGAGGTCCCGATGGTCGACTGCGACGCGCGGCAGCGGGCGTCGAGCCGCGATGTGCTGCTCACGCTGATGGGCTATCTGCACGCGCTGGCCGCGCCGCCGGGCTGACCGGTGGACGAAGGACCCGCCGCGCGCCGCGCCCGTACCGCTGCCGCCCGTACGCCCGTACGCCCGTACGCCCTGCCCTCTTCCGGCCCCATCCCTGGAGCGACCGTGAACACCCCCTTCTCCCACCGGCCCGGACCGGACGACCCCGCCGCCCCGCCCCCGGGCTGCCCGGCCCACGGTCTCGGGCCGCACGACATGGGCGGCCCGAGACCGTGGGCCGG
>NZ_QQNA01000130.1 GCF_003346515.1 Streptomyces corynorhini
ACCCGGACCGGCTCGCCCATCGCCTGCTCGGGCGCCATGTAGGCGGGGCTGCCGATGGGCGAGCCGGTCCGGGTGAGGCGGGTGGTGTCCCGGTCGATGACGGAGGCGACGCCGAGGTCGAGGACCGTGATCGAACCGTCGGGTCCGACCATCACGTTGCGCGGCTTGAGGTCGCGGTGGACGATCGGCACGGCGTGCACGGCGGCGAGTACGGCGCACAGCTGGGCGGCGACCGAGACGGCCCACTGCCAGGGGTACGGGTCGTGCTCGGCGAGATGGTCGGCGAGGTCGGCGCCCGCCACGTACTGCATGACGAGGTAGAGGTCCTCGCCGTCGCTGCCCGCGTCGTGGACGGTGACCAGCCCCGGGTGGTCGACCTGGGCGGTGACGCGGCACTCGCGGACGAAGCGGCGGCGCATCTCCCCGGCGCCGGTGGCGTCGGCCATCCGGTCGGGGCGCAGCAGCTTGACGGCGACGCGCCGGTCGAGGCGCTGGTCGTACGCCGTCCAGACCTGGCCCATGCCGCCTTGGCCGATGACGGTGGACAGCTCGTAACGGCCGCCGATGACGCGTCCGTTCACCGGTCGTCCCGGCGGTTTCTCAGGAGGTCGCTGAGGTCGTCGAGTTCGGCGCGGACCTGCTGGATGCGGGGCTGTTCCGCGCGCTGCCGGAGGTCCGCCGGGCTGCTCACGGCGGAGGCGGGCGGGGCGAACGGGTCGGGCGTGGGCATGGGCATGGGCACGGGCGAGGGCGTGGCCGGGGTGGAGGGCGCGGGAGAGGGCATCGGCGCGGGCGGGCCGAACGACGGTACGCCGTGCGGCGGTTGGGGCGGCCCGGACCGGTACGGCGGTACGGGCCCCGCCGTGAACGGCGGGGCCACGGGCACCGTCGGGGCCACGGCCCAGCCGGGGTGGCCGTAGCCGCCCTGGACCGGGCCCGTCGCGGGACCGTGGCCGGGTGCCCGCGCGCCCAGGGCGCTGAAGTACGTGATCTCCGCGTACAGGAAGTAGCCGAGCACGGCCACGGCCGCCACCAGGAGGACGATGATGCTCACGTCAGAACGGGTGCGGGTGAGTTCTTCGGTGGGGTCCGACAGGATGACGCCGAAGCAGCCCGCCACCACGAGCGCCGACAGCGCGCACAGGAACCAGTGCAGCCGCCGTCCGGTGACGGACGCGAGCCGGAGCATCGTCGCCCAGGAGAGCAGCCCGAGACTGACCAGGGGCAGCGCGGCGAAGATCACGAGCAGCGCGATCCGCAGGGGGCGGCGCCCGTCGGGGGCCTGCGGCGGCGGACCGAAGCCGTTCATGCTGCTCCTGGAGGACCTGATGGCGAGGTGGACAGGGTCGAACTCGGCGGTACGGAGTCGAGCGTATCCATCGTCACGGACCACACGCCCCGGGTCGTGCGCGGCGGACGGCGGGCGGGGAGCCGGCGCCGGGAGCGCGCGCCGCGCGCCGGGGAGCCGTCCCCCGCGCCCAGCGCTCAGTCCGGCGCCACACTGCCGTCCGTCAGACCGTCGTACATCCCCTGCACCAGCTGCTCCCCCAGCCGGCCCGCCAGTCTGAGCGCGTCCTCGAACGCGGCCAGCGAGCGGAAGCGTTCACCGTAGCGCCGCTGATCGGCGAGGGCGAGCCTGGGCAGTTGGAGGCGGCGTACGTCGAGCCGCGTCGCCGTGGAGGCGTAGCTGCTGGCCTGGCGGTGGTTGGCGGTGGCGCGCAGGAACCCGGCGAGGAACCAGGGGTCGAGGGCGGCCGGATCGGGCCGCAGCAGCTGGAGGTTGCGGCCGAGGGCCGCGCCCGCGACGTCGGCGTCGGCGACGCGGGTGACCCGGCCGCCGCCGAGCACGGGCAGGACGACATCGCCCGCCTCGATCCGTACCGGCTCGTCCGCGACGCCGTCCGCGGGGCCGTCCGCCGGCCCCTCGGGCAGCGTGCCCGAGGGGCCGCGTCCGGCGAAGACGTCCTGTTCGGTGAGGACGGGTACGGGCGACCCGGCCGTGGTGGTGCCCGTACCGCCCGCGTGCAGGACGAGCGCTCCGGCGCGGGCGAGTTCGGCGACGGTGGTGGTGAGCGGGCTGGCCGGCGCCGCGCTCTCGGCGGGCACGGTGACGGGCGGGCTGAGCCGGCCGGTCCGTACGAGGGTGTCGGCCAGCTGTTCGCGCAGCCGGGCCAGTTCGGCCGGTCCGCCCCGGGTGGCGGCGGGCGGCAGATGGCGGGCGGGGGTCAGGTCCACGTCGTCGTCGAGCAGTTCGATGACGGAGACGGCGCGGCTGACGCCGGGCATCTCCTCGGCCGTTCCCCGCCGGTCGAAGGGGTGCCAGGCGTCCAGGGCGGTCGCGGCGACGGCCGTCCAGTCGAGCTTGTCCCGGCCGCCGCCGCCCTCCGTCGGCTCCGCCGTGTCGACGAAGAGGAGTCGCGTCGAGGGCCGCGCGTCGCCGCCCGGCCTGCGCAGCACCCACAGGTGGAGCGGGATGCCGTACGGCGGCGCCGCGCCCGCGGGCAGCGCGACGACGGCGCGCAGGGCGCCCCTGCGCAGCAGGTCGGCGCGGATCCGGCGGCCGGAGCGGCGGGACGCGGCGGCGGGCGGCATCAGCAGGACGGCGGTGCCGCCGGGGCGCAGCCGGGCCAGGGCGTGCTGGACCCAGGCCAGCTCCGATTCCGTGCGGGCCGGGAATCCGTACTCCCAGCGCGGGTCGTAGGCGAGTTCGTCGTGCCCCCAGTTGCGCTCGTTGAACGGCGGGTGGCACAGGACGACGTCGGCGGCCAGCCGGGGGTGGGCGTCGGCGCGCAGGGAGTCGCCCGCGCGCGCCGTGACCCGCGCGTCCGTGTGGAGGGCGAGCCGCAGTCCGGTCAGCGCGGCGAGTTCCGGCGCGCTCTCCTGTGCGTACACGAGGGCGGGCCGCGCGACGGCCCGCAGCAGGGCCCCGGCCCCGGCGGCGGGATCGAGGACGGCCGTACCGTGCGCGTCCTCGCCCGCCGCGTCGGCCAGCGCGGCCATCAGCGAGGCGGCCTCGGGCGGCGTCAGGCTGTACTGGCGGGGGTTGGTGTCGAGGTAGCGGCCGAGCAGGAACTCGAACGTCTCCCGTACCCCCAGCTCCGCCGCGAGCGCGGCGGCGGCGCGCAGCAGCGGTACGGAGGGCAGCAGCTGCTGCGGGGTCGGGGAGGGCACGGCGCGCTCGCCCGGCTCCCCGAGGCGCGGCGCGAGCACCTGTTCCAGGGCGGCGGGCAGCAGTTGCGCGAGGCGCGCGTCGGGGACGGCTGCCAGCTGCCGCCACTCCTCGGGCCGGTCCCGTACGAACAGCAGGACGCAGCCGGTGCGGATCAGGGCGTCGGCGGCGCCGGAGGGATCGGCCGACAGGTCGCGCCAGACCCGTTCGCGCGGCGGCACTTCGGCCAGTTTCCCCTGGTCCCTGAGCCACCGCTCGACCTCGGCGAGCGCGAAGGACGGGCTGGTCTCGGTGCCGCCGACGGGCTTGGGGAAGTCGGCGTGCCGCCGCCGCCAGTTGCTGACGGCGGCCCGGCCCACCCCCGCGAGGCGGGCGATTCCGGCGGCCGTCACCTCTGCCGCGCTCTCGGGCATCTGGCTGTCTCCTTCACCACTGGGTCGATGGTCGGCTCATTCGGTCGGCTCGCTCGGTCAGCTCGCTCGGTCAGCTCGCTCGGTCAGCTCACTCGGTCGGCTCGCTCGGTTCGCGGATGGCCTCAGGGCACGCCGTGCCGGACGGCCGCACGCGCGCCGTGTGTCGTCCGACGTCGAGCATAACGGGCGCTTTCTCGCCAGATGGATTCACAGCGTGAACCAATCCATCTTTCTCAAGTTGTGTTGACTCGATTCACAGGCTCTGGTCTGATTGACCCATCGCCACTCGGGGCGGTGCCGGAACCCGGTCCACCCCCGTAGCGCCCACTCCTCCCGTCTCCCGTCGTGCCTCCCGGAGAGCCTTCATGACTGCCTTCGTCTCCACCCGAATCCGCCGCGGCGCGCTGACCGCGCTCTGCACGGCGGCCGTGCTCGGCCTTTCGGCGTGCGGCACCACCGGCCAGAACAGCGCGGAGAACAGCACGGCGGCGGGGAGCGCCCCGGGCGGGAAAGGCTCGGCGAAGCCGGTTCCCTACGCGGATCTCTCGGGCCCCGCGATCGCCGAGAAGGCGGGCAAGGCCACCCGGGCCGCGTCCTCGGTCACGGTCAACGCCGATACGCGGGACGCCGACGGCCACACCGTCTTCGAGATGGCGATCAGCAGAACGGGCGACTGCGCGGGCACGTTGTCGCTGAACGACCAGGGCAAGGCGACCATCAGCAAGGTCGGCGCGGCGCTCTACCTGAAGTACGACGAGGCGTTCCTGCGGGCCCAGGGCGAGGAGGACGCCGACTCGACGAAGGAGCAGATCGACGCGGTGGTGGCGATGCTGGCCGACCGCTGGATCAAGACCGACCCCAAGGACCCCGACGCCGAGGACTTCACCAGCTTCTGCGATCTGGACGAACTGCTGGGGGATCTGAGCGACGACACCGTCGCCCGCAAGGGCAAGATCGGCGAGGTGAACGGTCAGCAGGCCATCGCCCTCACCGAGGCCGACGGCAAGGACACGTACACCCTGCACGTCGCCACGGAGGGCGAGCCGTATCTGCTCAAGCTCACCGGCACCGGCGACGAGCCCTTCACGATGACGTTCAAGGACTTCGGCAAGCCCGTCCCCGCGAAGGTGCCCGCCGACAAGGACATCGTGGACCTGGACGACTGACCCCGGGTCCCGCAGACCCGGAGAGGCCGCCGCTGGGAGGAGCCGGCTTCTCCGGCCGGACGGGGAGGAGAGGCCACCACAGGGGAGTGGCCTCCCCTCCCCCACCGGACGGCGGACGCGGACGGCAGACGGCAGACGGCAGACGGCGCTCAGTGCACCGTCAATGCTCCGTCAGCACTCCGCCAGCGCTCCGTCAGCGCTCTGTCAGCGCTCCGTCAGCCGTCGCACTTCTCCAGCATGGTGCTCTTGTCCTCGGTGGTGACCGGGAGTTCGTACTTCAGCGCCACCTGTGCGAAGCGCGCCGAGTACGCGCAGTGGATCCGCTCGTTGGGCGGCAGCCAGTCCGCCGGGCCCGAGTCGCTCTTGGATCCGTTCGTCGAACCGTCCACCGGGATGAGGTTCAGCGGATCGTTGGCGATCTGCTTGCGCTGGGAGAGGGGCCAGCGCGAGGCGCCCATCTGCCAGTCGTACGAGAGCGGCATGACGTGGTCGATCTGCACCTTGGCCGCCGCCTCCTTCCGCCACTCGATCTCCTTGCCCGTGTACGGGTCGTTCAAGGTCATCGATATGACGATGCAGTCGGATCCCGACCGGTACTTCAGGTTCTTCCCGTCCCTGGCGAGCAGGTCGTTACGGGTGTCGCAGCCGTTGCCCGCGAACGGCACGCCCTCGGCGGTGTCCATCCAGGCGTAGCCGAACTTCTTCCGGTCGTATCCCGACTTGGACCCGGCGCGGGCCGTCTTGAGCGTCTCGATCAGCTCCCGCGCGGCCTTCTTGTCCGCCTCGGCCGTTATCGGCGCCAGCCCGCGCTTCGTCCCGTCCGGGTTGGCCAGCGGCAGCACTCCGTACACGCTGCTGCCGCTACTGCCGCCGCTCCCGCCGCCGCTGTCACCGCTGCCGCTGCCGCCGCTCGCGCTGCCGCTCGCCCCGGCGGAGGCCGAGGCCGAGGCGTCCGACTCGGGGTCGAGCTGCCCGTCACACCCCGTCAGCAGGACGGCGGAGAGGACAAGGGCCCCGCCGGTAAGGAACGTTCGCGATATTCGATCTTCAAGTCTGCGCACACCCGCACCCTATGTCTCACGCCGAACGGCCAGTGCCGGACCGGACCGGTCCGGGCATGAGATGTCTGCCCGCCGACGGCACGGGGATGCGCGGGCGCTGCGGGCGCACGGGAGCGCGGGCGTGCGGAAGGGCGGCCGCGCGGAAGGGCAGCCATGCGGAAACGCGGGGCGTAAGCGCGGGGCGCGGCGTAAGGACGGAGGCGGGCGTAAGGGCGGAGGCAGCGGGCGGGGCCGGGCGCGGCAGGGCACGGAGGCGCGCCCTCGGATGACGGCGTGACGCGGCCCCAGACCAGGACTCCGCTCCCGGATCAGCCCAGGATCGTCGTCAGGAACTCGCCCGTCCACCCCAGCAGTTCCCGCCCCACCACCGGCTTGCCACCGATCTTCCCCGCCGTCGGGCGCGGGACGAGGATCTGGTGCGCGGCCGGTTTGATGACGGTACGGGGATGCAGCCGCTTCAGGCGCAGCTCCTGCGACTCCCGCAACTCCACGGGCGCGAAGCGGATGTTGGGCCCCTGGAGGACGATCTCGCCCACCCCGCAGGCCCGCGCCAGCATCCGCAGCCCCGCCACCAGCAGCAGGTTCTCCACCGGCTCGGGGAGCTTGCCGTAACGGTCGGTCAGCTCTTCCCGTACGGCCGTGATGTCGGCCTCCGTGTTCGCGGAGGCGATCGCGCGGTACGCCTGGAGGCGCAGCCGCTCGCCCGGCGCGTAGTCGTGCGGGACGTGCGCGTCGACCGGCAGCTCGATCTTGACTTCGAGGGGGGCCTCCTCGACCGCGCCCCCGTCGACGGCGGCGCGGTAGTCGGCGACGGCCTCGCCCACCATCCGTACGTACAGGTCGAAGCCGACGCCCGCGATGTGCCCTGACTGCTCGCCGCCGAGCAGATTGCCCGCGCCGCGGATCTCCAGGTCCTTCATCGCGACGTACATCCCGGCGCCCATCTCGGTGTGCTGCGCGATGGTCGCGAGCCGCTCGTGGGCGGTCTCGGTCAGCGGCTTCTCCGGCGGATACAGGAAGTACGAGTAGCCCCGGTCGCGGCCACGGCCCACGCGCCCGCGCAGCTGATGCAGCTGCGAGAGGCCGAAGTTGTCGCCGCGCTCCACGATGAGCGTGTTGGCGTTGGAGATGTCGATGCCCGACTCCACGATCGTCGTGGAGACCAGCACGTCGAACTTCTTCTCCCAGAAGTCGACCACGACCTTCTCCAGCGCGCCCTCCGACATCTGCCCGTGCGCCGTCGCGATGCGCGCCTCGGGGACGATCTCGCGGAGCTTGGCGGCGGCCCGGTCGATCGACTCGACGCGGTTGTGGATGTAGAAGACCTGGCCCTCGCGCAGCAGTTCGCGCCGGATGGCCGCGCCGATCTGCTTCTGCTCGTACGGTCCGACGAAGGTGAGCACCGGATGGCGCTCCTCGGGCGGGGTGGTGATCGTCGACATCTCACGGATGCCGGTGACGGCCATCTCCAGCGTGCGCGGGATGGGCGTCGCGGACATCGTCAGCACGTCGACATTGGCGCGGAGCTTCTTCAGCTGCTCCTTGTGCTCCACGCCGAAGCGCTGCTCCTCGTCGACGATGACCAGGCCCAGGTCCTTGAACGTCGTCTCGGACGAGAACAGCCGGTGCGTGCCGATGACGATGTCGACCGCGCCGTCCTTCAGCCCCTGGAGCGTGGCCTTGGCCTCCGCGTCGGACTGGAAGCGCGACAGGGCCTTCACCGACACCGGGAACTGCGCGTACCGCTCGGAGAACGTGCCGAAGTGCTGCTGCACGAGCAGGGTCGTCGGCACGAGGACGGCGACCTGCTTGCCGTCCTGGACCGCCTTGAAGGCGGCCCGTACGGCGATCTCCGTCTTGCCGTAGCCGACGTCGCCGCAGATCAGCCGGTCCATCGGGACCGTCTTCTCCATGTCCTCCTTGACCTCGGCGATGGTGGAGAGCTGGTCGGGCGTCTCCACGTACGGGAAGGCGTCCTCCAGCTCCCGCTGCCACGGCGTGTCGGGGCCGAAGGCGTGCCCGGGGGCCGCCATCCGCGCCGAGTAGAGCTTGATCAGGTCGGCGGCGATCTCCTTGACGGCCTTCTTGGCGCGCGCCTTGGTCTTCGTCCAGTCCGCGCCGCCGAGGCGGTGCATGGTGGGGGCCTCGCCGCCCACGTACTTGGTGACCTGCTCCAGCTGGTCGGTGGGGATGTAGAGGCGGTCGCCGGGCTGGCCGCGCTTGGCGGGCGCGTACTCCACGAGCAGATACTCGCGGGTCGCGCCCTGGACGGTGCGCTGCACCATCTCCACGTAGCGGCCCACGCCGTGCTGTTCGTGGACGATGTAGTCGCCGGGCTCCAGGGTGAGCGGGTCGATGGTCTTGCGGCGCTTGGCGGGCAGCCGGGCGCCTTCCTTGCCCGCGGCCTTCTGGCCGGACAGGTCGGTCTCGGTGAGGACCGCCAGCCTCAGCCCGGGGTCGACGAAGCCGTGGTCGATCGAGCCGCACGCCACATGGACCAGCGACGGCGTGATCTCACCGAGCCCGCCTTCCGTGCGGGCCCCGGGGGTGTCGAGCCGCGCCGCGATCCCCTCGCCGCCGAGCACCTCGACCGTACGGGCCGCCGTGCCGTGCCCCTCGGTGACGAAGACGGTGCGCCAGCCGTCGGCGAGCCAGCCCTTGGTGTCGGCGAGCGCGCGGGCGGTGTCGCCCCGGTACGACTCGGGGGCGTGCATACCGAGGGTGATGGCCCCCGGAGAGACCGACCCCGCCGACTCGTCGGCTGATGTGTGCGTCACGGCGAACGGCGAGACCGACCACCACATCATCCCCAGCTCGCGCGCCCGGTCCCGGACGTCCGCGAGGGACCACAGCGAGGCCGCGCCGACGTCGATGGGCGCCTCGCCGCCCGCCCGTCGCCCGCCACCACCCTCAACGGAACGGACTCCGTCCGTGCTGCCCATCGCCGCCGCCGCCCACGACGCCTGGAGGAACTCCTGGCTGGTCGCGACGAGGTCGGCGGCCCGGGTCCGTACCCGCTCGGGGTCGCAGACCAGCGTCATCGCCCCGGCCGGCAACACGTCGAGCAGCAGCTCCATGTCGTCGACGAGCACGGGCGCGAGCGCCTCCATGCCCTCGACCGCGATCCCCTCGGCGATCTTGCCGAGCAGCTCGCCCAGCTCCGGATGGTCCTCGGCGAGGGCCGCCGCCCGCTCCCGCACCTCGTCGGTGAGCAGCAGCTCCCGGCAGGGCGGCGCCCACAGGCCGTGCTCGGCGATCTCAAGGGAGCGCTGGTCGGCGACCTTGAAGTAACGGATCTCCTCGATGTCGTCGCCCCAGAACTCCACCCGCAGGGGGTGCTCCTCGGTGGGCGGGAAGACGTCCAGGATGCCGCCGCGCACGGCGAACTCGCCGCGCTTCTCGACCAGCTCCACGCGCGCGTAGGCAGCGGCGGCGAGCGCCTCGGTCACGGCGTTCAGATCGGCGCTCTGGCCGCCGCGCAGCGCGACCGGCTCCAGGTCCCCGAGCCCCTTGACCTGGGGCTGGAGCACGGACCGTACGGGCGAGACGACGACGCTGACCGGCCCGGCGGCCGGATCGTCCGCCGCCGGATGCGCGAGCCGGCGCAGCACGGCGATCCGGCGGCCCACGGTGTCGGAGCGCGGCGAGAGCCGCTCGTGCGGCAGCGTCTCCCACGACGGGTACTCGACCACGGTGTCCGGGTCCAGCAGCGACCGCAGCGCCGCCGCCAGATCCTCCGCCTCCCGCCCGGTCGCGGTCACGGCCAGCACGGTCCGCCCGGCCTCGCGCGCGAGCGCGGCGACCGCGAAGGGACGCGCGGCGGCCGGTCCGACCAGGTCGACATGGGTGCGGTGACCGTCGGAGGCGGCCGTCACCGCTTCGGCGAGCGCCGGGTCACGTACCACGGCGTCCAGCAGACCGTGCAGGCTCATGAAGGGGATTTCCGTCCGGGTGCGGGGGCAGACGATGGGCTCGGGGCGACGTCGGGACGACATCGGGGCATGGCTGGCGGCCCGGCACGTCACGCGGGTCATGAGAGCCGGGAGTTCTCCAGCCTACGACGCCGGTACGACAGGCGCTGTCGGAACGGTGGGGGCGATCGGAGAGGCACACGATGGCGGGAAGTCACCCACGGGCGGCATTGCCTCATGGAGTCACTCTCCGTAAAATTCATTTACACAACGAGGTACTCGCTCGAACGCGCCTGGGGGTAGAAATGGTTCGACCGTGGGAAGCGGATCCGTCCGCGTTATTCGAACGGCGGCTCGGGAGCACCGCACAGGAACTCGGAAATTCAAGGGACAGGGAAGACTGCCCCGATATCTGGCAGCTCGACAACGGCGACATCGCCGTCATCGGCCGTGACCTCACGACCGCCTACACGGCGAAGCTCCCCAGCGGAGTCTCGCTGTCGGCGGACGAACGTCTCGTCGTGATCCCCGGCAATATGCTCAGCGCGGCAAAGAAAGACATCCCGGATGCCTGATCAGAACGTACCGGCGCTCACCCCCGAGTCGGGTGAGCGCCTCGTCAGCAAGGACTACAAGCGCGACTTTCGGGAACGCCAGGCACTGATCCGCGGCGGCGCCTCGTGGAAGCTGGAGCGACGGCAGTACTTCGAGGAGCAGAACGACCCCAGCAGGGACGCGCTCACTCGCGGCGACTGGCAAGAGGTGCTCCGTCTCTTCGCGGCGGACCGGGACATCGTGCTGGCCAGGGCGCGAGAAGACCGGAGCCGAGGGCACGCCTTTTACCGGGTACGCATCGTCGAATACCCCATCACCCCATACGTGCAATGGGAACTGCACTGGCTGAAACAGGATGTGGAACTGGGCGCGAGCCGCGTCCGTATCGTCACCGCGGATCACGTGGCGGACGCCGAGAAGAATCATCAGCTCCCCGAAATCGTGATCCTGGACGGCCGGACCCTGTATCACGTCCTGTACACGGACAACGGACAGCCGATGGGTTCGATCCGCTTCACCGATCCGCAGCGGGTCCACCCCTGGGAGCGGTACATCACGTCGCTCTACGAGGCCGGCGAGGACATCGCCTCGTACTTCGCCCGCGAAATCGCACCGCTGCCCGCCCCGCCGCCCGTTCCCTCCCCCGTCCCGCAGCCGGAGTGAATCATCAACGCTCACAGCGACCCGCCCAGCAGCTCACGCAACGACCTGTCGGGAACGTCGCATGACGTCGTCCAGGCCCGGAGCGTCATCGGCGGGGTCCACTTCCATCAGCACACGCCCCCGGGCAGAGCCGAAGACTCGGTCCCCCGGCAGTTACCGGGGGACGTCCAGCGCTTCGTGAACCGCACCGCCGAGCTGGGTCAGCTGAACGCGGTGCTTCCCACGGAGGACGGCGATCCGGTCGTCGTCTCGGTCTGCGTCGTCGCGGGCACCGCCGGCGCGGGCAAGACCTCACTCGTCCTGCACTGGGCCCACCAGATCCGCGACCGCTTCCCCGACGGACAGCTGTACGTCAATCTGCGCGGCTACGACCCCGGGCAGCCGCTGAGCGCGCAAGAGGCCCTCCACGGCTTCCTGGCGGCTCTCGGTGTGCCCGGCGACTCCGTACCGCGGGATCCCGATACGGCCGCCGCGTACTACCGTTCCCTGCTGTCCGACCGCAGGATGCTCGTCGTGCTGGACAACGCCGCCACCGCCGCGCAGGTCCGCCCCCTGCTCCCGGGCGGCCCCCACTGCCTGACCGTGGTCACCAGCCGCAGCAGGCTCTCCGGACTCGCCATACGCGACGGGGCCCGACGGCTGACGCTCGGCACCCTGCCGGAACCCGAAGCCGTCGCGCTGCTGCGCGCCGTGACCACCGGCTACCGGACCGAGGACGATCTGGACGAACTCACGGAGCTGGCCGGGCTGTGCGCGGCGCTGCCGCTGGCCCTGCGCATCGCCGGGGAGCGTGCCGCGAGCAGCCCGCATCTGCGACTGGCCGACCTGATCGCCGAGCTGCGCGACGAATCCGTCCTCTGGGACGCGCTCAGCGTCGGGGACACGGAAGAGGCAGAGGCCGTACGTACCGTCTTCGCGTGGTCCTACCGCGCCCTGCCCGAACACGGCGCGACCCTCTTCCGGCAGTTGGGCCTGCACCCCGGGCCCGAGTTCGGGCTGGGTGCCGCCGCCGCGCTGGCCGGGCTGCCCGTCGTCAGGACCCGGCAGCTGCTGGACTCGCTGGTGGGCGCCCATCTCCTGGAGCAGACGGGCCCCGACCGCTACCAGTTCCACGACCTGCTCCGCGCGTACGCCGCCGGGCTCGCCCAGCAGGAGGTGTCTCCGGACGGCGGGCGGGCCGCCCTGCACCGTGTACTGACCTGGTACCTGCGCACCGCCGAGGCGGCACGCTCCCGTCTGGCCCCGGGCGCGGAGGAGACGGTACTCCCCGATCCGCCCTCGGACCTGCCCGAGGCGACCCGGCCGCCGGACTTCGCCGACTACGACGCGGCGATGGACTGGGCGGAGCGCGAGCACACGAACCTGCTGCGTACCGTCGACGCCGCCGCCACCGCCGGCCACGACGCACTGGCATGGCGGCTCGCGGTGGTCCTCTGGGACGTACAGCCGCCGTCCGCCTCCATGGGGCAGTGGCTGGCGGCGGGCGCCACGGGCCTGGCCGCCGCGCGCCGGACGGACGACCTCACCGGCCAGGCCCGGCTCCTCACCTGTCTGGGGCTGGCACATCAGCGCGTCAGCTCGTGGGCCGAGAGCCTGGAGTGCCACCAGCAGGCGCTGACGATCCGCCGCGCCGCCGACGACCGTGCGGGCGAAGCGGACTCGCTGAACCTGATCGGCATCATTCATCTGCGCCGCCGCCAACTGGACTGCGCCGCGGCCCGTTTCGAGGAGGCGGCGGCACTCTGGCGGGCCGTCGGCTCCGACAGGTGGGCGGCCTCGGCCCTGTCGAACCTGGCCACCACCCACTACAGCGCCGGGCGACTGGAGCAGGCCACGGCCTGCGCCGAAGAGGCTCTGGCCGCCCACCGGGCACTCGGGAACGCGGTCAGTGTGGGCAACGTGCTGCACACGCTGAGCCGCTTGCGGCGCGAGCAGGGGGACCCGGAAGAGGCCCTCCACTCGGCCGAACAGGCCCTGGACATCGCCCTCTCCCAGCGCGACCAGATCCTCGAAGCCTATTGGCTCCTCTCGCTGGGCGAGGCCCAACGGGCACTCGACCGCCCCACCGACGCCCTCGTCTCGTACCAGCGCTCGGCGGACCTGCACCGGCGCCTGGGCAACCGCAGCCGCGAGGCCATGTCCTGGCACGGCGCGGGTGAGACGTACCAGGCGCTCGGCAGACCGGATGAGGCAGCCCACTTCCACCTCCGGGCCGCGACCGTACACCGCGATCTCGCGGACGGCTGGCACGAGGCGCTGGCCCTGGAGGCGCTGGCGATCTCGCTGGACGGCACCGACCCCACCACCGCCGGGCAACACCGGTCGCGGGCGCTGCGCCTGCTCGTCGCCTACGACGATCCCCGGGCGGTGGCGACGCGCGGGCGACTGGCCGGAGCGGCGCCGGAAGGGTGAAACCGCCGACGTCGGCGGCGGAACCGGGAATGATCGCGCTGGATCGGACCATTGAACCAGTCAGATCCGACGGTGATTCCGACGATGGGATGGCAGCATGCCCCTGCACGGCGAGTACGAGCCCAGCACCTTCCCGATGGCACGCGACCAGGTCGAGCAGTACGAGGGCTCCGGTGGCACGGAGGGGACGACGATGCGCGGGCTGCCCGTCATCCTCCTCACCACGCTGGGCGCGAAGAGCGGCAAGATCCGCAAGAGCCCGCTGATGCGGGTGGAGCACGACGGCGCGTACGCGGCGGTCGCCTCCCTGGGAGGCGCCCCCAAACACCCGGTCTGGTACTTCAACGTCAAGGCCGACCCCCGCGTGGAGCTGCGCGACGGCACGGAGCGCTGGGACATGATCGCGCGCGAGGTGACGGGCGAGGAGAAGGCGGTGTGGTGGGCGCGCGCGGTCGAGGCGTTCCCGGACTACGCGGACTACCAGGAGAAGACGGAGCGCGAGATCCCCGTCTTCGTACTGGAGGCGGCGCCGACCCCGCACTGACGACTGCCCCGTACGCGACGCGCCCCGGACCGGAGCGACCGGCCCGGGGCGCGCTGCTGCCCGTACGCGTACGGGCCGACGCCCGATCAGCGCTCGCCAACCGCCACAGCAGAAGGCCCGGTGAAATCTTCAGGCAGGGCGTCCATAAGGATCTCGTCAACCGGACGGCCGAGCCAGTACCCGGATTGGCGAAGCCTCCCTGTCTGCCGGAATCCGGCCTTCTCATAAGCGCCGATCCCCTTGGCGTTGGGTTCAAGCACCTTCAACCACACCATACGCAAAGCGCCCAGGTGGAATCCCCAGTCGAGCGTGAGGTGGGTCGCCTCTGCCGCATACCCTTTGCCGCGTTCCTCCGGCGCGAGAACGATCACGAACTCCGCCGTCCGAACGAACTTGTTGACCTGCAAGGTGGTCAGACCGATGGCCTTCCCGTCCTCAAGACGAACCACCTCGAACTGCTGCCAGTTCTGGTTGCCCCGCTGGCGTTCCCAGCCTGCCGAACGAACCTCCCACGCCTGCGGGAACTGGTTGCCGTACCCCAGGATGGTGCCCGGATCGTTCTCCCATCGGTGGTACTCGGACAGCATCTCCTGCCGTGGCATCCCGAGGGCGAGATCTTCGCCGGCCAGCAGAATGTGCGGGTCACTCACGTGGTGTCTCCGTTTCGCGCCAGTGGCCGGAGCCAGGGCCGTCCGGTGTGCAGGTCGGTGCGTACATCACGATATCGCCACGCTCCTCCACCGGTATGCCATCTCGATCAACGAGCCAGGCATGCAGACGTACGGGATCAACCGCGACCCCGTGACGCCACTCGGCACGCCGTCCAGCACCGGCAAGCAGAACGGCCGCTGCGGTCGATTCCTCCAGACACGCCCAACGGGCGGGAATCGCTCGTGACGCCCAGCGCACGGCCCGTACGGCGTACAAAGGCTGGTTGCTCTTGGTCGGTGGTAGCGACCTGCCACAGCAGGCGAGCCGCACAAGACGCCGGAATCGGCTCCGCCGGGGCCCAAGTATTCGCACAGCGGCAGTCAGGAGTACCGCGAAAACGGCTGCGAACCGCCACCGGGCAGGGACAGGCAGACTCGGGGGAAGGATGGCTTGGACATCCGTGGTGCCCCACGACTGAACGCCGACGATGTTCACGACGGCGGCGTCGAAGTCCTTCGGCCGGACTGGAACAGGGCGTAGTTCCGTCCGTCCGGTGTCATAGTCGATGATCACGCAGGCATGAGGAGCGAGCGCGAGCACCGCACGAGGAAAGGGCTTCACGACCGCTCTACCCGGGGCCGTGTATCCCATGTGATGCTCGGTGCACTCACGACCGCCTCCCACCACGACTCTGCGGCCAGTACGGGCAATAGAGCCGCCCAAACGGTTTCAGCTCCCAACGCGGCAGCGTGCACGCTCTCCCGCAGAGGTACCGGGTCGATGATGCCCAGCCCGGAGAGGCGCCCATCCACGCGGTCGAGGACACACCGGAGATTGGCTCTCAATCCTCGATGGAAATCACCGACGAACAGCCCCTTCGTCACTCGACGGCGGTGGAGTTCGGGCAGCATGTCGCCGCACGCGTCAACGAGAAGAGGTTTGTACCGGCGGGCGGAGAAACGCTGCCATGAAGGCACTGACACCACGGCCCCGAGCACGGCGCCGTCGAAGTACGGGTTGTGCAGTTCGACGCCCAAGGAGTCGGCCAGTTGAGTGTCGGCGTGAGCGGCCCGCGCCACAGTGCGGATGGACTGGACCAGCCAGGTATCGGCATCGCAGTCCGGTCGCACAGGGTCCGGCACATCGGCGGCCAGCCAGCGCGGCCGGGAGAGCCACGGCCGTGCGACACCATGTGTGTCGCCGCGCAATGCGGCCCGGATAACCGGGGCAGGGCTCTGCCTGCGCAACCGTGCCCAGTCGAATGCGTCACGAACAAAGCGCGGCCACTGCCGGTTACGAGCGAGGTCGACAAGGTGTGTCGGAGCGGGCAGGAACAGATTATCGCCGCCGTCCCCGGTCAGATGGCATACAGCGCCGATGGCTGCTGATTTCCCCAGTTGCGCCGACAGCATCGCCCACACGGCAGCCGACGGAGGTGGCTCGTCGGCCGCAGGCAGAGGCTCCTCCGTCGGAGTGAACGGGAGATGCCGTCCGTCCAGCGGAAACAACATCCCGGTCAAGCCTGGCACAGTCAGAGAACGTGCATAGTCGAGATCGCCGCCTTCGATGACGTTGGACGGGTGCGCGGTCACTCCGGCGATGGGGCCACTCCGCGCGGCAATCACGGCGAGCGTGCTTGAGTCGATTCCCGCCACGTCCGTCGATGAGCGGACTCCCTCCACCCGTGCATGCACACCTTCGGTCAGGGCGAGACGGACAGCCGGCAGAGCCTCCTCGTATCGTCGTACGACCGGCGACCACCATGGCTCCGTCTCAAGGGAGTTCATCCCCAGCACCAGCCGCTGCCCGGCCGGTACTGGAGTGACATCCGCCCAGGCGCTACGGCCGGGTACAGGCGCCTTCTTGTCCCAGAGATACGAGGCGAGCCAGATGGTATCCACCTTTCCCCCGACCAAGCTGGACAACGCGCGTGAACTGGAAGCCCACACAACGCCGTCAGGGGCATTCACCGTGTAGATCGGGCACGCTCCGGCCGCGTCGGTGACTACTTCTACAATCCCCTCACCATGGTTCTCTCTGCGGAGCCGCACCACCGTGAACGATCCGGCCCACGCCTCGACTGCCCCCGCGAGATCGGCAGCGGCCAGGGCGCGGCCGAGTTCCTCCATGTCCGCCGAACACGAGCCGAATAGGGCGAGCCGGGCGTCCGGACTCTCGACTGTGCGTACAAGGCGAGGAGACCAGTTGCCCATTGTCCAGAGCAACGGATCATTCCAGAGCACCCGCGCGCCCGTGGGAACGATGCGCGGCCCATCCGGCGCGCATCCCCCGTACCACCGCATCCGTCCCCACGCCCTTCCCTCATCGGTCGCACAACGGACAGCGGCCCCGGTGGGGCCGCCGCGCGCGATCAGTCGTACGGTCAGTCGTACGGTTCCTGTTTGTTCTCAACGCTCTGGCTGTCGCTACCACGGGTCAGAACGGCCGCGTCTCCGAGGACAATCACCTCAGGCGGAGCACTGCCTTCCGGGGCATTGGGCACGTGCGGCTCGCTGTAGTGCTGCGTCATATACCGGTTCCTCCTTCCCACCAGGTCGGCGAAACGTCTGCACTCATGAACTGTCGGACATAAGGCCGCCCCCCACAAGAGCGCCTGTGTACGGCACGGCGCACGAAGACGGAAGAGAGTGCGAGGCGAGTCGGCCCCCTCGCACTCGTCGGCGCTCAGGCCGCCCGAGCGTCGGCCACCACGTCACTCCCGGCCGCCGGAAGCCAGACCAACCGGGGCGAACAGCCGTCCCCGCGCCCGAAGTAACGGGCCACGTTCTCCGCCGCCGCGAGCCGCAACTGGCCGCCGCCCTCCGCCCGCGTCACATCAGCCGCCCCGTCCTCGTGCGCCATCCCCCAGGCGACGACAGCGGCGTCCCGGCCGAGATCCCCCTCCCCGTCGCGGTACTCCACGACGACGGCGAAGAACCGGGGCGCGGTGTCGCGGACAAGTGCGTACAGCTCCTGCTCGAAATCGAACGACTCCGGGGCAGGGTCCTGCGGCGATACGGTCATCACGATCCCCTAACGGGCAGATGGGCATGGCGGATTGAGGGCGCCTTGCGGCGCAGCCACATTTGATGTGGCGTGCTTCACACCGTAGCCCAACGACTATGCTGCCTCTCATTGTTTCCGCTAATACATCACAACGAGTGAAGGAGGGTCATGACCCGAAAGAACCTCCCACCGTCCATGCGGCAACGGCGTCTTGGCGCTGAGCTGCGCAGATTGCGCGAACAGGTCGACCTGTCCGTGACCAAGGCAGCCGCGCTCCTTGGCTTCTCGCAGCCGCAGGTCAGCAGCATAGAAACGGGGCGCTTCGCGGTGAGCGCGGAGCGAGTGCGGACAATGGCCCGTAGCTATAGCTGCACAGACGAGGCCCTGATCGATGCACTCGCCGAAATGACAGGAGGTCGAACGCGCGGCTGGTGGGAGCAGTACCGCGACATTCTCCCGCCGGACACCCTGGATTTGGCGGAGCTTGAGTATCACGCCACAGGGCTGCGCACGGCCTCGGTGATCCATCTCCCCGGACTGCTCCAGACCCGGGCCCATGCCCATGCAGTAATCAGCGCCGTCGTGCCCGCACTCGCGCCCTACGAGGTAGAGCACTGGGTTTCCCACCGAATCAAGCGACAGGTGGTGCTCTACGACGAGAACCCGACGCCACTGACAACGATCATCCACGAGGCAGCCCTGCGCATGGGCTTCGGTGGGCCCGAAGTAGCTCGTGGGCAACTGGAAAATCTGCTCACCATGAGCGAACGGAAACACATCACCGTCCTGGTAATCCCATTCGGCGCCGGCACCTTCCCCAGCTCCGGGCAGGGCATCCACCACATGGCCGGGGCGATCCCAGCCCTGGACACCGTCCAGCTGGACACGGACCATGGTTCCGCGTTCCTCGACAACCAGCCTCAACTGGCGATGTACCAAACCATCCTGGACCGCATGGAGAGTTGTAGCCTCAAACCAGCGAAGTCCCGGGATCTGATCCGTCGGATCGCGGCAGACCTCTGAGAAAGGGAACGCACGTGTCGGGCCTCAACTGGCAGAAATCCTCCTTCAGCGGCCAAGCAGCCAACTGCATCCACATCGCCGCAGCCGACGACGGCACCATCAAGCTCGTCGAGAGCGACTCCCCCGATGTCATCGTCACCACCACCCCCGAGAAACTCAAAGCCTTCATCCTCGGCATCAAGGCAGGCGAGTTCGACCACTTCGCCGAGGAGCCCACCACCCCCGAAGCCTGACGAGCCGCCCCCGCGCCCAGCGCGTCGCACTCGATGCCCTCGCGCCCTTGGCATCGACTACCAGTGGATCGTCTGGCCCTGGCCGGTCACGGTGACCGTGAAGTCCTTCAGCGGCGGCGAGCCGGCCGATTCCCAACCGTCCAGGTGCGCCTCGACCGCGTCCCACAGCGCGGTCGGACCGCCCTGCCGTACCGTCCAGGCTCCGTCCTTCTCGTACAGCAGCGCCCACGCGCCCGAGGCGACGTCCAGAACTACTTGTTCCGTGCGGCCGTCGTCACCGACCATGGTCACGTGCTGGGCTCGTGGTGCGGCGAGCTGCGCCACGAAGCGGGCCGTCCAGTCGCGCAGTACGTCACCACCGACGCGCGTCGGGCGCTCGCTACCGCCGCCCTCGCTGAAGTCCGGAAGCATGCCGAGCGTCGGCGGGAGGTGGGCGCGAGCGAACATGAAGCTGATCTGTCCGCCGAGGAGAGGACCCGAGGCCGTACCGTCCTCCGCTACGGTCAGCCGGGCGATTTCGGATGAGCCGAGCCACCCACCGACGGTGGTCAGGATCAGGCCACCGGGTCTGACCTGTTCGATCCACGCGCTCGGGATGGTGTGCACGCCACAGGTGGCGATCAGTCTGTCGTACGGCGCGTTGGCCGGGTAGCCGTTCAGGCCGTCCCCGACGACGAGGTCCGGGTGGTGACCCGTCTGACCGAGCGCGATCGAGGCACGTGTGGCCACATCGTCGTCGTACTCGATGGACGTCACAAGCTCGTCGCCCAACCGGTGTGCCAGCAAGGCCGTGGAATAGCCCGTGCCGGTGCCCACCTCCAGCACTCGCGCTCCGTCCTCCACCAAGAGGTCTTCGAGCATGCCGACGACCAAGGACGGCAGCGTGCTGGAGCTGGTGGGCAGACGAAGGATCTCGCCGCGGATGTCATCGGGCACGATCGTGCCCGCGATCTGGGTGACCAGGGACGTATCCGTGTAGCAGGCGGCCAGCCAGTCGGGGTCGTCGGCGCGGACAGGTGTCCATGCGGACGGGACAGCGCCCTCCACTCGACGGAAGAATCCGCCGCGCAGGAAGTGATGCCGCGGGGTGGCCTCGACCGCCGCCTGCCACGGTGCGCTGCGCAGACTGCCTTCCTTGATCAGGGTGTCGGTCAGTCGCTCCCGCAGCAGCCGAGCTTCGTCGATCACGATTTCCTCTCCAGCAGATCAGCCATGGCGGCCCGGAGGGGTAGGCCGGTCTCGGGTTCCAGCCAAAACCACTGTCCGGAGGGATTGCACTCCAGGAACCACCACCGCCCATCCTGCGCGAGACAGAAGTCGAATGCACCGAAGACAAGGCCGAAGCGCGCGAGATACCGCAGCATCGCGTCGGCGATCCCGGACGGGGGCTCGACGACCGTGTACTTCAGTCGGTCGTAGTCCGTGCGCCAGTCCAGGAGATCGGAGTCGATACGGACACAGAAGACGCGATCACCGATGACCGTGGCACGGATGTCACCGGTCTTGGGAATGCGCTGCTGAAACAGGTGTGCGGTGCCGGCCACACCGTCGTCGATCTGTTCGGCAGTGACCTCGGCGACCTCAACGGTGCACGCGGTGTCGTCGATCTTGTACAGCGGTACCGACAGCGGCTTGTAGATGGCCGGACCGTTGCGCGCGAGAAACGCCCGCGCGCGGTCGGGGTCGGAGGTGACGAGCGTGGGCGGTACGAGAAAGCCGGCATCGATCGCGGCGACCAGTCCTGCGGGCTTGAACTCCGCGTCACCGATGCGGTGCGGATGGTTGACGTAGAGGCACCCCGGAAGAGAGGCGATGACGCCGCCGACGCCATACCGGGCCTGGGCGATGGCGAAACGCGCGTCTTGAGGATCCAGGTGCGGAAAGGCGAAACCGGACGGCCGCCGGTAGTAGAGCGAGCGGACAGCCGTGAGGTCGGCGACGCGGGTCGGCGTGGACAACGTGCCGCGTATGCCGTCGACGGTGATCTCCGCGTCCACCGACAGTTTCGCGGGAAAGTCTCCCGAGTCGAACCGTACGACCGGAGTGCCCCGTTCGTTGAGTTCCTCGATCACCACATCGGCTGTGGGGTCGTCGAGGTTGGTGACGATCAGTACCGGTCGTGTATCGGTCACTGGTCGGTGTCATTTCCCGAGTCCGCGTCACCGCCGCCCGAACCACCTCCGCCGCTGCCGTCGCTGGGGTTCCCCGTGTTGGTCGCGGGCTTGGTTCCCGAACTGGTGCCGTGCCTCGGGGATTGCATGATGACCCCGACGGCGTTGTAGTAGCGGGTCATTTGAGTCTCGGGGTCAAGCTCGGTACGGCTGTGTTCGGCGGCGACAACCGGATAGGGGACCATCCTCCTCACTCCCCAGGGAAGCGGCGTACGGATTCCCGACGGAAGCGGGGTGCCTGTGGGCATACGGTCCGAATGTGCGAACATCTCTCTTCCTTTCCGCATCAGTTGGCCTGGTTTCACCGGCCCAGGGCTATGACTCTGATGTGCCCGACGCCCGCGCGGTCTACCGTCGAGGCGCCGGGGCGCGTAGAAGCACAAAGGAGCGAAGACCACTCCATCGACCTGCCCACACACGCCCTGGGCGCTCGCTCCGCAACGAGCGAGAACGCCCTGTCGAGCATCTGCGGCTCCAAAGACAAGTGGGACCTCGGGCAAGCGCGCCATGGCATTTCGCGGAGATCTTGGCAGGAGGGGGGAGCAGGGCTGTCCCGTACCGCCCCCGTACACGACCGCGCCCGCCTCCGAGGTGGTGGAGGCGGGCACACACAGCAGGTCGCCGTCCGGCGTCGTCAGACGCGCGCCGTGTCCTTCGCGGGCGCCTCTGCGGCCACCGCCGGGTGGTCCGGGCCGCCCTCGCTCAGGCCGAAGCGGTCGTGGAACCTGCGCAGGGGGCCGGGCGCGTACCAGGCCGAGCCGCCGAGCAGGCGCATCGCGGCCGGGACGAGTACGCCGCGTACCGCGAGGGCGTCGATGAGGATCGCGAGACCGCTGCCCAGGCCGAACATCTGCATAAAGCTGATCTTGGCGGTGCCGAAGGCGAAGAAGCTCACCGCGAGCAGGAAGGCCGCCGCGCTGACGATACGTCCGGTGTGGCCGAGGCCGTCCGTCACGGCGGTCTCGTTGTCCGCGCCCAGGTCGTGGAGTTCCTTGATCCGGCTGGTCACGAACACCTCGTAGTCCATGGACAGACCGAAGGCGATGCAGAACATCAGCACCGTCATCGACATCTCCATCGGCTGCGCCGTGAAGCCCAGCAGGGACGAGAAGTGGCCGTCCTGGAAGATCCAGGTCATGACGCCGAGGGTGGCGGCCAGGCTGATCACGTTGAGGACCAGAGCGCGCAGCGGCTGCACGATGCTGCCGGTGAACAGGAAGAGCAGGGCGAAGGTGGTGAGGGCGATCAGGGCGACGGCCATGGGGAGCCGGCCGCCGATGGAGTCCTTGGAGTCGACCAGCGCGGCGTCG
>NZ_QQNA01000131.1 GCF_003346515.1 Streptomyces corynorhini
CCGGATGAGGGAGCGGGGTCCGGTGCCGTGGATCGCGAGGCGGAGGAGGGAGCCCACGCGGAGCGTGGGCGACCGACGACAACGCGGCGAGGCGCGGTGCCAGGGCTCGCGAGCCCGGCGTGATCCAAACGAGAGGCCCTAAGGGCGCGGGGGTACGGCACGGGTGGCAGCGTATGTCCGGGTAGCTGTATGCGGAGAATCCATCGATTCGCTCATGCGGGTGGGGTCCCAGAGGTTCACTCATAAGTGCTTGAAATCTAAGCGTCAGCAGATCACAGCGAGGGGTGCGCCAGCAAGTGGGGTCCGAAGAGGCCGGGCGCGCCGGGCCCAGGACGCCCTGGGATAAGGCTTCTTGAGGATCCGTCACCTCCCGCTGTCGCGTCCGGGGGAGCGGAGGGCCGACGCCGCCCCGGCCGGGACACGACCCCTCGGGGAAGCCCCGAGGAGCCGTCACCGCCCCGGCTCGGAGGCGTCGGCGACCTCCGGTTCGAGCGCGTCCCTCAGCTGGCGCCGCCCGGACAGGCCGAGCTTGCGGTACACCGAGGTCAGATGAACCTCCACGGTCCGCTGTGTCACGTACAGGGACTCGGCGATCGACGCGTTCGACCGGCCCTCCGCGGCGAGGCGCGCGACCTGGGACTCGCTCTGCGTGAGCGCTCCGACGCCCCGCGACACCGGTCGGCGCGGACGCGCGCCGGCGGCGAGCAACGCCCGGTGGGCGACGGTGTGCAGGGAGCGGGAGCCGACGTCGTACGCCTCCTCCCAGCCCTTCCGCAGCACCTCGCGGGCGGCCTTCGTCTCCCCGAGCCGCTGCAGCTCCTGGCCCCGGGCGACCCGCACGCGGGCGCGCGCCAGGGCGGCCCGGGTGCCGGTGAGTACCTGCTCGGCCTCCTCCAGCAGGAGCGGCCGTTCCTCGTCGCCCGCCGACGCCGCCCACAGTTCGAGTCCCGCCCCCAGGGCACACGGCAGGTCCGCGGACCGGGCGGCGGCGACGGCCTCCTCGGCCAGCGCGGCGGCCGCGTGCCGGTCGCCCAGCGCGAGATGGGTGTGCCCGGCCCAGTACCACCAGGAGGAGACGGCAGGACTGAGGCGCTGCCACTCCCGCTGCCGACGCGCGCACTCCTCGAAGAGCGTCAGAGCCCCCTTGGGGTCCCCCATGTCGAGCCGTAGCCTGCCCTGGGCGCACAACACCTCGTTCCACTCCCAGGAACCGTCCGGGACGGGGTCGGGTATCTCCGCGGCCAGGTGGATCGCCTGAGCCAGGTCACCCCGGTCGAGCAGGGCCGCCAGCCGTACGGCGAGGGGCAACGCCTCGTACCGGCTGGCGTGCGGAACGGTGACGTTCTTGAGGGCGGCGGCGGTGGTACGCAGCGCCCGGTCGAGGGCGCCGAGCCGCAGATGCGCCTCCGCGCTGAGGGCGAGCAGACTCGTATCGGCCGACTGTGTCCCGGTGTCTCTGAGGAGCCGCCGGTAGACGCTCTGCGCCTCGTACGGCCGGTCGGCGTAGAGCAGCACGGAGGCGGCGGTGCCGAGAACGAGCGGGGCGTCATCGGCCGTCGTTCCGTGGCGTATGACGGTGCGGGCGGCGGTGACCGCCTCGCCGACCCGGTCCATGCGCGACACCGCGATGACGGCACGGGCCGCGAGCAGGGCGAGTTCCCCGGCGCTGTTCCCGGGCAGCGCGAGGTCCAGGGAGACGGTCGCCAGCATCTCGGTGTACGCGGCCCGGTTCCCGGTGGCCGCCAGCAGCATCTGGGCTTCGATGAGTTGAGGGGCGGAGGCCGAGCGGGACAGGGGTACGGCCGTCTCCGCGCGGTAACGGGCCAGGAGTTCCAGGGCCCGCGCCACCTGTCCCTGTCTGGTGAGTGCCTCGGCGAGGGCCCGCACGGCCTGACGCCGTAAGGCCGGCTGGGCGGTCCGCTCCAGCGCCGAGGTCAGATGGCGAATACTGGCCCCGGGATCGACGCGGCTCTCCGCCACACCGAGTTCGACGAGCAGGCTCGGTTCGCAGTCCTGCTCGGATCCCTCGGGCACGCACGGGCGCAGCAGCTCCGTCGCGCGCGCGGGGGAACCACGCAGCATGGCCTCACGGGCGGCCTCCCGCAGCACGTCGCGGGCCCACGGCTGGTGTGTCGTGGACGGTGCCCGGCGCAGATGCTCCGCCACGGTCGCGGGGCTGGTCCCGGCGTCGTGCAGCAGCCTGGCCGCCCGGCCGTGCGCGGTGTCCAGCTCCTCCCCGGACATCTCGCCAAGGACGGTGTCGGACAGCCGCGCGTCGGCGAAGGACCAGTTTCCGTCCCCCTTGGAGACGACCAGTCCACCGAAGACGAGCGCCAGCAGGGAGCGGGCGAAGACGGCGCTGTCCATCCGCGCCAGGCGCGCGCCGGCCTCCGGCGCGACCTCGTCACCGAGCACGGCCAGCGCACGCGCCACCCGGACGGTGGGCTCCGGCAGTTGGGGCGGCAGCCGCGCCGCGCGCAGGCGCAGGACCGAGGCGTCCTGTGCGGCCACGGAGGCCGGGCGGCCAGGGGCCGCCGCGGGCGACCGCTCCTCGCGCAACGCCGTCAGGAGCCGGGTCACCAGCAGTGGGTTGCCGTTCGTCGCCGCGAGGCACGACGCGTGGAAGGCCGCATCGGTCTCCGTACCGAGCAGCCGCCGCGCCAGTACCCCGATCCCCTCACGGGTCAGCGGCCGCGGCCGGAGCACCCGGCACATCGGCAGGGCCGCCACCTCGTTGAGGGCCGGGACGTGCGCGCCGCTGCGGTGGGCCAGCGCCAGCAGTACGCGCAGCCCCGCCATCCGGCGGGCACTGTGCACGAGGAAACGCAGCGACGCGGCGTCGGCCTCGTCCGCGTCGTCGACGACGATGGCCAGCGGGCCGTTCTCCGCGGCCGACCGGACGATCTCGTGCAGCCCGGCCAGCACATCGAAGGGCACCCCGGCACCGTCGCCGTCGGGCGGCCCGGGGATCCACGCGCCGGGTCCTGGGCCGCCCGGTGCCCCCGGGCGGACAGTCGGCGGCATCCTGTCGACGTCGATGCCGAGGCCGGTCAGCAGGGCACGGGCCGTGCTCAGCGGCAGCCGGTTGCCCTCCCGGCCGGGGCGGGCGTGGACCACGCGCAGGTTCTCGTCCCGTGCCCGGGTGATCAGGGCGCGCAACAGGGCCGACTTGCCGCTGCCGTCCGGGCCTTCGAGCAGGACGAGGCCGGGGCGGCCGGCCGCGGTGCCCTGTGCCAGCTCGCCGAGGAGGGCCAGCTCACGCTCACGCTCCACCGGCTCGGGCTCCTGCTCCGCGGCCGGTCCGTCAGGAAACGGTTCCCGGGAGCTGCCCCCGTGCGCAGCGATCATCGCCCTCTGCCTCTCTGCCGTAACGCCGGAGGGGCAGGGGCTTCGAGTTGCCCCGGAGCTTCCCCGCACAGACCGACCACGCCGACTCAGCACCCCTCCGAATGCGCCATTTTGGCTCATGACAGATCAGGAGAGGTGCCGGAACGCTCATTTGCATTGAGTTTCTCGTCGGCATGCAACAAAGAGGTATCGACCGGGTCCGGATCTCGACCCGGCCGACCGGCGTTTCACGGGCTGAAGGGCGTTCGGCCACGCGAGTGCGGGCGCGGACCGCGGTGCGTGCCGCGGTGCGTGCCGCGGACGCGGCCTCGGACCTGGGCGGACACGGATACGCGGCGCGGGCCCCGGCCCGCTCCGGTGCGGGCGCGCCACGCGCCGCGGGCGTCCGCGGGGAGGGCGGGCGCGTCCGTCTCCGCTCCGTGACGCGCCGGCTTCCTCCGTGTCATGAGGGTCAGTCCCAGGCGACGAGCAACTGGTCGACGCCGTAGTGCACCGCACGGTCGCGCAGCGGAACCTCCTCGGCGGGGGTCGCCAGCCGCAGCGAGGGGAAGCGCTCGAACAGCGCGCGCAGCCCGATGCGCAGACTGGCCCGTGCCAGGTGCTGGCCCAGGCACTGGTGCGGGCCGAAGCCGAGGGCGAGGTGTTTGCGGGGGATGCGTGTGACGTCGAGCCGGTCGGGGTCGGCGAAGACCGCGGGGTCACGGTTGGCGGCGGGCAGCGACAGGACCACCGTCTGGCCCGCCTTGATCGTGGTGCCGCCGATCTCGATGTCCTCCAGGGCACATCGGCTGGAGCCCATCTGAGAGATCGTCAGGTAACGCAGCAGCTCGTCCACCGCCCCGGCCTCGTACAGCTCCGGCTTCTCCCGCAGCAGGGCCAGCTGGTCCGGGTGCTCCAGCAGGGCGAAGGTCCCCAGGGCCAGCATGTTGGGCGTGGTGTCGAGCGAGCCGCCCAGGGTGAGGACGGCGAGGTTGACCATCTCGTCCTCGGTCAGCTCGTCCGTCCGCGCCAGCTGGCCGAAGAAGTCCTCGCCCCGCTCCGCCGAACGCTCACGGACCATCGGTCGGATGAGGCCGTCCATCGACTCGATGTGGTGGATGAACTCCTCCAGCGTGTACGTGAGGGTCATCAGCGCCCCGAAGTGCTTCTGGATCCCGTCCATCAGCTCGGGGGAGACGTCCATCAGCGAACACACCGACCGCAGGCTGACCTTCTCCGCGAAGTCGGTGAGCAGATCGGCGGACGAGCCCTTGGCGGCCATCTCCGTCAGCGTCTCGTCCACGATGCGCGTCAGGTGCGGCTCGTACTGCTGGATGCGCCGCAGTGTGAAGTGGCCCGCCAGCAGCCGCCGGTACTTGCTGTGCTCGGGCGCGTCCATCTTCGCGAACGACCCGGGCGCCGCGGGCTGCGGGGCGTACTCGGTCATCGGGAAGGGCGGCGCGACCACGTGCGCCAGCAACTCGTTGCGGTGGCTGAAGCGATCGTCGGCGAGGATCTGCCGGACCAGATCGTGCTGGGTCACCAGCCAGCCCGACGTGTCCTTCGGCGCCACCTGGAAGGTGACGGGGCTGACCGGCTGTTCGGCGCGCAGCCGGGCGTACTCGGCGGGCGGGTCGAACGGGCATTTTCCCCGTTCCGAAGGGATCACGGGCAGTTCGGGCCTGGTCTTCATGGGGTCACTCCGTCGCGAGAGGGGCCGAGGCCGGGGGATGAGAGACGTGGATCGAAGCGGCCTCGCGCGCCGAGCGCGCGAAAGGCGGAGGGCCGGACACCGAAACGCCGGTGCCGCTACGGCCGAGCCACACCGCCGGGGCCACGGCCGACGGGCGTTCGAGCCGGACACCGGCCCCGGGCGTCGGGAACAGCACGTCCGCGGTGCCTTGCTGCGCCACCCGGACTCCCTTTCGCAGATGCCGTACGACGGCCGCGCGGGCGCCGTCCGCCGGTCGGAGCGCCGCCCGACCGCCCGGCCACCCCAACACAACGGCGCCGTGCCGGGCCAGCACCGGCCGCGCTGTCTAGGGATTCCCCCGAGTATGGGCGAGCACCGGGACCGGGGCCCGCACAATCCGGCGCCCGGGGCAGCCGCGTGGGCCGGATGTCTGGGGAAAACCCCAGACAGTGCCGCATGCCGGGCCGGGTCCAGGCGGCGGCGGCGCACGATGGGCTCGGCCCGGTACCCCCAGGCTCGGCCACTATCCTCATCAGTTGGCTCGACGAGTGTGTAGGAAGTCCGGATGTACATCGCGATCGACTACGACAGGTGCATGGGTGCCGGCTCGTGCGCTTTCATCGCCCCCGAGGTCTTCGACCAGGGCGACGACGGCATGGCCGTACTGCTGGCCGACCGTCCCGCCCCCGCGCATGCCCGCGCCGTGCGCGAGGCCTCCGAGGTGTGCCCGCTGAGGGCCATCTCCGTGACGGAGGAGAAGCCCACGGGCTGAAGCGCCCCCGCCGCGACTGCCACCCGGCCGCCGTCGGGTGGGAATCACCCGGCCCCGCCGGGCCCTGCCCTGCCCTGGCAGGGAACTCCGGCCGGCGCGGGTGTCCGTTCACGGACTGCGGGTGCCCGGCCCCACCGGTCTGTCACCAGAAGATGTACTCGTTCTCCGTGGGCCCCTCGTCCCTGCCCCGCACACCCTGGAGTCGCTCCCGATGAAGTACGGCCGCCCGCTGGACAGAGCTGAGCGCACCGTTGTGCTGCGCGGGGGAGGGGCGTCCGGCGAACGAGTCCGGCTCGGCGTCCACGACCTGATGAACGGTACGTTCGCCACGTCGCGCACCTTTTTCTACCGCGAGAGCCTGGACGCCGACGCCCTCGCCGACTCCCTGCGACGCACCCTCGCACACTATCCGCTGCTCACCGGCCGCCTCGTCCGTGACGACGACGGCGGGCTCAGCGTGCTGTGCGACGACGCGGGCGCCGCCCTCACGGTGACCTCCTCCGGCGACCCCATGCCGGATGTCGGGCCGGGCCGGCCCGTACGCCCGCAGATGCGCCGGTACGTCCCCGCCGTCAACCCCTTCCGTGTCGTCGGACACAACGCCCCGCTGCTCGGCCTCAAGGTCACCCACATGCGCGGCGGCGGCTCCGTGCTCGGCGTCTCCATCAACCACAGCGTTGTCGACGCCAGCAGCTACCTGGACTTCCTGCTCCACTGCTCCCGCACACACCTGGGGCAGGAGTTCTCGGCACCGCCACGCGACCGCGCGCTGCTGGACGGCCTGGCCGACGACGCGCGGCCCGAGCCGACGGACTCGCAGTACGACGTCGTCACCGGGCGGCGGAAGTTCGGGTTCATCTGGAAGGTCAACGCCCACGCGCGGAAGGTGCGCACGACCGTCGTCCGCTTCACCGCCGAGGAGGTCCTCGCCCTGCGCGAGACCGCTCGCGCGGGTCAGGACCGCGACCGGCCCCCGGCCTCCAGCGGCGACGCGCTCGGGGCACACCTGTGGCGGGTGCTCAGCGCGCTGCGCGACCGGGAACCCGGGGCCGAGGAGCGCCTGGGAGTCGTGGTCGGTCTGCGGAGCGTGCTCAAGGAGCGCCTTCCTGACGGGTACTGGGGCAACGCCGTCTCCAACACCACGGCCGCTCTCCTGGCCCGTGAGCTGCGCGAGGAGCCCCTCGCGCATGCCGCCGGGGCGATACGCGACGCTCTGAACCGTGTCACCCCCGAACGGGTGCGCCAGGAGGTCGCCTTCCTGGAGGCCCAGCGCCGCGCGAGGAGTTCAGGACGCGTCCTCAGCCGCATGTCGCTGGACGCGTTCGAGGGCACGGTGGCGCTGAACAACGTCGGCAGGCTGCCCATGTACGCGATGGACTTCGGCACCGGCCGGCCGTTCTGGTCCGAACTCCCGGGCAGTCCCATTCCCTGGACGATCCTGGTCATGCCGACCCCCGAGGACGATCACAGCCGCGACATCCACCTCAGTCTCCCCGGCGAAGCCGCGGACGCCCTGGCCGACCCGCGGTGGGCCGCGCGTCTGCACGGCGCCGCCGACCGTCTCGGCCGACTCTGAAGCCGGATCCGGCTCCCGCACCGGGTCCCGAAAAAGTAATCGCGAATTTACCTACTGCGGATCCCTTAAGGGTGGCATAATGCAACAACTCTTATGTTTGCCCAAACCGCCGCCGTGTTCTTCTCCGTGGACTGCATTCTGGTCCCGGGAAGCAGCCTGTCCCGGCTCGTCGAGGAATGCCTCGGGCTGAGCGGGGCTTCAGGTGTGCACGAAAAGGGACAGACCGACGCCCTGCGCTGGACCGGAATCCCCGAGAAGGCGCTCCACACCCAGCTCGCCGGGCTGCCGATGGTGCCGGGCATCGCGGAGACCACACAGTGGTGCTGGCGCAACGGTCTGGTGCCGATCATCTCCAGCCTCGGCTGGACCCCGATCGGCGCGCACCTCGCGGACCGGTTCGGTTTCCACTCGTACTCGGGCCGCTTCCTCGACGCGATGAACGGTCGCTTCACGGGCCGGGCCGGTACCCCGGTCACGACCGCGGACCAGATCGAGTTCGTCCGGCGCCGGGCCGACGATCTCGGGGTCGCCCCCACGGACTGCGCCGCCGTCGGCGCCTGCCCCACCGACGGCCTGGTCTTCGACAACGTCGGCCTGGGCGTCGCCTTCAACGCCGCGCCGGACATCCGCGCCCGCGCGACGACATACGTCGAGGACAAGGATCTACGCGCAGTGATCCCGGAGCTGGAGCGCCTGACCGTCAGCAGGGTCTGACCCGGCCCCCGCGACGCGGACGCCCGCGGCGGCCACGGGTCAGCGGGGCGGCGTGCGGGAACACCCCTCGTGGCGGTGGTCGCACGGGGCCATGCCGTAGGCGGCGTGAAACGCGCGGGTGAAGGCCGAGCGGCTGGCGAAACCCCAGCGGGCCGCGATGAGGTGCACACTCATGTCGCGCAACGCCGGATCGGTGAGATCCGCGCGCGCGCCCTCCAGCCGTACCTGCCGGAGCAGAGCGGCGACCGTGGTGTCCTGGTCCCGGAAGAGCCTGTGCAGATAGCTGACGGAGATGTGGTGCGCCGCGGCGACCGTCCGCGCAGTCGTACGGAGGGCCGGGACAGAACTCCACGATGCCAGCAACAAAGGGTGAGGAAAAGCGCCCCGCCGCGGACGGCGGACATGCCGGATACCGCCGTGCCCGCGCCGCCGAGGAGCACGGACGGCGACAGGCGATACGTGTACACGCCCTCCCCTGTCCGAGGGGCGCCATGGCCAGCGAGCCACCCATAAGGTGCGCCAAGAAGGCGGGAAGTTGCCTCGAAACGGCCTTCCTACGGATCTCCCTAGTACGCGACGGCTGGCGTTGACGACCACCGCGGACCCACGGCTTGATGGAAACGGCCGCTCCCTTCGGGGTGACCCGCCAAAGGTTGCCGGCACGTTGTGTAAGAAGAACTCCACCTGTTTCCGCATGTGCGGCGACGGGCTCAGCCGCATGACGATCGGAGACCGTGTGGCAGCGAATTTACCGGCGATCACGATAACCGTCCTGGGCGCCGGTGTCATGGGGCGCGCCATCACCACACTCGCCCTGGGCCGCGGAATCGATGTCGCGCTCGTCGACGTCTCGGCGGATGTTCTGGCGAAAGCGCGGGCGGAAATCACCCAGCAGCTGCGCCACGGGCGGTTCATGGGAGCCTTCCCCGATACGGCGACCGTGGGAACGCTCACCACATCCCTCACCCCGACGTCCGCGGCCGGATCCGCCGCGGTGGTCGAGGCGATCACCGAGGACGCGTCGCTCAAGGCGCGGGTCCTGGCGGAGATCTCCGGCATCGTCCCCGCCGGGACTCCCCTCATCACCAACACGTCGGGGATTCCCGTCGAGGAACTGGCGAAATCAGTTCAGCGTCCCGCGGAACTGGCCGGTGTGCATTTCATGAATCCCGCCTATCTCATCGAGATGGTGGAGGTGGTACGCGGCCCGCGGACCGGCGACGACGCCATGGCCGCGATCCTCTCCCTGCTCGGACGGCTCGGGAAGAAGACGATCGTCGTGCGGGACGCCCCCGGGTTCGTCACCAGCCGGCTGCTGCATCCCATGATCAACGAGGCGGCGCGTGTCGTCGCCGAGGGAACCGCTGACGTCGAATCCGTGGACCGGCTCATGCAGGGCTGCCTCGGGCATCCGACGGGCCCCCTGCGCACCGCCGACCTCATCGGGCTCGACAATCTGGCGGACGCCCTGCGGCTGCTCGCCGAACGGACCGGGAATTCCACGTTCGAACCCTGTGAACTCCTTTTGGAAAAGGTACGCCGCGGCGACCTCGGCCGTAAGACCGGGCGCGGTTTCTACGACTACGAAGAGGTGCTGCGATGAGTGTGGAAACGACCATCACCACGGAACGGATCGAGCAGCGGATCACAGCGTTCGTCACCGGCCGGGTGAAGACCGAAGTCCCCCCGGAGCAGGACCTCTTCGCGACCGGGCTGGTCTCCTCGATGTTCGCGATGGAACTCGTGGTCCAGCTGGAGCAGGACTTCGCGGTGCAGATCCTCGGGAACGACCTCAAGCGCGACAACTTCCGCAGTATCGAGGCCATGACCGCCCTGGTGTCGCGGCTGCGGGACACCGAGCCGTCCGCCGATGCCTGAGCCCGCGCCCGGTCGGACGCGGGCGTCCGCCCCCGGGCAGACGTCCGCGCGGGGCCGCGAACCGCTCGACGGCGCACGCGAGTTCATCGACGAACTCGTCGGCGACCGCGCCGCCGACTGGGACCGGGACGGGCTGCTGCCCGACGACGTGCTGCGGGCGCTCGCCGGCCGCGGTCTGCTGTGCGCCCAGGTCCCGGCCGCCCACGGCGGACCGGGCGCGAGCAGCGCGGCGAACGGGGCGTTCACCGCGTACGTGGGCAGCCGGTGCAGCTCCCTGCGGAGTGTGATGACGTCCCATGGCATGGCCGCGTGGACGATCCAGCGGCTGGGCTCCGCGGAGCAGCACGCCGCGTATCTGCCGAAGCTGGCGGGCGGCCGGCTCGCCGCCGTCGCGTTCAGCGAACCGGAGGCGGGCAGCGACCTGTCGGCGATCGGCACGACCATCGAGCCGGACGGTGACGGCGTTGTCCTGAACGGGCAGAAGACCTGGACCACCGCGGCCCACTACGCCGACCTGATCGTCGTCGTCGGCCGCTACGGCTCAGGGGCCGCCGCCGCCGTGGTGCCCGCGTCGGCGCCCGGGGTGACGGTGGAACGGGTCCCGCGGCCCTCGGGCTGCCGGGCGGCGGGGCACGCGCACGTACGGCTCGACGGCGTACGGCTGCCCGCGAGCGCCGTGCTCGGAGGCGGGCAGCCGCTGATGCTCCTGGTGACGACCGCGCTGGCCTACGGACGGCTCTCCGTCGCCTGGGGCTGCGCGGGCATCCTGCGCGCCTGCCTGGGCGCGGCGGCCGAACACGCCCGCACCCGCCACCAGTTCGGGAAGCCACTGGCCGCACACCAGCTGGTGGGACGCCATCTGGCGAACCTGCTGACCGCGGAGCGGACCGTCACCCGGATGTGCGAGCACGCCAGCGGCTGCTGGGACAGCGGCTCGCCCGACATGGTCATGGCCACCGTCCTCGCCAAGCAGGTGGGCGCCGTGCAGGCCGCCCAGGGCGCCGCCACGGCGGTGCAGGTGCTCGGTTCCGCGGCGGCGCACGAGGGCCACGTGGTGGAGCGCGCGTACCGCGACGCGAAGCTCATGGAACTCATCGAAGGCAGCACCGAGATCTGCCAGCTGATCCTCGCCGACCACGCGGTGTCGGGGGCGGCGGTGTGAACGGTGTGGAGCGCGAGGGCGACGGCGAACGAGGAGGAGCGGTGGCTGAACCGGCCACGATCGTGAAGTGCCTGGTCTGGGACCTCGACAACACCCTGTGGCAGGGCACCCTGCTGGAGGACGCGGAGGTGACGCTCGCCGAACCGGTGCGGCGGCTCATCGCCGAGCTGGACAGCCGAGGCGTCCTCCAGGCGGTCGCCAGCAAGAACGACCACGACCCGGCGTGGCAGCGGCTGGAGGCGCTCGGCGTGGCCGAGTTCTTCGTACTGCCGCACATCGGCTGGGGCCCGAAGTCGGACTCCGTGCGCGCGATCGCCGCCGAGCTGAACTTCGCCCTCGACACGATCGCCTTCGTCGACGACCAGCCGACGGAACGGGCGGAGGTCGCCTTCCATCTGCCGGAGGTCCGCTGCTACGACGCGCGGCGGCTGGCCGTACTCGACGAACTGCCGGAATTCAGCCCGCCGACGGTGACCGTGGACGCGCGCCGCCGCCGCGAGATGTACCAGGCCGGCTTCCGGCGGAAGGCCGCCGAGACGGACTTCCAGGGGCCGAGCGAGGAGTTCCTGCGCTCGCTCGAACTGGTGATGCACATCCGGCGTGCCTCCGGGACGGAGCTGTCCCGGGTCGAGGAACTGACCCTGCGCACCAGCCAGATGAACGCCACGGGCGTGCACTACTCGCTGCCTGACCTGCGCGCTCTGCTGGCCGACCCGCGGCACGAAGTACTGGTGGCGACGCTCGCCGACCGGTTCGGGCCGCACGGCGCGGTCGGTCTTGAGCTGCTGGCGAAGCACGAGCGCGTGTGGCATCTGAAGCTGCTGGCCACGTCCTGCCGGGTGGTGTCGTTCGGCGCCGGCTCGGTGATCCTCGGCCGGCTGGTGGACGAGGCCGCGCGGGCGGGCGTGCATCTGGTGGCCGACTTCCGGCGGACGGAGCGCAACCGCATGATGGAGATCGCCTACCGCATGACGGGCTTCACCGACGAAGCGTGCGGCTGCGCGGCGGAGTTGGCGGCACCCGCCGAGGAAGGCGTCCAGCGGCTGCATCTCCACCCGACGCCCCAGGCGCCGCCGCCGACGATGGAGCTGCACGCCGTCAGCCTCCGGGACGGCTGACCGCGCGCCGCCGCGACACGCGTACGACACCGCGACGACAGAGGATGGACGACGCATGGCGAACCAGCTGGGCCCTACGGCCGCGCTCTCCGCGTACCTGCGGGACAACTCCCTGCGGGAGGACTCCGTGCTGCGGGAGTTGCGGGAGGCGACCGCGGAGCTGCCCGCGGGCAGCGCGATGCAGGTCATGCCCGAGGAGGGGCAGCTGCTGACCCTGCTCGCGGGCCTCACACCGGCCCGCAGGATCCTGGAGGTCGGCACCTTCACGGGCTACAGCACACTGTGTCTGGCCCGCGCCCTGGCGCCCGGCGGCCGACTGGTCACCTGCGACATCACCGACCGCTGGCCGCGCTTCGGCGCCGGTCACTGGCGGCGGGCGGGTGTCGCGGACCTGATCGACGTCCGGGTCGGCGACGCCCGGGACACCCTGAAGGAGCTTCTCGCCGAGGAGGGCCCCGGCACGTACGACTTCGTGTTCATCGACGCGGACAAGGAGGGCTACGCGGACTACTACGAGCTGGCGTTGACACTGGTCGGCGACAGCGGACTGATCGTCGTCGACAACACCCTCTTCTTCGGCCGGGTCGTGGACCCCGAGGCACAGGACGCGGACACCGTCGCGATCCGCGCCTTCAACACACGGGTGCGGGACGACCCCCGCGTCGAGATCTCCATGCTGCCGATGGCCGACGGCATCACACTGATCCGCCGGAAACGCTGACGGGGCCCGGGGCGGTCCCCGAGGACACGGCCCCCGCGCGGGCGGGACAAGGGCGGGGTGGACCGGTGGCGGCGCGGGAGGGCGCGGCGCGGCGGCGGTGTGCGAACCGTACGGTCCGCACCCCCGCACACCCGCCGGGTCAGCCCACCACCCGCGGCACGAAGGCCGCGTGCATTCCGTCGGAATACCGCCGCAGCTCCACTCCGTACACCTCGGCCGGATGCAACTGCCGTCCCAGGAAATCGATCATCCGGCTGAATTCCGGTGGCAATTCGCTGGTGACCACCACCATACGCAGCCGGCCCGTCACGAGATTCGACTCGACCGTGCGCAGGAACGTCTCCTCGTCCAGTGTCCTGCCCGTTTCCTTCAACGCCTGCTCGACGCTCACACCCGCCGTGCGGGCGGTGTGTTCCAGCGACCGCTGAAGAATGTGCATGGGCCAGTGCCGCGATCCGCTGCCCGCGTATTCGAGGATTCTGGCGAGCGACTCGCGCACGTTCCACACGTCGTGCGGCTCCACCACCTCGACGAGTGTCGGCACCCCCTGGGCGTCGGCGAACAGGTGGGTGGCGCCGAACGGGCAGCCGTCGGCGTCCGGGACGACGTCGGCCGGGTTCCGGCGGATCAGCAGCAGCCGGGAGGCGGCGTCGTGCGCGCTCGCGGCAGCCGAGAGCAGGCCGGGGAAGCGCACGAGGATCTCGTGCAGCGACGGTTCGGTCCTGGCCTGCGCCGGGGCGAGCAGCGACAGCCCGTTCCCGCCCTGCAGGACGATGCCCCGGTGTTGCCTCGGCCGGGGGCGCGACCCGGCGCCGCCGACCGGCCGCGCGGACGCCGACCGCCGCGGGTCCGCGGGCAGCAGCGCCGGCTGCTCCAGCCAGGGGTCGGGCGGCATCAGAGTGGAGTTGAGGATCTGGCCCAGGGTCCGGTACGTACCGGACAGCGCGAGCAGTTCGAGGATCTGCTCCTCGCTGTAGTGGTCCCCGAGCTGCTTCCAGGTGCCGTCCGAGAGCACCGACGAGGCGTGCAACTCGTCGACCGCGCACAGCAGGAGGGCTTCGAACGGTTCCCAGCCCTCGGCGTCGTCGGAGGCGACGCGGGCCAGTTCCGTCTCGCTCATCCCGACCAGCAGTCCCGAGGCGTGGTGATGGGCCCACACGTAGGGCGCCTGGCAGCGCCAGGCCGTACGCAGTACCACCAGCTCCCGCTCGCGCGCGGGGAGCACGTTCCCCGCCACGTGCGACAGCAACGGCAGGATCGCGGACAGCAGCGACGGGTGGTTGGCGAGGGTGCGCACCACGTACGGTGGCGGCCTGTCCGCGAGGAGTCCGTCGTGCAGCCCGCCCATGACCTGGGCGTACTCCTGCCCGCCGGGCGTCGCGGCGAAGTCGTCCACGGCCTGCGGTTCGATTCTGGGCCGCATTCCCCACCTCCGTGTCGTCGGTTGGCGCGGCGCCGCCGGATCGGCCGCGCCGCGTACGGGCCTCCCGCCCGGTGTGCGGCCGCGCCGCACGCGAGAAGGCCAACCCTTGGGCAGCGAGCGCTCTTTCCCGGCCCCCACACGACGAATTTAGGGGAATGTCTATGATATTTTCCCGGACTTCTCGCCCACGGAATACGCGCCCGTACGCTCCGAAGTCGGCAGGACCTGACGAACGGCTTGCGCGACGGAAATCTCCGGAGCCGGAGAAACACTTCGCGAGGACGGCGAGTCAGGAAATCCAGAGCGGTCGTCCGGTTATTTCCCGCCGGTCGCCGCCCGCGCCGTGACGCTGGACCACCGGCCCTGCACAGCGGGTTTCGTATTCCGTTGCCACGAGCCGCCGGGACGAATACTGGGGAGATTCCGTTGAGTCGTTTCGAGTCCGCGGCCCGCGGCCGTCACCCCCTGCGGGACGACGCCGTCGCGGTGGTGGGGGTCTCCTGCCGGCTGCCGTCCGCGCCGGACCCCGCCGGGTTCTGGCGACTGCTGACGGAGGGCGGCAGCGCCGTCTCGGCCGTACCGCCGGGACGCTGGGGCGACGACGAGGCGGCGCGCGGACAGCGGGCCACCGGACGGGGCGCGTTCCTGGACGCGGTCGACGGCTTCGACGCCGGGTTCTTCGGCGTCTCCCCGCGCGAGGCACGCGCGATGGACCCGCAGCAGCGGCTCGTACTGGAGCTGGGCTGGGAGGTGCTGGAGGACGCGGGGACGCTGCCCGCCGCCGTTCGCGGCAGCGACACGGGTGTCTTCGTCGGCGTCACCGCGGACGACTACGGCGCGCTGGCGCACCGCCGGGGCGCGCGGGCCGTCGGAAGCCACACGCTGACCGGCCTGAACCGCGGTGTGATCGCCAACCGCCTGTCGTACGTGCTGGGGCTGCGCGGGCCGAGCATGGTCGTCGACACCGGGCAGTCGTCGTCCCTGGTGGCGGTGCACCTGGCGTGCGAGAGCCTGCGGCGGGGCGAGTCGGCGACGGCGCTGGCGGGCGGTGTGCAGCTGAACCTCGCGCCGGGCGGCGCGCTGGCGGCCGGGCGGCTGGGCGCGCTCTCCCCGGACGGCCGCTGCTTCACGTTCGACGAGCGCGCCAACGGATACGTGCGCGGCGAGGGCGGCGGCATGGTGCTCCTCAAGCCGCTGGCGCGGGCGCTGGCCGACGGCGACGACATCTACTGCGTCATCGAGGGCGGCGCGGTCAACAACGACGGCACCGGTGAGACCCTCACCACCCCCGCCCCCACCGGCCAGGAGGCGGTGCTGCGCGAGGCGTGCCGACGGGCGGGCGTGGCACCCGCCGCCGTGCAGTACGTGGAGCTGCACGGGACCGGCACCCGGGTCGGCGACCCCGTCGAGGCGGCGGCGCTGGGCGCGGTGTACGGGCCGGGGCGCACGGCGGACGGGCCGCTGCTGGTCGGCTCGGCGAAGACGAACGTGGGGCATCTGGAGGGCGCCGCCGGGATCGTCGGACTCCTGAAGGTGGCCCTGTCGCTGCGGCACGGCGCGCTGCCCGCGAGCCTCAACTTCGAGCGTCCCCACCCGCGCATCCGCTTCGACGAGTGGCGCCTGGACGTCGTCGCGTCGGCACGCCCCTGGCCGCGCCGCGAGGGGCCGGCGCTGGCGGGCGTGTCGTCCTTCGGGATGGGCGGCACCAACTGCCATCTGGTGGTGTCCGGTCCGGTGCCGTCCACGTCGGCCGGGGCGGCGCCCGGCGAGGCCGCGGCCTCACCCGCGTCGGCGGTGTGGCCGCTGTCCGGGCGCTCCGAGGCGGCGCTGCGCGCCCAGGCCGCGCGGCTGGCGGACCGGCTGACGGACGACCCCGCGCTCGCACCCCGGGACGTGGGCTTCTCCCTCGCCACCTCCCGCACCGACTTCGCCCACCGCGCCGTCGTGCTCGCCCCCGACCGGAACGCGGCCGTCGGCGCGCTGGAGGGGCTGGCCGTCGACGGGTACGCGCCCGGCGTGGTGACCGGGGTGGCGGACGTGTCGGGGAGCACGGTCTTCGTCTTCCCGGGACAGGGCTCGCAGTGGGCCGGTATGGGCGTGGCGCTGCTGGCCGAGTCCGCGGTGTTCGCGGCCCGGCTCGACGAGTGTGCCGCCGCGCTGGCCCCGTACACCGGCTGGTCCGTACGCGACGTCCTCCAACAGGCGCCGGGGGCACCCTCGTTGGATCGGGTCGACGTGGTGCAGCCCGTCTCGTGGGCCGTGATGGTGTCGCTGGCCGAGCTGTGGCGCTCCTGCGGAGTGGTCCCGGACGCCGTCGTCGGCCACTCACAGGGCGAGATCGCCGCGGCGTGCGTGGCCGGGGCGCTCTCGACGGCCGACGCCGCGCGCGTGGTCGCCCTGCGCGGCCGGGCCATCGCCCGCCGGCTCGCCGGCTCCGGCGGCATGATGTCCGTCGCGCTGCCCGCCGCCGAGGCCGCCCGCCGCCTGGAGGCGTGGGAGGGCCGCCTGTCGGTGGCCGCGCTCAACGGCCCGGCCTCCGCCGTCGTCTCCGGCGACCCGGACGCCCTGGACGAACTGGCGGCCCAACTCACGGCACAGGGCGTACGCAACCGCCGCGTCGCCGTCGACTACGCCTCGCACTCGCCACAGGTGGCGGCGGTGGAGCGGGAGTTGACCGAGGCGCTGGCGCCGGTCGCGCCGGGCCCGGCGCGCGTGCCGTTCTTCTCCACCGTCACCGCAGGCCCACTGGACGGGCGGGAGCTGGACGCAGGGTACTGGTACCGCAACCTGCGGCAGACCGTTCGGTTCGCCCCGGCCGTCGGGGAGTTGCTCGACCAGGGCCACCGGGTCTTCGTCGAGGTCAGTCCGCATCCGGTGCTCACCGCCGCCGTGCTCGACTCCGTGGACGCGGCGCCGGAGCGCGGCGGCGGGCCCGCGGTCGCGGTCGGCACGCTGCGCCGGGGCGAGGGCGGCCTTGACCGGTTCCTGACCCGGCTGGCCGAACTGGCGGTGCGCGGTGTGCCGGTCGACTGGCACGCCGTGTTCGCCGGTTCGGGCGCGCGCCGGGTGGCGCTGCCCACCTACGCCTTCCAACGGGAGCGGTACTGGCTGCCCGACACCGTCGAGGCGGACGCGCCGGTGGAGACGGCCGGGCCCGCGACCGGTCCGGGGGAGCGGGTGACGGAGCGCGCCTCGGCGGTCGTTCCCACCGGACCCGGGGCCCGGCGGACCACCGCGGACCTGGCGCGGCTGGTGCGCGCGCAGACGGCGGCGGTGCTCGGCCACACCGACGCGGCACGGATGGACCCCGCGCTGACCTTCCGGGAGTTGGGCTTCGACTCCGCGATGACGGTGGAGCTGGTGACCCGGCTGCGGTCCGCGACCGGCCTGCGGCTGCCCGACACCGCCCTGTACGACCACCCCACCCCCGACGGGTTCGCCGAGCGGCTGGCCGCGGAACTGGGCGGAGCGGACGGTACGGACACCGCGGCCAGCCGCTCGGCGAA
>NZ_QQNA01000132.1 GCF_003346515.1 Streptomyces corynorhini
GCGACCACAGTTCATCCGAGACGACCCACGGACGCGACTCTCTCTTCCCCACGAACAGCCCAACGAGCATCCAAGCCGACGGTCACACCGATAGTGACTTCTGTTAGGACCTCTTACTGTGCGGTAGCTCACATCTCATCAGGTCGACACCGAACAGTGGTAGGGGCCGGGTGCCAACGTGGCCGCCCCGCCGTTGTACGCCGGTGACAGCGCTCGGACGGAGAAGGGCGACGCGCATGACGCTCACGCAGCAACGCGAGCCGGCCGCCGGAATCCTGCGGGCCATGGCCGCCGACGCGGACGTGTGCGGCGAACTGGTCCGCGCCGCCATGACCCACTCGCCCGAGGTGGCCCGGCTCGGCGAGGCGGAGAGCTGCCGCCATGTCGCCGCGCTCGTCACCGCGGCCGGCGACTGGTTCACCGACGTCGGACGGCTCGGGGAGCACGACCTCGCCGCCGCGCTGCTGCTGGGCGCCGACCGGGCCGGACAGGGCGTGCCGATGACCGCCCTGTTGCGCGGGGTGCAGGCCGCCCTCACCCGCGCGGCGGAGCTGACCGTCGAACGCTGCCGGTCCGCCGGGGTGCCGGACGGCCCGCTGCTCAAGGCCGTACTGCTGCTGAAGGAGTACGGGGACGCGGTCGAGCGCCAGGTGATCAGCGGCTACCGCGCCGTGGAACTGGCCGCGCCGCCGCCCACGGCGGGTGAGGCCCGGGTCCGGCTGCTGCGGCGCCTGCTGGTCGGCGGCGCGGCCCCGGCCGCCGAGGAGCTGACGGCGGCCGGGATCCGCCCCGGCGGTACGTACCACTGCGTCGTCGGTGCGGGTTCCGCGCCGGGCTCCGGCACGGCCCCCGGCGGGGTCTTCGGTGTGGTCGACGGGCGTGTGGTGGGGCTGTGTTCACGCGCTCCCGGGGACGAGTGGACCGGGGCGGGCCCGCTCGCCGTGATCGCCCCGGCCGCGCCTCTCGACGGGCTCCGCCCGGCGTACCGGCTCTGCGTCCGGGCCCTGGACATCGGCGGACGGCGCGGGCTGCGCGGACCGCACGATCTCACCGACTTCGCCGGCGAGATCGCCCTCGACGGCCAGCCGCTGCTGGGCGCCTGGCTCAGCGACCGGCTGCTGGGCGCGCTGGACCGCACGGACGGCTTCCACCGCCAACTCGCCCTCACCGCACTGACGTTCCTCGACCACGGACAGCGCCTCGACCGGACGGCCGCCAGCCTGTTCACGCACCCCAACACCGTCCGCTACCGGCTCGGCCGGCTCCACCAGATCACGGGGGAGTCCCTGACCGACACACCGTCAGGACCACTGAGCGCCCTGCACTGGTGGTGGGCGCTCACCACCTGGCTCCGCACGGCACCCGAACCCACGGCGGCGGCAGCGCCCGCGACGCCGGCCACCTCGGCCGGCTCCGGCCCCCGGCCCTACTGAGACGGGAGCTTGCGGAACAGCCCCTCCTGCACCACCGAGACCAGCAGCTGCCCCTCCCGGTTGTAGATCCGCCCCCGCGCCAGCCCCCGGCCGCCCGTCGCGATCGGCGACTCCTGGTCGTACAGAAACCATTCGTCCGCGCGGAACGGGCGGTGGAACCACATCGCGTGGTCGAGCGACGCCATGTCGAAGCCGCGCGGACCCCAGAGCGGTTCGACCGGGATGCGGACCGCGTCCAGCAGTGTCATGTCGCTCGCGTACGTCAGCGCGCAGGTGTGGACCAGCGGGTCGTCGCCCAGCGGGCCCACCGCGCGCATCCACACCGCGCTGCGCGCGTCCGCGTCCTGGATCTCCTGGCGCGTCCAGCGCAGCCGTTCCACGTACCGGATGTCGAAGGGCTGGCGCCTGGCCATGCGCTCGAACGCCTCGGGCAGTCCGCCGAGATGTTCGCGCACCTCGTCGGCGACCGTGGGCAGCGACTCGGGATCGGGGAACTCCAGCCGGGGCGCCAGCTGGTGTTCGAAGCCGCCCTTCTCCGGCTGGTGGAAGGAGGCCGTCAGGTTGAAGATCGTCCGGCCCTGCTGGACGGCCGTGACCCGGCGCGTGGTGAACGAGCGGCCGTCCCTGACCCGTTCCACCTGGTAGACGATCGGCACCCCGGGACGGCCGGGGCGCAGGAAGTACGCGTGCAGCGAGTGCACCGGCCGGTCTCCGTCGGTGGTACGGCCGGCCGCGACCAGCGCCTGGCCCGCGACCTGCCCGCCGAAGACACGTTGCAGCGATTCCTCGGGGCTGCGCCCGCGGAAGATGTCGACCTCGATCTGCTCCAGATCGAGCAGATCGACCAGCCGTTCGGCGGGATTCGTCATGTGCGTCGTCTCCGTTTTCTCAAGCCTCCGGCCGGACGGCTCAGAGCTGTCCGACCGACGTGACCCGCACGACGGCCAGTCCTTCCTCGTCGGAGGCCGCCAGATCGACCTCCGCGCCGATGCCCCAGTCGTGGTCGCCGTTCGGGTCGGCGAAGGTCTGGCGCACCCGCCACAGGCCGTGTGCCGGGTCCTCCTCGATGGCGAGGAGCTTGGGCCCGCGCGCGTCCGGTCCCGTACCCAGGTCCTCGTACTCGTCCCAGTAGGCGTCCATCGCCTCGCCCCACCGGTCCGCGTCCCAGCCCGACTCGCCGTCCAGCTCGCCCAGGTCGTAGAAGCGGTCCAGCGCGGCCAGCTCGACCCGGCGGAACATCGCGTTGCGCACCAGCACCCGGAAGGCGCGCGCGTTGGCCGTGACCGGCCTGACCTGGTCGGCCTTCTCCCGGGCCTCCTCGGCGGTCTCGACCTCGGGGTTGGCCAGCTGCTCCCACTCGTCCAGCAGGCTGGAGTCCACCTGACGGACCATCTCGCCCAGCCACGCCGTGAGGTCCTCCAGGTCCTCCGACTTGAGATCGTCCGGAATGGTGTGTTCCAGCGCCTTGTACGCGCCCGCCAGATAGCGCAGCACAATGCCCTCGGTCCTGGCCAGCTCGTAGTGCGAGGTGAACTCGGTGAAGGACAGGGCCCGTTCGTACATGTCGCGGATCACGGACTTCGGCGAGACCGGGTGGTCGCCGACCCATGGGTGGCTCGTCCGGTAGACGTTGTACGCGTGCACGAGCAGCTCTTCGAGCGGCTTCGGGTACGTGACCTCCTGGAGCCGCTCCATCCGCTCCTCGTACTCGATGCCGTCCGCCTTCATCGCGCCGACCGCCTCGCCGCGCGCCTTGTTCTGCTGGGCGGCCAGGATCTGGCGCGGGTCGTCGAGTGTGGACTCCACCACCGACACCATGTCCAGCGCGTACGACGGCGATTCCTTGTCCAGCAGCTCGAACGAGGCCAGCGCGAACGTCGACAGCGGCTGGTTCAGCGCGAAGTCCTGCTGGAGGTCGACGGTCAGCCGGACGATCCGGCCCTCCGCGTCGGGCTTCTCCAGCCGCTCCACCACACCGCCGTCCAGCAGGGAGCGGTAGATGGCGATCGCCCGCCGGATGTGCCGCAGCTGCTGCTTGCGCGGTTCGTGGTTGTCCTCCAGCAGATGGCGCATCGCCTCGAAGGCGTTGCCCGGCCGGGCGATGACCGACAGCAGCATCGTGTGGGTGACCCGGAAACGTGAGGTCAGCGGCTCGGGATCGGAGCCGATCAGCTTGTCGAACGTGGTCTCCGACCAGGCGACGAAGCCCTCGGGCGCCTTCTTGCGCACCACCTTGCGACGCTTCTTGGGATCGTCGCCCGCCTTCGCGAGCGCCTTCTCGTTCTCCACCACGTGCTCCGGCGCCTGCGCGACGACCAGCCCCGCGGTGTCGAATCCGGCCCGCCCCGCCCGGCCCGCGATCTGGTGGAACTCCCGGGCGCGCAGGGTGCGTACGCGATTGCCGTCGTACTTGCTGAGAGCGGTGAACAGCACCGTGCGGATGGGGACGTTGACGCCGACCCCCAGGGTGTCCGTACCGCAGATGACCTTCAGCAGCCCGGCCTGGGCGAGCTTCTCCACCAGCCGACGGTACTTGGGCAGCATGCCGGCGTGGTGCACACCGATGCCGTGCCGCACGTAACGGGAGAGATTGCGGCCGAACTTGGTGGTGAAGCGGAAATTGCCGATGAGATCGGCGATCCTGTCCTTCTCCTCGCGCGTGCACATGTTGATGCTCATCAGGGACTGCGCCCGCTCCACGGCGGCGGCCTGCGTGAAGTGCACGATGTAGACGGGCGCCTGCCGGGTCTCCAGCAGCTCGGTGAGCGTCTCGGTGATGGGGGTGAGCCGGTACTCGTAGGTGAGCGGTACGGGCCGGGTCGTGGACCGTACGACGGAGGTCGGCCGACCGGTGCGGCGGGTCAGGTCCTCCTCGAACCGGGAGACGTCGCCGAGCGTCGCCGACATCAGGATGAACTGGGCCTGTGGCAGTTCCAGCAGCGGGATCTGCCAGGCCCAGCCCCGGTCCGGCTCCGCGTAGAAGTGGAACTCGTCCATCACGACCTGACCGATATCGGCGTACTTCCCGTCGCGCAGCGCGATGGACGCCAGTACCTCCGCGGTACAGCAGATGACGGGCGCGTCCGCGTTGACGGAGGCGTCGCCGGTCAGCATGCCGACGTTCTCCGTGCCGAGGAGCTTGCACAGGTCGAAGAACTTCTCCGAGACCAGCGCCTTGATCGGCGCGGTGTAGAAGGTGACCTTGTCCTGAGCCAGCGCGGTGAAGTGCGCACCGGCCGCGACCAGGCTCTTTCCCGAGCCGGTGGGGGTGGAGAGGATCACGTTGGCCCCGGAGACCACCTCGATCAGTGCCTCCTCCTGCGCCGGGTAGAGCGTGATGCCCCGGTCCTCGGCCCAGGAGGAGAAAGCCTCGAAGAGGGCATCGGGGTCGGCATCCGGCGGCAGCTGATCGATAAGGGTCACGCACCCATCTTGCCTGTCTTCCGGCCGGATGCGGGAACCGGACGGCCGGACGAAGATCACGGGCGATACGCTGACCAGTCAACTGGGCACCAGGACAGTGGGCTTCACCACGAGCCGCACACCGGGTTTCACCACAACTGCAATGGGACGGGTACGACCATGATGGGACCGGCACACTCACTGTCAGGGGCAGCGGCCTGGCTGGGGGCGGGCGCCGCGGCAGCGGCCCTCGACCACGCCATGCCCTGGCCCGTACTGGTCGTCGGCGCGCTGATCTGCTCGGGCGCGGCGCTCGCCCCCGACCTCGACCACAAGGCCGCCACGATCTCCCGGGCGTTCGGCCCGGTCTCCAAGACGCTCTGCGAGGTCGTCGACAAGCTGTCGTACGCCGTCTACAAGGCGACCAGGAAGGCCGGTGACCCGCGCAGGACCGGCGGCCACCGCACCCTGACCCACACCTGGCTCTGGGCGGTCCTGATCGGCGCGGGCGCCTCCGCCGTCGCGTACACCGGTGGGCGCTGGGGCGTGCTCGCCATCCTCTTCGTCCATATGGTGCTGGCGGTGGAGGGCCTGTTGTGGAAGGCCGCCCGGGTCTCCAGCGACGTCCTGGTCTGGCTGCTCGGCGCCACCAGCGCGTGGATGCTCGCGGGCATCCTCGACCAGCCGGGCAACGGGGCGAACTGGCTGTTCACCCAGCCCGGCCAGGAGTATCTCTGGCTCGGGCTGCCGATAGTCCTCGGCGCGCTCGTCCACGACATCGGTGACGCGCTGACGGTCTCGGGCTGCCCGGTCCTGTGGCCCATCCCGATCGGCCGCAAGCGCTGGTACCCGCTGGGCCCGCCGAAGGCGATGCGCTTCAAGGCCGGTGCCTGGGTGGAGGTGAAGGTGCTGATGCCCGTCTTCATGGTCGCGGGCGGGATAGGCGCCGCGTTCGCGCTCAACCTGGTCTGAGCCCGGCCGGGTCCGGGCCACATGTCCGGGCCACATGTCCGGGCCACGGGTCCGGGCCACGGGTCCGGGGCGCCGGCCGGGCCCGGCGGCCTACGCCCGGCGGCGCGCGGCCCATACGGTGCGTTCGGTGCGGATCGCGACGTCGTCGCGATCCGCACCGAACGC
>NZ_QQNA01000133.1 GCF_003346515.1 Streptomyces corynorhini
CGGCCGGAGCGGGGGCCGGGACCGGGGCGGGGTCGCCGTGCCAGGAGCGCCAGAGGCGGGCGTACGCGCCGCCCCGTGCCACCAGCGCGTCATGGGTCCCCAGCTCCGTCAGCAGGCCGTCGTCCATCACCGCCACCCGGTCGGCGTCCCGCGCGGTGTGCAGCCGGTGGGCGATGGCGATGACGGTGCGGTCGGCGAGCACGGCGGCCAGCGCGCGTTCCGCGTGGCGGGCGGTGGCCGGGTCCAGCAGGGCGGTCGCCTCGTCGAGTACGAGGGTGTGCGGATCGGCCAGGACCACTCGGGCCAGGGCCAGTTGCTGGGCCTGCGCACCGTCGAGCGCGAACTCGGCCGCGCCCAGCCCGGTGTCGAGGCCGTTCGGCAGCTCGTCGACCCACCCCGCGCCCACCGCGTCGAGCGCGGCACGCAGCTCGCCGTCGGTGGCTCCGGGCGCGGCGATGAGCAGGTTGTCGCGGACGGTGTCGATGAACACGTGGTGTTCCTGGGTGACCAGGACCACCTGGCGGCGCAGTTGCTCGGGCGCGAGGGCGGCGATCTCCACCCCGCCGACCGTCACCGCGCCCTCGCGCGGGCGGTCGATGCCCGCGAGGAGCCTGCCGAGGGTGGACTTGCCCGCGCCGGACGCGCCGACGACGGCCAGCCGTTCACCGGGCCGTACCGTCAGGTCGACGCCGCGCAGCACATCGCGTCCGCCGTCGTAGGCGTAGCGCGCGCCGGTGACCTCGATCCGGCCGTCGGCCGGGGCGGGTCCGGCCGGCCGGTCCTCGGCCGCCTCGCCGCTGCCGACGCCCTCGACGCGCGCGTACGACGCGCCGGTGCTCTGGAGCTGCTCCATGTACTGCAGGATCTCGTCCATCGGCTGGCCCAGTTGCCGCATGTAGAGCGCGCAGGTGACCACCGTGCCGAGGTTCACCGCCCCGTGGTCGTGCAGCAGGCTCCCGGCCACCAGGACCACGATCACCGGCACGACGTACGACACGTCCACGGCCGGGAAGAGGACGCTGCGCAGGAACAGGGTGCGGTTGCGGGTGCGCCGGCACTCCTCGACGGCCTCCTCGCCCGCGGCGAGGCGGCGCTCCTGGAGGCCGAACGCCTCGACCGTGCGGGCCCCGGACGCCGTCGCGGAGAGGACCTCGGCGAGTACGGAGTTGGCGTCGCCCTCCGCCAGATAGGCGGTGCGGGCGCGGCGCAGGTACCAGCGGGCGGCGAACCAGATGCCCGCCAGGCCGAGCAGGCCCCCGACGCCGAGCGGCGGCGCGAGGAAGAAGACCGCGCCGAGGATGAACAGCGCTTCGATGCCCGAGATGAACACCGCGGGCCCGACGTCCCGCAGGGTGGTGGCGATCACGGCCACGTCGGTGGTGCCGCGGGTGGTCAGATCGCCCGCGCCGGCCCGCTCCACGGCCGCGGTGGGCAGGGCGAGCGCCCGGTCGACGAGCTGTTCCCTGACCCGCGCCGAGGCGCGTTCGCCGACGCGGTACGCGAGGAGCCGGCTGTGGCGCGCGAGGAGGAACTGGACGAGCACGCAGACCAGGATGGTGAGCGCGTACCGGTCGATGTCCGCGCCCCCGCCACCGGCCCGGACGGTGTTGACGATGCGGCCGAGCAGCCAGGGGCCGACCAGTCCGGCCGCCGCGGCGAGCGCGCTGAGCAGGGCGGCGGCGGCGAGCGCGCGGCTGTCGAGCCGTACCAGCTCCAGGGCGGCGCGGCGCACCCGGCGCCGGTCGGCCACCGGAAGGCGGGGGGATCCGGCCGGATCCGCCGACGCCTGGTCCCCCGGCGCCTGGTCCGCCGGTGCCGGATCCGCCGGTGCCTGGTCCGCAGGTGTCCGGACCGCTGTCATCGCGCCGCCTCCTCGTGGGACTGCCGCTCGTCGTGGGGGTGTTGCCCGTCGTCCGCCGCCCCGCGGGCCACGAGGGCGCGGTACGCGCTCTGCCGGGCCAGCAGTTCCTGGTGGGTGCCGACCGCCACCGTCCGTCCGTCGACCAGGAAGCAGACCCGGTCGGCCTGTTCCAGCAGCAGCGGCGAGGTGCTGGTGACGACGGTGGTACGCCCGGCGCGCGCGGTGCGCAGCCGGGCCGCGAGCGCCGCCTCGGTGTGGGCGTCGACCGCCGAGGTGGGTTCGAGCGCGATGAGGACCTCGGGGTCCGCCAGGAGCGCCCGGACCATCCGTACGCGCTGGCGCTGACCGCCGGAGAGATTGCGGCCCTGGGCCAGCACCGGGGAGTCGAGTCCGTCGCGCAGCCCCAGGACGATGTCCTGGGCCGCCGCCGCGTGGACCGCTCCGGCGATGGCGTCCGGGTCGCGGTCGGCCCGGCCCGCCACGACCGCGCGCAGGGACCCGGCGAAGAGGTCGGCCTCGTTGTCGGCGACGAGGACGCGGTCGCGGAGGACCGGCAGGGCGATCCCGTCGAGGCGTACCCCGCCCCAGGTCGCGTCCGACGCGGTGAACCGGCCGAGCCGGTCGGCGATCTCGGCGGCGTCCGCCGGGCGGGCGCAGGCCAGCGCGGTGAACAGACCGGGCGCCACCTCGACACCGGAGGCGGGGTCGCGCAGCACTCCCCCGGCCCCGGCCCCGGCCGCCGTGCCCACGACGCCTTCCGCGTCGGTGAGTTCGGGCTCCAGGTCGAGGAAGCGCAGCACCCGGCGCGTACAGACCAGGCCGCGGCTCACGTCGTACCCGCCCTCGATGAAGAACCAGATGGGGACGGTCAGCACGGCGACATAGCCGTACACGGCGACCAGTTCGCCCACCGAGATGGTGCCCTGCGCGGCCAGCCGGGCGGCCAGCCAGGTCACGGCGGCGAGGAAGAGCGCGGGCAGACCGAGCGCCAGGGCGTCGATCCAGCTGCTCACCGCGCCGACCCGGTATCCCTCCGCCCGCACGTCGGCCGAATCGCGGCGGTAGCGCGCCGCGTAGACGTCCTTGCCGCCGAGCCCGCTGAGCACCCGCAGCCCGCCGGCGATGTCCACGAAGCGGCCGGCGAGGGCGCCCTGCCGCTCGCGGTAGACCGTCTCGACGCGCTGCAACCGGTTGAGCAGCGGGCCCACCACCGCCACCAGCAGCGGCACCCCCAGCAGGACGACGGCCGCGAGGACCAGCGAGACGGACAGCAGCAGGACGGCCACGACGGTGTATCCGAGCACCCCGCCGACGCCCGGGCCCACGACGGTCAGAGCCTTGCTGATCGCCTTGACGTCGGCGATGCCGATGGTCACGACCTCGCCCGCGGTGATCCGGCGCGGCACCGTGGCGCCGAGCCGGGTCGCCTGCCGGATCACCACCCGCACCGTACGGAAGGTGGCGTCCATCCTGATCCTGGTCATGGTCCGGTGGCGCATGATGCCGATCCACGCGTTCAGCGCCCCGACGGCGAACAGCGCGCCGGTCCAGCCGAGGAGCGCCGTCCGGTCGCCGGGCTCCAGTCCGTCGTCGATCGCGCGCGAGAGAAGATACGGCGGAACGGTCAGACCGACCATCCAGGCGCTGCCCCACATCGCCCCGGCCGCCGCCCGGCCGCGCTGACTCCTCACCAGCCACCACAAGTAGCGCAAGGGACCACGTCGGTCGGGAACGCCTGGATTCGTGTACGAGTCACCCATTCTTCGCACTGTAACGACCCGACCCATGGCGGGTCGACGGAAATTCGTCTCCCCGCGGGTCGGTGGAAAGTGCGCTTGACAGTGGTTGCCGGGACGCCACATCCGCACCGGCTCCGCACGACCTCATCACGACCTCATCACGACTGTGCCGGTGGCACGTGCCTTCCGGCATGGCCGAGGGGATGATTCGCCCGAAAAATAGGCAACGCCCCCGGACCCGAGCGGCACCAGAGGGGCCCGCAACGCTCACCAACCACCCCAAAACGTAAGCACCGCTGAATAGCCGTCAGATGCCTGAAAAGGAACAGATCGACCCACGGTCCGATCAGCCCGTGGTGATAAGATCGCCACGCTTGCCAAGTGGTGCCAAACCCGCTATGGCATAACCAGGAAAGTCAGCGCATCGGCCCAGAATCCGCCACCCCGGGGAGAACTATGCCATCAGCCGGGCCTTTCGAGGCTGTCCGGCCAGGCGAGTATGCGCGGCCGATCCCACATACCTGTGGCCGCGAGATGCCTGTAACTGGGGGCGTACTCGACAACACCCGCCAGACATTCAGTAACCGGTGGCCCAGTCGCCCGAAGAGAGCCTTATGACGCAATACCTCCAGGATCCAGCGCTTTGGGGTCTGATCGCTGGTACTCCTGTCGCCGCAACCGCGATTATTCGCGGCAGGAAGAAGATCGCCGAGCTACGCACAGAGAAAGAGGAGCTGAAGACTCACTACGCGAACCTCGAAAATCATTACGCCGAGGCCGTCGAAGAGGCGAAGGACCGGGCCGAGGAAGCGACGAAGACCGCTCTGAAGTCCGCCATGCGTACGCTTCAGGGGCTCGCCAGTGAGCAGCAGTTGGCGATCACGAAGTTGCAGGACAAGTACGGAGAACTCCAGATTCTCCAGGACCTCCTCGACATCGACCACATGAACTCGCAGTTCGCCCGGCGCGCCCAGTCCATCGCCGTGCTCTGCGACGGCTGGCTCGGCCGGCAGCGCGCCGCGGCGTCCCTCTACGACGTGGTGCGGAGCGCGAAGGGCAGAATCCGCCACTTCACCCGTGTGGAGATCCGGGCCCAGAGTAATTTCGCGATCGTCAGCCGCGCCGTCGAACCGGTCGCGCTGACCCTGGCCGAACTGCTGGACAACGCGACCAGTTACTCCGCCCCGGAAACGATCATCGAGATCAATATCCGACCCGTTCCCAAGGGCGTCTGCATCATCGTCGACGACGCCGGTGTCGGTATGAACGAGGAGGAGAAAAGCCGGGCCGCGAAGCTCCTTTCGAGCGAGCGCTCCCCCGGCGTCTCGGGCCTGGGCAACCCGCCGCAGTTCGGGTTCACCGTGATCGGTGTCCTCGCCGCCAGGTACGGCTTCACCGTCTCCGTGGATTCCACTTCCCCCTACGGCGGTGTGCGAGCGGTCGTGCTGCTCCCGGAGGAACTCCTGACGACCATGCCGGCGCCAGAGCCCGAGCCCCAGCACGAGCCCAAGGAGTTCCCCGCCGTGGCGGCGTCCTCCCCGATGCCGCCCGCGGAGAACCCGGTGGCTCCCTCAACCACCTTCGGCGGTCTGCCCAAACGCCGGCGCAGAGGCGCGATATCGATCGTTCCCGCCGCCGACTCACCGGACGTTCCGGTTCGCTCCAGCGAACAGGCCGCATCCGTCATGGGCGCGTTCCAGCGCGGGACGCAGTCCGGCCGCCGTTCCACCAACGCAAGCAGCGAAGGGCATGAGACTCAGTGAATTACGACCTGTCATGGATGCTTGACAGTGCCCTGGAAGTGCCCGAGGCGCAGCACGCGATTCTGGTGTCCGCCGACGGCCTCCTGATGGCGCGCTCGAAGGATGTCGGCAAGGACCAGGCCGACACCGTCGCCGCCGCCATGAGCGGAATACAGTCGCTGAGCCGGACGGTGGTCGACTTCTGCGGCGTACCGGGAACCCAGCGCCGCCAGTGGCGTCAGACCCTGGTGGAATTCGACCACGGCTGGGTCTTCCTCATCTCCGCCGGCGAAGGCGCCTATCTCGCCGTTTCCGCGACGCCCGACGTCGACATGGCCGAGATCACCTTCCGTATGCAGCAGCTTGTCGGCCAGCTCGGAAAAGCCCTGACCAGCCCCCCTCGCGAGATTGCTGACACCAAGGCATGACGACACCGGACGAACCGGATCAGGAACAGGCCGCCACCCCATTAGTTCCTGCGTATGTCATCACGAACGGACGCAGCCTGCTCGACGACGACGAGTTCTCGCTGATCACCCTGGTGACAACGGCGCAGGACTCCCCTTCGACACAGCATCTGGACCCGGAGAAAAGACGCCTTCTGGAGCTGTGCTCCGGGGGCCATCTCTCGGTCGCCGAAATCGCCGGGCACACGCAGTTCCCGGTGGGCGTCGTCAAGATTCTGCTGTCCGATCTCACCCAGGCGGGGTACCTCATCACGCGGGCCCCGATCCCTGCCGCGAAGCTTGTCGACCGGAACATATTGGAGGAGGTGCTGCATGGCCTTCAAGCCCGCTTTGGATGACGGCGTCTATCTGCGCGAATCGGTGCAGACCGCGGCGAAGATCCTGGTGGTCGGTCATTTCGCCGTCGGAAAGACCACATTCATCGGAACGATGTCCGAGATTCCGCCGCTGCGCACCGAAGAGGTCATGACGCAGGCGGGCGAGGGAATCGACGACCTCAAGGGCACGCCCGGCAAGACCACGACGACGGTGGCGATGGACTTCGGCCGGCTCACCCTCAGCGAGCGGCTGGTCCTCTACCTCTTCGGCACACCGGGACAGCAGCGCTTCGTACAGGTCTGGGAGGACATGTCCCGGGGCGCGCTCGGGGCGCTGGTCCTGGTGGATCCGGAGCGCCTTGAGGAGTCCTTCCCGGTGATGGACCTGGTCGAGCACTACGGCATCCCGTACGCCATCGCCGTGAACCGGTTCGACGACCGCCCGAATCACGAGGACGCGGAGATCCGGGAGGCGCTCGACCTGCTGCCCGAGACGCCTCTCGTCAACTGCGACGCGCGTGACCAGCGTTCCTCGGCGAACGCCCTGATCACGCTCGTGCGCTACCTCCAGTCACGCCTCACCTAGGAGCCCGGCCCCTATGCAATCCCCCTCGGACTTCCCCGCCCCACCCCCGGGCTGCCCGGCGCACGACAGCGGCAAGAGCGTCCCCCTGTACACCCCCGAGTTCGCCGCCGATCCGAACGCCGTCTACGAGTACCTGCGGCAGTTCGGCCCCGCCGCCCCCGTCGAGCTGTCGCCCGGCGTGGAAGCCTCGCTCGTCACGGACTACGCGGCGGCGCTGCACGTCCTGCAGAACCCGGAGACCTTCGTCCGGGACGCGCGGCGCTGGCGCGCGCTCAACGCGGGCGAGGTGCCGCTGGACAGCGCGATCGTGCCCATGATGCTGTACCGGCCGAACTCGCTCTACTCCGACGGCGCCGAGCACATGAGGCACCGTCAGGCGGTCACGGAGACGTTCGCCAAGATCGACACGCACCGGTTGAGCCGGCATGTCGACCGGGTCTCGGACTACCTCATCAACCAGTTCAACGGCCGGGGCCGGGTGGACCTGGTCGCCGACTACGCCCAACTGGTGCCGCTGCTGGTCTTCAACGAGCTGTTCGGCTGCCCCGCCGAACTGGGCGACCAGCTGGTCTACAGCATCTCCTGCCTCATGGACGGCGTCGAGGCGGACAAGGCCATGGAGTTGCTGACAGAGACGCTGATGGAACTGGTCGCCCTGAAGCGCGCCCAGCCCGGCGACGACGTGACCTCCTGGCTGATGCGGCATCCGAGCCGGCTGACGGACGAGGAGCTGATCTCCGAGATCATGACCCTCATCGGAGGCGGCGCCGAGCCCACCCAGAACCTCATCGGCAACGCGCTGCGGCTGCTGCTCTCCGACGAGAAGTACGCGGGGGACCAGCACGGCGCGAGCCTGCTGGTCGAGGACGCCATCAACGACGTGCTCTGGAACAACCCGCCCATAGCCAACTGGGCCGGCCACTACCCGGTGTACGACGTGGACCTCTCGGGCACCAAACTGAACGCCGGGGACCCCGTGCTCATCAGTTTCGCCGCCGCCAACAGCGATCCGAGCCTCTCCACGAGCCGTCAGACGCTCAGCAAGCGCGCCCATCTGGCCTGGGGCGCGGGCCCGCACGCGTGCCCCGCCAAGGACCCCGCGCTGCTGATCTCCGTCCTGACGATCGAGAAGCTGCTCAACAGGCTGCCGGACATCGAGCTGAGCGTTCCGGCCTCCTCGCTGAGCTGGCGGCCGGGCCCGCTGCACCGCGCGCTCACCGCGCTCCCCGCCCGGTTCACCCCGGTACGAAAGGAAAATCCGGCGGCCTCGCATTTCCCGTCCGATGTCCGTTCCGCGCCGAAGACACCGGTGACCGAACAGCAGCGGCGCCCCCAAAAGGGGACTTTCTGGAGTGGATTCCTCTCCTGGTGGAAGGGGTGACATCCGCTACATGACGTGGACGGTCGCGGCCGCATGGGCGTTCCGCCCGAGGGGTAGTCAGGGTTGGAACCTTACGTGATCCTTTGAGAGAAAGATTCTCGTGGAACCCACCCTGACCACCCCTGCCGTCGACCGCCGCACCGTGGCATCGCTTTTCTCTCGGCTACGCACCAGGAAAGGTCAGTCGAATCCCCGGCCCCTCTACTCGGAGCTGCGGAATCTCGGCGATATAGTCCCCTCCCCCTGGGGCGGACACCTCGTCACCTCGTACGCTCTCTGCGACGAGGTCATGAGGAGCAGAACGTGGAAAGTGCCGGATACCCAGTGGCGGACCAGCCAGGGCAACGCGGCCCGCTGGAACACACCCGCTTCACTGCAAACGGCGAAATCACTTCCCATGCTCAATCCGCCGCACCATACGAGAGTGCGGCGTTCGGCGGGCAACATGTTCGACCGAAACAAACTGGCAGAAATAGAAGAATCGATCGCGAGGAATGTCGAGAAGGTCCTCGACCTTTTCGAGAGCAAGCTGCTCGAAGGTGCGGCCGATTTCAATTCCCTGGTCGCCGACGAGCTGCCCGTCAGGTCGATCGGGGAATGGCTGGGCCTTCCTTCCTCCGATTATTCCTTGCTGAGGTCACTGACCAACGATCAGACCCTCAGCCAGGAATTCTTCCCGTCCCCCAGCCAGCTGGCACGGGCGGACGCGGCGGCCCGCGGCCTCCAGGAGTACTTCACCGCGCTGGTGCGCGAACGCCGCGAGACCCCGGGGGACGATCCGGTCTCCTCGTGGATCGCGACCTGGGACACGCTGGAACCGGACCGGGAGAGGGCCGACGCCGAGGCCCACTCCATGGCGGTCTTCGTGATCGTCGCCGCGCTGGAGACCACAGAGCACCTGCTGTCCAGCATGGTCCGGCTGCTGCTGGAGCACCCCGGGCAGCTGGAGCGGCTGCGCGCCCACCCCGAGTACATCCCGTACGTGGTCGACGAGACCCTGCGCTACGACCCGGCGATACACGCGATCAGCCGGACCGCCCCGCGGGACACCGTGCTGGGGGACACCCTGGTGCGCGAGGGCGAGATGGTGCAGCTGATGGTCGGGGCCGCCCAGCACGATCCGCGGCAGTACCCCGACCCCGAGAACTTCGATGTCGGCCGCAAGCCGCCCCATTTCGGCTTCGGCAGCGGAATTCACTACTGCCTCGGTGCGCCACTGGCCCGGCTGGAAGGGAAACTGCTGCTGACCTCGATGCTCAAGCGGATTCCCCGGATCCGAATAAGCGAACCGCCCGCGTGGGAACCCCGGGTGTCGTTCCGGCGGCTCAACCGCCTCATGGTGGCGGCCGGCTGAGCGGACTCCCACCGAAGGGACGCATCGTTTCATCACGCCCTGCCTCCAGAAACCGTCCGTCAGGAATCAAGAAATATGATTGATGATCTCAAGTACCTGTCCGTCGAGCACGACGACGCGGTGGTGAGAGTACGGCTGAACAGCCCCGAGACCGGCAACGCCCTGTCCGGTGTGCTCCTCGACGAACTCCTCGCCGTCCTCGGCGCGCTGGACGACCACCCCACGCTCCGGGTGCTGATCCTTTCCGGCGAGGGCGCGGACTTCTGCCTGGGCGGTGACCTCGCCGAATTCTCCGCGCTGCACTCCCCCGAGACCGGGAACGCGGGCATGCGCGCGCTCGCCAACAAGGCGCGCCGGATGTGCGACCTGCTGGCGAACACCGGGCTCGTCACCCTCGCGCGGCTGCACGGCGGCGTGGTCGGGGCGGGGCTGGGGCTCGCGGTCTTCTGCGACCTGCGGGTCGGAGCGGACGACAGCCAGTACCGGCTGCCGGAGCTGAGGGTCGGTGTTCCGCCGGCCTGGGGCGGGATCACGGCGCGGATGCTGTACGAGACGGGGGCGGCCAGGAGCCGGGAACTGCTCCTCACCTCCGAGAGGTTCGACGCGGCCAAGGCCGCGGAGCTGGCCATCCTGCACAGAGTCGTGCCGGAGGACCAGCTCGACGCCGTGGTCGACCGCTGGACGGAGCCGCTGCTCAAGCGCTCCCCTTCGGCCCTGCGCACCACGAAGGCCATGCTGAACGCCTACGCCGGGGCCCACCGCCTCGCCGACGCCCCGCTGTTCGACGCCGAGCTGATGACCGCCGCCGTCGCGGCCCAGGCGGCCCGCGCCCGCTGATCCGCGCCCCCGTTCCGTGCCGTCGCCGATGACGTCGGGGCCGGGACCGGGGGGCGGCCGGGGCGTACGGACGGCCGGG
>NZ_QQNA01000134.1 GCF_003346515.1 Streptomyces corynorhini
CCCTCACCCTCACCCTCGCTCTCGCCCCCACCGCCTGGGCCTCCTTCACCTCGTACGCGAGCAACAGACGCCACGCCGAAGTCGCACCGAAGTCACACCGAAGTCGCACCGCCGCCGTACCTGCCCCCGGGGACCCCGCAACCTTTCCTCCCCCGGCGACGACATCCACCTGACGACGACTCCACCCCCACCCCGTCAGGAGTTCCGGATGTCCCCCATCAGCTCCCCTCTCAGCTCCCCCCTCAGCCGCAGAGGCTTCCTCGCCGGTACCGCCGCCACCGCTGCCGCCTTCGGCCTCTCCGCCACGGCGGCGACCACCGCACGTGCCGACACCCGCGCCGACACCCGCGCCACCGCCACGCTCTACATCGCGAGCGACTCCACCGCGCAGACGTACAACTCCGGTTACTACCCGCAGGCGGGCTGGGGCCAGACGCTGGCACCGTTCTTCACGTCGAGCATCACGGTGGCCAACCACGCGATAGGGGGCCGTAGTTCGCGCTCGTTCATCGAGCAGGGGCGGCTCGCCGTGATCCATCAGGCGATCAGGCCGGGCGACTACCTCTTCGTCCAGTTCGGCCACAACGACGCGACCACCACCAACCCCGAGCGCTACACATCGCCCGCCGACTACAAGGAGTACCTGCGCAACGACTACATCCGCGCCACCCGCGCGCGAGGCGCGACGCCGGTCGTCGTCACCCCCGTCTCCCGGCGCTCGTACAACGCGTCCACCGGGCAGTTCAACGTCTCGTTCCCCGCATACGTCGACGCCGCCAAGGCCGTGGCCGCCGAGGAGGGCGCGCCGCTCGTCGATCTGTCGGCGCTCAGCCGCGCCTACCTGAACGGGATCGGCCCCGAGGCAGCCAAGGGGGTCTTCCTGTGGCTGAGCCCCGGCCAGTACCCCAACTTCCCGAACGGTGTCTCCGACGACACCCACTTCCAGCAGTACGGCGCGACCCAGATGTCCCGCCTGGTCGCCCAGGCGACGTCCCGGCTCGGGCTGCCGATCTCCGGTGAGGTGAGGCCGGTCGCCGGCTGACCCCGGCCGCCGTACCGGCCGGTGCGGCGTGGCCGCCTCCGGGAGGAGCCGGTCACGCCCGGGAGGAGGCCGACCGCCAGTGGCTCACCAGGGAGCTGACGAGGATCGCCACTTCCACCGCGATGGCCGCACAGCCCACCGCCAACTGCCAGACCGGCAGACCGGCCGAGAAGGCCGACCAGGTCAGGCCGACGGTCACGGCCAGGGTCAGCGCGGACGAGCGGACGCCGTCGCGCAGCCACCAGCGCTCGTGGGGCGTGGCGTCCTCGTCGGCGAGCCGCACCGCGTACGGGCCCACCGGCCCGAACTCCTCCTCGGGCCGCGCCCCGGTGGCCCGCAGATGTTCGGCGGCCTCGGCGGTCAGCTCCGCCGCGCGGGCGGCGCGGATCCCGTGCTCTTCCTTCAGCTGCCGCGTCAACTCACGCAGCCAGCCCTCGGTACCGGTGCCCGTACCAGCGTCCGTACCGGTACCGGCCCGAGCGGCCTTCGCCGTGTCGGCGGCGGAGTCCGATCCGTGCTTCAGCCCCCAGTAGAAGAGCGGAATCCCCAGGACGGACAGGGTGAGGGCGGGGATCCGGCCGAGGTCGGTGGCGGGCAGGGTGGTGAAGGCGACGGCGGCGAGTACGACCAGGACGGCGGTGGCGACCCCCCAGCCGACGGCGGCGCGCACCCGGGAGCCGGAGAGGGTGAACGTCACGTTGCCGCCCGTCGCGGCGAGAACGACGAGCACCACGCCGACCAGCCCGGCCAACGTCACCGGGAGCATGGCCCCCTCGACGATCCAGAGGACCGGACCGGCCAGGAGGAGGACGCAGCCGATTGCCATGAGAGCGGCGCCGACGTGCTCGGCGTGCGTGCCGGTGCTCCCGGCACGGTCCTCGGGCGGGATGCGCTCCTGCACGACGACGGCCGCGTACTCCTCCGCGGGACCGAATGCCTCCTCAGGGGTCTCACCGGTCGCCGCGCAGTGCTGGGCGACTTCGTCGAGCACCACGTCGGCCGTACGGTGGCCCACCGAGCGGTCGGCCAGGGCCAGCCTCAGGCGGGCGCTCCAGCGCGTGTCCACATCGGTCATGACGACTCCTTCGTGTCGGACGTGTCAGATGTGTCGGATGTGTCGGACGTATCGGTTTTCAGCAGGTGGTCCATCGCGGCGGAGAACTGCTGCCAGCTCCCGGCCTCTTCCGTCAGGCGCGCCCGGCCCGCCTCGGTGACCCGGTAGACCTTGCGGCCGGGGCCGCCGTCCCCCGGCTCCCAGCGGGCCTCCACCAGCCCGTCGGCCTCCATCCGGCCGAGCACCGGATACAGCGCGCCGCCGCGCACGGCCCCGAAGCCGCGGGCGGCCAGCTCCTGCACCAGCGCGTATCCGTGCTGGTCACCGCGGGCGAGGATGGCGGCGAGCGCCAGGGGCAGCGTTCCGCGCAGCCAGCTCGCGGCAGGATCCTTCGTGGACACTCTGTAGTCACCACCTCTAGCTACTCGCATATATCGACTAGTTCTTTTTCAGAGTAGCGACTGCCGACCACCGCGTCCAGCCCCGGATACGACCGGAGACGACCAGCCACCCCCAACCACCCCCGGGTACGACCGGATACGACCGGGTACGGCCGGATACCAAAAAAGGCGCGGGGCAGAGCCCCGCGCCTCCCTCCTCCACCCCCGCGCCCCGCTACAGCGCGCCCCGCACCCGGGGGTACGCCACCTCGTCCGGCAGCCGGTACCCCAGCGCCACCAGCCGCTCCGCGACGTCCGCCGGGCTCCTGCCCGTCAGGCTCGCCGCGCGCAGCACATGCTCCAGATGGACGTTGTCCAGCAACGAGCACGTGGGCTCGACCGCCGCCAGCAGCCGGACGTCCGCCGCGTCCGCGACCTCGGGCAGCCGCGCGTTCCCCGGCAGCCGGTGCCCCATCGAGGCCAGCCGCTCCGCGACGTCCGCGGGCGCCCGCCCCGTGGCGAGGGCCGCGCGCAGGAGATGGCGCGGCTGCACGCCGACCACCCGGTTCACCCTCAACCAGGGCCACCGGCCGTCGAGTTCCTCACTGAGCAGCACGAAGTCGTCCGGCTCAGGCGTCTCCGGTACGGTGCCCGCGTCGATCTCCAGGCCCAGCACCCGCAGCCGGGCGACGATCTCCGACGGGCGGCGGCCCAGCTCCCGCGCGACGGCCAGGATGTGCCCGCCGGACCTGCCGCCGTCACCGAGGATCCGTTCGTCCTCCGGCTCCGGGGTGTACGGCAGCCGGAAGCCCAGCGCGACCAGCCGCCCGGCAGCGGCGTACGGCGAGCAGCCCAGCTCGGCGGCCACGTCGAGCACCTGCCTCGCCGACACCTCCGCGCCCCGCTCCAGCCACGTCCCGTCGCCCCGGGCGTCCGTGCGGATCAGCCCGATGTCCCGGGGGTCGGCGCTCTCGGGCAGCGGCGGATGGCCGACGCCCGTCCCGATCTGGTAGCCGAAGGAGAGCAGCAGGCGTTCGGCCTCGGCGGGGCTGCGGCCCGTGCGCCCCGCCCCCTGGAGTACATGGCGCAGCGTCAGGGGCGCGCCGAGTCCGGCCCACCGGCCGAGGTGGCCGTCCCTGACCTCGGTGTTGGCCAGCAGGACGTCCTCGCGTGCCACCGACACCGGCAGGGTCCCGGCGGGCAGCTCGATCTCGGCGTACCCCAGCGCGGTCAGCCGCGCCACCACGGCCCCGGGGCTCCACCCCGTCGTGGCCGCCGCGAGCAGGACATGTCCGTACGGCACCGTTTCGTCGGACGTGCGCCAGGGGGCCGAGCCCCTCAGCTGGTAACTGGTGATCAGGAGGTCGTCCCGGTCCTCGAACTCGGGGGTGCGCCTCATCGCGAAGCCTTTCGGAGGGGTACGGGGACGGCGACGGCGAAACCACCGTGCCCGGTGCTCATTCGGCCACCGCGATGTAACGGCCGTCCGCGTCGTCGGCCATGTAGTCGACGTCGCTGTAGTCCTCCGCCTCCTGCCGCCCGATCAGGTTCACCCGCACCCCGGTCGGTTCCAGCTGCGTCCAGATCCGCAGCATCATGGCGTGGCTGAGGAAATGGTGCGAGAGGTCGAGTTCCTTGAGGTGGGTGAGCGGCCGGCCGCCGAGCAGCGCCTCGGCGCCCGTGTCGGAGAGCGTGCCCATCGACAGGCTCAGTGAGGCGAGCCGCTCCACGACGGGCGCGGTGGCGAACGCGGCGGCGAACTCGTCCTGGAGGGGGCTGTTCTGCACACCGAGGTGACGCAGGTTCTGCTTGCCGGTCCCGGCGAGCAGCGGGGCGAGCTGAGCGACGGTCGTCCCGCCCCCGTAATCCTCGTCGCCGAGCCACAGCTCCAGCCGTTCCAGCGCGGGCAGTTCGGCCGCAGCGATCTGCTCCGCCGCCTCCGGCGGCAGCCCGCCGGACTCGACACGCAGCACGCGCAGTCCCTCATGGCCCGTCACGGGGAACGCCAGGCCCTGACCACCGCGCACATGCAGCTCCCGCAAGCCGGGGAACGCCGCCAGGAACGGTCCGAGATCGGACTGGCCTATCCAGGAGACCATCGCCTCGTCCTCCTCCAGGTCGCCGAGGAAGACCGCCTCCAACGCGGTTAACCGGTAGGCGAGTTCGGTGAGGAAGCGCTCTCCGCCGCCGCCGTCGGCGTCGTACCAGGGCTGGCCGAGGATCACCGCCCGTACCTTCTCCAGCTCGACCGACTCGGTGAAGCGCCTCCAGCAGACCTCCACGTCCTCGTCGGTGGCATACGGCCCGCACTGGAACCGCCAGGCGACGGCGTCGGGATCGGGCAGCTCCTCGGGGTGGGCGTACGGCGGAAAGGTGCGGACGGGCAGTCCGTAGAACTGCTCGACGTGACGGACGGACAAGGTGCGGCTCCCGGGGCTCCGAAGACATGGGCGACGACGCGCCATGTTCTACCAGCCGCCACCGACAACCGGCCCTCGCCCCAGGTCGGGCCAGGCCCGTTCGGTCACTCTCCGATGTCAAAGGGAGTGCGCCGCGAGGAATTTCCGGACGCGGAGGAGCGGCCGACGAGCCACCGCGGGAGGGTCAACCGCCGTTACACAGGGCCCTGCTGACGGGACAGGATCCGGACATCCGCGAGATCGTTTCATGAACACCTCAGCCCTAGAGTTGGCGATGTCAGCAGGTCACACCCGTAACCAACGAGTCGACGGAGATCTCCCATGCGTTCGTACCTCGCCGCCCGCTCCACCCGCGTCGTCCTGGCTGTCACCGCCACGGCGGCACTCGCCACCGGCCTCACCGCCTGTGACGACGACGACCTCGCCGCAGGCGGCTCCTCGACCCCCGCGGCCTCGACCACGGGCGGCTCCGGCAGCTCCGGCGGCTCCGGCGGCTCGTCGGACAAGGGGGGCACCGACGGCGGCAGCACCAAGGAAGACGGCGTCGAGCAGTCCTGCGGCACCAACGACCTGGACTTCACGGTCGCCAAATCGGATGTCACCGGCTACCTCCTCGTCTCCGCCAAGGCGAAGTCGGGCATCAGCTGCCAGCTGGCAGGCAGCGCCCCCCTCGTCCTCTTCAGCTCCGCCGAGAAGACCACCGCCTACCCGGCCGAGCTGATGAAGAAGCCCGCCGACGACTTCCTGAAGCTCTCCGGCTCCACCACCGCCTACGCCACCCTCATCCCCAACACCACCAGGGCCGAAGGCACGCCGGAGTTCAAGCAGGTGGACATCACCGTCGACGCCAAGGACTCCCACACCGCGGCTCTCGATCTCCCCGGCTCCTACGCCGTCGACGACGCCGCCGTCACCAGCTGGTACAGCAGCGCCGCCGACTCCACCCCCGACGCCAACTGACGTGCCCGCGCGAGGCGTTCCGCGCCGGGCAGCCGAGCAGGAGTTGTCCGGCACCTGCCTCCCGAGCAGGACTCGTCCGGCACCTGCCTCACAGCTTCCGCGCGGCCTCCGTCGCCCAGTACGTGAGGATCATGTTCGCGCCCGCGCGCTTGATGCCCGTCAGCGTCTCCAGGATCGCCGCGTCCCGGTCGATCCAGCCCTTCTCCGCCGCCGCCTCGACCATCGCGTACTCACCGGAGATCTGGTACGCCGCCACCGGCACGTCCGTCTCCGCGGCGATGCGCGCCAGGATGTCGAGGTACGGCAGAGCCGGCTTGACCATGACCATGTCGGCGCCCTCCGCCAGGTCGAGCGCCAGCTCGCGCAGCGACTCGCGGACGTTGGCCGGGTCCTGCTGGTAGGTCTTGCGGTCACCCTTGAGCGACGAGCCGACGGCCTCGCGGAAGGGGCCGTAGAAGGCGGAGGCGTACTTCGCGGTGTACGCGAGGATCGACACGTCCTCCTTGCCGATCGTGTCGAGCGCGTCGCGGACCACCCCGACCTGGCCGTCCATCATGCCGCTGGGGCCCACCACATGGGCGCCGGCGTCGGCCTGGACCTGGGCCATCTCCGCGTACCGCTCCAGCGTCGCGTCGTTGTCCACGCGGCCCTCGGCGTCCAGTACCCCGCAGTGGCCGTGGTCGGTGAACTCGTCGAGACACAGGTCCGACATGACGAGCAGGTCGTCGCCGACCTCTTCCCGTACCGCCCGGATCCCGGCCTGGAGAATGCCCTCGGGGTCCGTGCCCGCCGACCCCGTCGCGTCCTTCTTGTCCTCCTCGGGAACACCGAAGAGCATGATCCCGGAGACCCCGGCGGAGACCGCCTCCACCGCCGCCTTGCGCAGCGTGTCGAGGGTGTGCTGGACGACACCCGGCATCGTGGAGATCGGAACGGGCGCGCTGACGCCCTCCCGGACGAACGCGGGGAGGATGAGGTCGGCCGGGTGCGGCCGGGTCTCGGCCACCATGCGCCGCATCACCGGGTTGACCCGCAGCCGCCGGGGGCGTGCGCCGGGGAAGGATCCGTACTCAGTCATCGTCAGTCGCCTCTTGCCCCTCATGGGTGTCCTTGCGTCCGCGCGGCCGCTTCGTGCGCACGGGGCCACCTTCGACGATAGCCCCGGCGGCCCGTCGGCCTTACCGACACCGAGACCGGCAAACGCGAGACCGGTAAACACACAACCAGCGAACGCGAGACCAGCGAACGCGAGACCGGCAAACGCACGGCGCGGCCCGGCCGCCGAGGCAGCCGGACCGCGCCACTGGGATCACCGAGGATCAGGTCGTCGTACGCCGTCTCCTGCTGCCGGGACGCCGCTCGCTGGGGCGAGTGACCGTTTCACCGGCCTCCTTCGCCGCCTCCCGGCGCTGCGCGCCGAATTCGGCCAGCGCCTCCGTCAGCTTGTGCACCGACGGCTCGGGCGACAGGACGTCGACGCGCAGACCGTGCTCCTCGGCGGTCTTCGCCGTCGCCGGGCCGATACACGCGATCACCGTCACATTGTGCGGCTTGCCCGCGATGCCGACCAGATTCCGTACGGTCGAGGACGAGGTGAAGAGCACCGCGTCGAAGCCGCCGCCCTTGATCGCCTCCCGGGTCTCGGCCGGCGGCGGCGAGGCGCGCACGGTGCGGTACGCGGTGACGTCGTCGACCTCCCAGCCCAGCTCGATCAGCCCCGCCACCAGCGTCTCGGTGGCGATGTCGGCGCGCGGCAGGAACACCCGGTCGATCGGGTCGAAGACCGGGTCGTAGGGCGGCCAGTCGTCCAGCAGCCCGGCGGCGGACTGCTCCCCCGACGGTACGAGGTCGGGCTTGACGCCGAAGTCGACGAGCGAGGCGGCGGTCTGCTCACCCACGGCCGCGACCTTGATCCCGGCGAAGGCGCGCGCGTCGAGCCCGTACTCCTCGAACTTCTCCCGCACCGCCTTCACCGCGTTGACCGAGGTGAACGCGATCCACTCGTAGCGCCCGGTGACCAGGCCCTTGACGGCGCGCTCCATCTGCTGGGGCGTGCGCGGCGGCTCGACCGCGATGGTCGGCACCTCCTGCGGAACCGCGCCGTACGACCTGAGCTGGTCGGAGAGCGACGCGGCCTGCTCCTTGGTGCGCGGGACGAGGACCTTCCAGCCGAACAGCGGCTTGGACTCGAACCACGCGAGCTGGTCGCGCTGGGCTGCCGCGCTGCGCTCACCGACCACGGCTATGACCGGCCGGTGCCCCTCAGGGGAGGGCAGCACCTTGGCCTGCTTGAGGATCTGCGCGATGGTGCCGAGCGTGGCGTTCCACGTGCGCTGCCGGGTGGTGGTGCCGCCGACGGTGACGGTCATCGGGGTGTCCGGCTTGCGGCCCGCCGCGACCAGCTCGCCCGCGGCGGCGGCGACCGTCTCCAGCGTGGCGGAGACCACCACCGTGCCGTCGCTGACGCCGATCTCGGACCAGCAGCGCTCACCGGCCGTCCGGGCGTCCACGAACCGTACGTCCGCGCCCTGCGCGTCGCGCAGCGGCACCCCGGCGTAGGCCGGCACGCCGACCGCGGCGGCGATGCCGGGGACGACCTCGAAGGGGATACCGGCGGTGGCGCAGGCGAGCATCTCCGTACCCGCGTCGCCGTCGAGGCCCGGGTCGCCCGCGACCGCACGGACCACCCGCCTGCCGCCCCGCGCGGCCTCCATGACAATATTGGCCGCATCCCGGATCGCGGGGATCCCGGCGGCTGCTGACACATCGTCAACAACCGTCAGCGCAGGGGTGCTCACACCCGCCCTCGCATGGCTCCGTACGACGTCGAGCACATCCGGCTCGGCGATCAGTACATCAGCACCCGCGAGCGCCTCGACGGCGCGGAGTGTCAGCAGACCCGGATCTCCGGGTCCGGCACCTAGGAAGGTGACGTGCCCCGATGCGGAGCAGGCCGGAAGGTCAGAGGTGGTGGGGCTCAAAGTGCTCGCTCCCCCATAAGACCGGCCGCACCCTTGGCGAGCATCTCGGACGCGAGTTCGCGCCCGAGCGCGGACGCGTCGCTGTGCGACGTGGGTACGGGACCGGTGGTGGACAGCTGCACCAGCGTCGAGCCGTCGGTCGTGCCGACGACGCCGCGCAGGCGCATTTCGTTGACAACCTGTCCGTCGGCCAGCAGGTCGGCCAGCGCACCCACAGGTGCGCTGCAACCGGCCTCCAGGGCGGCGAGCAGGGAACGCTCGGCGGTCACGGCGGCCCGGGTGTACGGGTCGTCGAGTTCCGCGAGCACAGCGGCGAGGTCCACGTTGACCGCGGCGCACTCGACAGCCAGCGCCCCCTGACCGGGGGCGGGCAGCACGGCGTCGACCGACAGGAACTCGGTCACCTCGTCCGTCCTGCCGATGCGGTGGAGCCCGGCGGCGGCGAGCACGACGGCGTCGAGTTCCCCGCTGCGGACGTAGCCGACGCGCGTGTCGATGTTCCCGCGGATCGGTACGGTTTCGATGGTCATCCCGCGGCCGCGGGCGTACGCGTTGAGCTGCGCCATCCGGCGCGGCGACCCCGTACCGACGCGGGCGCCCGCGGGCAGCTCATCGAAGGTCAGCCCGTCGCGCGCGACCAGCGCGTCCCGGGGGTCCGCGCGCGGCGGTACGGCCGCCAGCGTCAGGTCGTCGGGCTGCGTGGTCGGCAGGTCCTTCAGGGAGTGCACGGCGAAGTCGACCTCCCCGCCGAGCAGCGCGTCGCGCAGCGCGGTCACGAAGACGCCGGTGCCACCGATCCGCGCGAGGTGCTCGCGGGAGGTGTCTCCGTACGTGGTGATCTCGACCAGCTCGACGGAGCGGCCGGTCAGCTCACTCACCGCGCGCGCCACCTGCCCCGACTGGGCCATGGCCAGCTTGCTGCGCCTGGTGCCGAGCCTCAGTGGCCCCAGTGCCTTCTCGGTCATACTCGCCCTCTGCCTACACCGTCGGTGTCATTCAGGTCGGCCCGGCTGACGGCGGCGACCGTCTGCGGGTCGAGGTCGAAGAGTTCACGCAGCGCGTCCGCGTATCCGGCGCCGCCGGGTTCGCCCGCGAGCTGCTTGACCCGCACGGTGGGCGCGTGCAGGAGTTTGTCGACGACGCGGCGCACGGTCCTGGTGACTTCGGCGCGCTGCTTGTCGTCGAGATCGGGGAGCCTGCCGTCGAGGCGCGCTATCTCGCTGCTGACCACCTCGGCGGCCATGGCGCGCAGCGCGACCACGGTCGGGGTGATGTGAGCGGCGCGCTGGGCGGCGCCGAAGGCCGCCACCTCGTCGGAGACGATGGTGCGGACCTGGTCGACATCGGCGGCCATCGGGGCGTCGGCGGACGCCTCGGCCAGCGACTCGATGTCCACGAACCGGACGCCGCCCAGCTGGTGCACGGCGGCGTCGATGTCACGCGGCATGGCCAGGTCGAGCAGCGCCTGCGGCGCGGTGCGTCCGCGCAGGGCGGCCTCGACGGCGTCGGCGCCCAGCACCAGACCGGTCGAGCCGGTACAGGACACGACGATGTCCGCGCGGGCCAGCTCGGCGCCGAGGTCGTCCATGGGGACGGCGCGCGCGGCGACGCGGGCGGGCCCCGGCTGGCCGAGGATCTGTACGAGCCGCTCGGCACGCGCGGGCGTGCGGTTGGCGACGACGATCTCCTTGACGCCGATGCGCGCGAGCGTGGCGGCGGCCAGCGAGGACATCGAACCGGCGCCGATGACCAGCGCGCCACTGTCCTTGGCCCACGCCTCGACGGCCTTCCCGGCGGCGAGCTGTTCGAGGCCGAAGGTGACCAGGGACTGACCTGCGTGGTCGATGCCGGTCTCGCTGTGGGCGCGCTTGCCGACGCGCAGCGCCTGCTGGAAGAGGTCGTTGAGCAGCCGGCCCGCGGTGTGCAGGTCCTGGCCGAGCGCCAGCGCGTCCTTGATCTGGCCGAGGATCTGGCCCTCGCCGACGACCATCGAGTCCAGCCCGCAGGCCACCGAGAAGAGGTGGTGGACGGCCCGGTCCTCGTAGTGCACATAGAGATAGGGGGTCAGCTCGTCCAGGCCGACGCCGCTGTGCCGGGCGAGGAGCGTGGACAGCTCGGCGACCCCGGCGTGGAACTTGTCCACGTCGGCGTACAGCTCGATGCGGTTGCACGTCGCGAGGACCGCCGCCTCGGTGGCGGGCTCGGCCGCGAGCGTGTCCCGCAACAGCTCGGTCTGCGAGTCGGTGGGCAGCGACACGCGCTCCAGCACGCTCACCGGCGCGCTGCGGTGGCTCACTCCGACGACGAGGAGACTCATGCCGGCATCACCGCCGGAACCTCGCCGTCGGGCCCCTTGCGCTCGTCCGACGCGGTGTTCGCCGCGGTGTCCGACGCGGTGTTCGCCGCGCCGGACGACGTGCCCGAGGCGGTGCTCGTGCCGTCGACCGCGCTCTCGCGGGCCGCGGGCGGCAGGGCGGCCTCGGCGGCGGCTGCCCCCTCGCCCGCCTTGCGCTGCTCGTGGAAGGCGAGGATCTGGAGTTCGATGGAGAGGTCGACCTTGCGCACGTCCACGCCCTCGGGCACGGAGAGCACGGTCGGCGCGAAGTTCAGGATCGAGGTGACCCCGGCGGCCACCAGCCGCTCGCACACCTGCTGAGCGGCCCCGGCGGGGGTGGTGATGACCCCGATCGAGACACCGTTGTCGGTGATGATCCTCTCCAGGTCGTCCATGTGCTGGACGGGCATGCCGGCGACCGGCTTGCCGGCCATCGCGGGGTCGGCGTCGATCAGCGCCGCGACCCGGAAGCCACGGGAGGCGAACCCTCCGTAGTTGGAGAGGGCGGCGCCGAGATTACCGATCCCGACGATCACGACCGGCCAGTCCTGCGTCAGTCCCAGCTCACGGGAGATCTGGTAGACGAGGTACTCGACGTCGTAGCCCACTCCGCGGGTCCCGTAGGAGCCGAGGTAGGAGAAGTCCTTGCGCAGCTTCGCGGAGTTGACCCCCGCCGCCGTCGCGAGTTCCTCGGAGGAGACCGTGGGCACGGAACGCTCGGACAGAGCGGTCAGCGCCCGCAGATACAGCGGAAGCCGGGCGACGGTGGCCTCGGGGATTCCTCGGCTACGGGTCGCCGGTCGGTGAGTTCGGCCAGTTGCCACGGTGCTCCTGCGGGATGAGCGGGGCTGTAGGCGGCCGTATGTCCCAGGACCGCCCCGTCGAATGCAGGCTATGTCTTTGTGAACGCGTGCACAAAGATGGTGTCCGCTTTGTCCGAGCAAAGTGACCGGGGTCACGCGTTCTGATCCGGCCATCACGGAACCGCCGACCGCTTCAGCCCGTTGCACACACGAAGGGGGCAAAACCGTACACACTCCTCTCGAATACGCCCCCGAGGCCGCTTCACGCGCCCTCCCGGGACTGCTCCCCCATCCACCGGCGCCGCCGCTCGCGCCACGTTCGTGGCGGGAAGCGTGATCACCGGACGAAAACCCGGCAAAGCGCCCACGATGGTAACCGTCTTTCCCTTCAGCCCCCCAGTTCTCGACGGAGCCGATCGGCGTCCACCCGCCAGAACGTGTGCTGCTCGCCGTCGATCAGGACCACCGGGATCTGCTCCCAGTACGCCCGGTGCAACGCTTCGTCCCGGGAAATATCCTTCTCCTCCCAAGAGGCACCGGTCCGCTCGCACACCTCCGCGACCACCGCACGCGCGTCATCACACAGATGGCACCCCGGCTTCGAGACAAGCGTCACCACCCGCTCGCTCGCCTTCTTCTTCGTCGTACGCCGCAACAGAGGACTCATGCGGGCCATTCTCCGCCCGCACGCCCCACGGAGTCCCCGGTTGTCCACAGCCGCACACCCTCCGCATGATCGTCGGATTTACGCACCGGTCGTGGAGAGTTCACCGCGTCGCGGCCTCGCCCGTCCGTGGACGTCCCGCGGACTGGCTATGCTCGCCATATGGCCGCACTGGGATGGCTCACTCCTCGTAGACGCTCCGCCACCGCACGGAGCGTGCTCGCGGGCGAGGCCGCAGCCGAGGCGGGGCTGAAGTCCACGCAGGAATCACCGGATCCGTCCACCACGCGCGAGGACGGCGGGAAGAGCGCCCACGAGGTGCCGGACTTCCCCGTCTTCGGGGACGACCGCGCCGCCGCGTTCTTCGATCTCGACAACACCGTGATGCAGGGCGCCTCGATCTTCCACTTCGGCCGCGGCCTGTACAAGCGGAAGTTCTTCCAGCGGCGGGAGCTGGCCCGGTTCGCCTGGCAGCAGGCGTGGTTCCGGCTGGCCGGGGTCGAGGACCCCGAGCACATGCAGGACGCCCGCGACAGCGCGCTGTCCATCGTCAAGGGCCACCGCGTCTCCGAGCTGATGTCCATCGGCGAGGAGATCTACGACGAGTACATGGCCGACCGGATCTGGCCCGGCACCCGCGCCCTCGCCCAGGCCCACCTGGACGCGGGCCAGCAGGTCTGGCTGGTGACGGCCGCCCCCGTCGAGACCGCCACGATCATCGCCCGCAGACTCGGCCTCACCGGCGCCCTCGGCACCGTCGCCGAATCGGTCGACGGCGTCTATACGGGCAAGCTCGTCGGCGAACCGCTGCACGGCCCGGCGAAGGCCGAGGCCGTCCGCGCCCTGGCCGCCGCCGAGGGCTTCGAACTGGACCGCTGCGCGGCCTACAGCGACTCGCACAACGACATCCCGATGCTCTCGCTCGTCGGCCACCCCTACGCCATCAACCCGGACACCAAACTGCGCAAGCACGCCCGTCGGCTGGAATGGCGGCTGCGCGACTACCGGACCGGCCGCAAGGCGGCCAAGGTCGGCATCCCCGCCGCCGCCGGAGTCGGCGCCATCGCGGGCGGCACGGCCGCCGCCGTCGCCCTGCACCGCCGCCGCCGCTGACGCCGGCCCGCCCGACGCCACGCCACGCCACGCCGAAGCGCTCCGTATCCCGCACGGCCCGCCCGCATCCCGTACGGCCCGCCCGCGCCCCGGACGGGCCGTACGGCCGTGTGCCCGCGACACCGAGTAGCCCGTAAGGCGACAAGCCCGCACATATGCGCGTACGTACAGATGCCCGTGATCGAGCCCGGCGTTCTAGCCGCACAGGCCGGGCCGTCGTCACTCAGACACAACCCATCACGAGAGCAAGCAGATCTTGACTCAATCCGATCAGTAAATGGTCACCACGTGCGACTAGATACGCCGCATAGGCGTCACGGAAGCGACGTAATCGATGATTTGAGCAACTGGGTGTAGCACTGCCTGTACGAAGCGTTATTCTCCTCAGACGCATACCGGACCCCACCCGTCGCTACGACGAGTGAACGGTCCCGCACTGCACGTGATGGAAGCTCTGCCTCTGGGAGTCCCGTGTACCCACACGTCGGGGTTGACGCCTCGGGCCTGGCTACGCTGCGCGCAACGGTCCTCGACCACTTGCGCGGCTTCGTCCCCACCGCGTACGCCGTCCCCGCCCTCGCCGCACCGGCCCCTGCCGTGAGCGGCCCTATCGGTCCTTGTTATGCCCTGGCGAGCGGTGGTGCGGCAGTCGGCAGACGGGGAAGCCGCAGCAGCACCACCGCCTCGACCACCGCCCGCCGGCCGGCCGCCGACAGCGACAGCGCACGCATGATGGAACTCGTCGAGCGCGCCCAGGCCGGTGAGGCCGAGGCCTTCGGCCGGCTGTACGACCAGTACAGCGACACCGTCTACCGCTACATCTACTACCGCGTGGGCGGGAAGGCGACCGCGGAGGACCTCACCAGCGAGACGTTCCTGCGCGCCCTGCGCCGGATCTCCACGTTCACCTATCAGGGGCGCGACTTCGGCGCCTGGCTGGTCACCATCGCTCGGAACCTGGTCGCCGACCACTTCAAGTCGAGCCGGTTCCGCCTCGAAGTGACCACGGGCGAAATGCTCGACGCCAACGAGGTCGAGCGCAGCCCGGAGGACTCCGTCCTGGAGTCCCTCTCGAACGCGGCCCTGCTCGAAGCCGTACGGAAACTCAATCCCCAGCAGCAGGAGTGCGTCACACTGCGCTTCCTCCAGGGCCTCTCGGTCGCCGAGACCGCCCGGGTCATGGGCAAGAACGAAGGAGCGATCAAGACCTTGCAGTACCGGGCCGTACGCACACTGGCCCGGCTGCTCCCGGAGGACGCCCGCTGACCGGTGGCGCCTCCTCAGCGCCACCGCTCGCCGCCGTGGGGCCGGCGTATCCCCGCCGGCCCTCCCCCGGCCACCCCTCCGCCCGTCCTCGTCTCCCGCGTCCGCCCCTCGGAACCCAACTCACAGTCGGTGACGCCTCGATGACGCACTGGTCCGATCATCCTCCGTGCGTAACCCAAGTGCCGCGCCGCTCGTTGTGCGGGATGCAGGCTCCCTGCGGTCACGCCATGCCCGCGGCCACTCACTCATTCGTGTGGAGGCGCTCAAGGCGTGCAACCTTCCGGACCCCCAGGGGAGTCGATCGTCATGACGAGAGGAGGTGCCGCCAGTGATCGCGAACGTTTCGGGGCACCGGCGGGCGAACGCCTTCGCCCAGTCCCTGGAAGACCAGACGGTCCAGGGAGCGGCGGGGGACGAGCCCGCCGAGTCGGTCGAACCGGCCGAACAGGGGCGGCTGTTGGCCCTGGCGCGTGGTCTCGGCGAACTGCCGAAACCCACGCTGGATCCCGAGGTCAAAGTGGTGCAGCGAGCACAGCTCGTGGCAGCCATGGAGGCCATGCTTCAGGAGGGCACGGCCGCCGGGGAGGTGTCCCCGGGACCTACGGTGCCGGAGCAGCGGACCTCCGGCCGGGGCGCGCACCGGGCCTCCCCGCTCCGCAAGCTGCGCCCGAGATCCCGGTGGACCAAGGGCCTCGCGGCCGGCGGACTCACGGTGGGTGTCGCGGCGGGAGCCTTCGGCGGGGTGGCCGCTGCCAGTTCCGACGCCCTGCCCGGTGATTCGCTGTACGGGCTGAAGCGCGGCATGGAGGACATCAAGCTCAATATGGCGGGCGACGAATCCGCCCGTGGCGAGGTGTACCTCGACCATGCCTCGACCCGGCTGAGCGAGGCCCGCCGACTCATGGAGCGCGGCCGTTCCGGTCCGCTCGACCACGAATCGCTCACCGAGATCCGGCGCACCCTGAGCGGGATGAAGCACGACGCGACCGAGGGCCACCGCCTGCTCCACCAGGCGTACGAGCGGGACGGCTCCATCGGCCCGATCGCGACCCTCTCGTCGTTCTCCGCCTCGCACCGCCAGGCGTGGGACGGGCTGCGCGAGCGGCTGCCCGTCCAGCTGACGGACGTGGGCAACGAGGTCAGCTCGGTCTTCGACGCCATAGACGAAGAGGTCGCGCCACTGAAGTCACTGCTGCCCAGAACACCCGAGAAACACCAGAGCACCCCGCGTCCGGGCTCCCCGGAGCACCCCGGCGGCTCCGGTGGCCATCCGGCGAACTCCCCCGCGGCACCGTCCGCCCCCGCCAAGAGCCACGAGGAGGGCGGCGCCGCAGGCCCGCACACCGGGGACAAGCCCAAGCCGTCGGGTCAGGACTCCAGCGGCCCGTCCGAGGAAGGACTGCTCGGCGGCAGCACGGGCGGCCTGCTCGACCCGCCACCGGGCAGCGTCATCCCCTCGCCGTCGGAGAACAGCAAGGAGACCCCTGAGCGTCCGGCGCCGAACGTCACGATCCCCCCGCTGCTGCCGGACCTCCTGCCGGGACTCGGCATCAAGGCCGAAGACGCGGACTGAGCCCAAGCCCCGCGTTCGTCGGCCGTGATCGCCGGACGGGGTCGTATGCGACCCCGTCCGGCGATCACGCATGCGTAAGCCCGGCCCACGTCACCTACGTACGAGGCCCGTCACGTACGTACACGGCGCTGTCACGCGGGTACGCGGCCCTTTCATGCGCGTACGCGGCCCGTCAGAAGAACACCGACCGCCGCTGCACCAGCAATTTGTAGAGCGTGTGCTGGATCTGCTCGCGCACCTGATCCGTCAGGTTGAACATCAGCATCGGATCCTCCGCCGCCTCCGGCGGATACCCGTCCGTCGCGATCGGCTCTCCGAACTGGATCGTCCACTTCGTCGGCAGCGGCACCATGCCCAGCGGCCCCAGCCAGGGGAACGTGGGCGTGAGCGGGAAGTACGGCACCCCCAGCAGCCGCGCCAGCGTCCGCGCGTTGCCGACCATCGGATAGATCTCCTCGGCGCCCACGATCGAGCAGGGCACGATCGGCACCCCCGCCCGCAGAGCCGTCGACACGAATCCGCCCCGGCCGAAGCGCTGCAGCTTGTAGCGCTCGCCGAACGGCTTGCCCAGCCCCTTGAAGCCCTCCGGCATCACCCCGACGACCTCACCGCGCCGCAGCAGCCGCTCCGCGTCCTCCGCACACGCCAGCGTGTGCCCGGCCTTGCGCGCCAGCTCGTTGATCACCGGGAGCATGAAGACCAAATCGGCGGCCAGCAGCCGCAGATGCCGGTCCGCCGGATGGTTGTCGTGGACGGCGACCTGCATCATCAGGCCGTCCAGCGGCAGCGTCCCCGAATGGTTGGCCACCACGAGCGCCCCGCCGTCCGACGGGATGTTCTCGATGCCCTTCACCTCGACCCGGAAGTAGTTCTCGTACAGCGGCCGGATCAGCGACATCAGGACCTGGTCGGTCAGCTCCTCGTCATAGCCGAACTCGTCGACCGGGTAGTCGCCGGTGACGCGGCGGCGCAGAAACGCCAGACCGCTCGCGATCCGCCGCTCCCAGCCGTTGCCGCCGTCCCGCCCCGAGTCCTGCCCCGAGTCCTCCGCGGAGTCCTGCCCGGGGGGCGCCCCTTCGGCGCCCACGGGCTCCCGCGCCGCCTCCCGCCCATCCGGAGGAGCGCCAGGCTCCGGTACGGGCGCCAGCGGGCCGCCCTGCCGCCCGGACGGGCGTTTCCCCGCCGCGTCCTTGGCGTGCTGCCTGCGGCCGCCCGCGCCGCCGGTCCCGCGGCGGGGCCTGGGATCGTCACCGAAGGGGAGGACCTTGGCGTCAGCCATGTCGGATGCGCTCCTTGCTGGCGAGAGTGACAAGACGGGAGAGCCCGTCGACGGTGCGCGCCGCGGTCCCGGGCGGTACGAGGCCGGCGCCCCGGCCGCGCGCGAAGTCCGCGAACGCCTCGGCGGTCGTATAGGACGGCGTGAAGCCGAGCGTCTCGCGCATCTGGTCCGTGCTGACCACCCGGCCGTGGGTCAGCAGCCTGACCTGCTCCGGCGCGAAGTCCGTCACGCCCACGGCCCGGAGCGCAGAACCGACCCAGGTGACGGCGGGCAGCACGACGGGCACCGTGGGCCGCCCCAGCCGCCGGGCACACTGCGAGAGCAGCAGCACGCCGTCCCCGGCGATATTGAACGTCCCGCTGTTGAGCGTGCCCCTCCGCGGCCCGTCCGAGGCGATCATCAGCACGTCGACGACATCGTCCTCGTGGACGAACTGGAGCCTCGGGTCGTAGCCGAGGACCGTCGGCAGCACGGGCAGCGAGAAATAGTCGGCGAGCGGGGTGTCCGCCGAAGGGCCGAGGATATTGGCGAAGCGCAGCACGCAGACCGCGACGTCGGGCCTGCGTCGCGCGAAGCCGCGCACGTACCCCTCGACCTCCACCGCGTCCTTGGCGAAGCCGCCGCTCGGCAGCGACTTGGGCGGGGTGTTCTCGGTGAAGACCGCCGGGTCGCGGGGCGCGGCGCCGTACACGCTCGTGGTGGACTTCACCACCAGCCGTTCGACCGTCGGCGACTTCTGGCACGCGCCGAGCAGTTGCATCGTGCCGATGACGTTGGTCTCCTTGACCGCCGCCCGGCCGCCGGAGCCCAGCGGCGTCCCGGAGACATCGAGGTGCACGACCGTACCGACACCGTATTCGGCCAGCACCCGCCCGATGGCGGGCCGGCGGATGTCAGCGCGGACGAATTCCGCGTCGTCCAGTGGATGCTCGGGAGGGACGACATCCACCGCGATCACCCGGTCCACCCCGGGTTCGCGTTGAACGCGCCGTACGAACCGGCCTCCGAGCTGTCTGGCCGCTCCGGTCACGAGCACGACCTTGCCCAAGATCAGCGCCTTCCTCTGGCTCCCGACGGCTCCCGACGGCTACCCACGCTCCCGACAAGGCTCCGTACGGCTTCGTACGGCTTCGCACGACTCCTTACGCGTCACCGTAGCGCTTCGGGCACGACAGCACCGAGGCCCTCCCACCGGGAATCGGTGGAAGGGCCTCGGATGCACGAACAGCTGCCGCCTACTTCTTGTTGCGACGCTGAACGCGGGTGCGCTTGAGCAGCTTGCGGTGCTTCTTCTTGGCCATCCGCTTACGCCGCTTCTTGATAACAGAGCCCACGACTACCCTCGCTCACTTCTCTTCACTCGGTGCGGGGCGTCTGGGCCCACACGACCTACGTCGGCCTAGCCTACCCGCCGCCGAGTGAGGGACGTAATCCGAGGGAACTCCTAGGCCGACTCGACCCCCACAAAGGACTCGCGGAGGTACTCGTGAACCGCTTGCTCCGGAACCCGGAATGACCTGCCCACCCGGATCGCCGGCAGATGACCGCTGTGCACCAAGCGGTACACGGTCATCTTCGACACTCGCATCACCGAGGCGACCTCCGCCACGGTAAGGAACTTGACCTCGTTGAGAGGCCTCTCGCCAGCAACCATGATCCACCTGTACCTTCCGCACCCGACGGCCACCGGCTTCCCCTCCGGTAACTCTTCGTCGCTGTGCGCTCACAACCCAGAGTAGGGGCGGGTGATGCGAGTGGGGAAGAGGAGCAGCCTCCGGCCGTTTACTGTGACAGACACGCCCGATTGAGTACATAGCGCGTAAGCGGCCGGTACGACGCGGAGCGCGCGGAGTCATCAAGCGGAACGGCCACGGACACCCGCCCCTCGGCCTCGCCGACGAACAGCGCGGGATCCCCCGTATCGGCCAGACCGATGGCCTCAATGCCCAGCTGACCTGCCCCGCAGACCCATCCGTGGTCCCCGACGACCAGCTCGGGAAGGGGGTCGCCGCCCTGGGCCAGAGCGTCCAGAACGACCCGAACCGGCAGTGGTGAATGGGTATGTGCGCCGGTGTCACTCCCCAGGGCCCGCGCGCCGGGTTCCCGCACCAGCGCGACTCCCCGTACGTAGTCAAGGTTGCACGTACGTACCCCGAACCGGGTCGTTATGTCGATACATCGGCCCTGCGCGGGAGTGAGAACGAGGCATCCCGCCGCCGACAAAGCGTCTGCCAGCTCCGCGTAGAAGGCGAGGAGCCGGTGCGGATGTCCCGTCCCGAACAGCACAGGAGCCCGCTTCGCGACGGCCGCCCGCAGCCGTTCGGCGAAGGCGTCGAGCGCGGTCAGGGTACGTTCGGGGTCGATGGTGTCGGGCCCGGACACCTGATCGGAATCGCCGGAAACCCCGCACTTGTCGACCATGAGTCTGAGCAAGTCCTGCTCGTTCCATGCCCATTCCGGATCGAGTCCGAGCATCACCCGTGGATCGCGATCGGCGAAAAGACGGTAACTGCGCAGACTCGCCGCGCGTGAAGTGGCCACAGGACCGGCCAGCCTGGCCGCCAGCAGATGCGCCCGCAGGGCTCCCTTGCTCAACACCCCGCCGATGCTGCCGCCCAGGACCGCGGCCCGGGGCCGGAACCCGGGACAGACCCCACGGTTGGCGTAACGAACGTAACGTCCCTACCGCGACAAGCGGTTACGCGAGCAGCCCCCGCAGCGGGAACACGGCCTTCCGCGTCGCCAGCACCGCCTGGTCCAGCCGGTCCGCCGGATCGTAACCGGCCTCCCACGGCTCCCAGCCGGGCTTGCGCCCGTCCGTCATCCGCCCGGGACCCAGCTGCCGTGTCCGCGCGTACACCTCGTCCCGCCACTCGGCCGGCACCAGCGACTCCGGATCGACCGGCGCGTGCGCCGCGATCCCCACCAGATGGGTCCAGCAGCGCGGCACCACGTCCACCACCGCGTAACCGCCTCCGCCGAGCGCGATCCACCGACCGCCGTCCACATACTCATGGGCCAGATCGTGGCAGGACGCCTGCACGGCACGCTGCGCGTCGAGCGACACCGCCAGATGCGCCAGCGGATCCTCGAAATGGGTGTCCGCGCCGTGCTGCGTCACCAGCGCCTGCGGCCGGAAGTCCGCCAGCAGTTCGGGCACCACCGCGTGGAACGCCCTGAGCCACCCCTCGTCCCCGGTCCCGGCCGGGAGCGCCACGTTCACCGCGCTGCCCTCGCCCGCCCCGGCGCCGGTCTCCTCCGGCCAGCCGGTCTGCGGAAAGAGCGTACGGGGATGCTCGTGCAGCGAGACCGTCAGCACCCGCGGATCCTCCCAGAACGCCGCCTGGACGCCGTCCCCGTGATGCACGTCCACATCGACATAGGCGACGCGCTCCGCCCCCAGCTCCAGCAGCCGGGCCACGGCCAGGGCCGCGTCGTTGTAGACGCAGAACCCGGAGGCCGCCCCCGGCATGGCGTGGTGCAGACCGCCCGCGAAGTTCACCGCGTGCGCGCACTCCCCGCGCCACACGGCCTCGGCCGCGCCGACCGACTGCCCGGCGATCAGCGCCGACGCCTCGTGCATCCCCGCGAACGCCGGATCGTCCACCGTGCCCAGCCCGTAGGCCGGTTCGGCGCCGCGCGGATCGAGCGAGGCGCGCCGTACCGCGTCCACATAGTCCTGGTGGTGGACCAGCCGCAGCGTCGAGTCCCCGGCCGACGGCGCCGCGACCACGTCGACCGCCGCGTCGAGCCCGCAGGCCCGCACCAGTCCTCTGGTCAGCGACAGCCGCACCGGATCCATCGGATGGTCCGGGCCGAAGTCGTAACCCGTCACCGCCTCATCCCACATCAACCACGCGTGGCCGCTCATGCCCGCCACCGTATCGGTCCGGCCGTGGACCGAACGAGCGGGCGTACCCGAGAGTCACCAGGACCATCACCATCGGTACGAGCATCGCCCCGCGGTAGCTCCAGGCGTCCCCGAGCGCCCCCACGAGCGGCGATCCGACCAGAAACCCCACATAGTTGAAGACATTGAGCCGGGCCACCGCCGCGTCACTGCCCCCGGGGCTGTTCCGCTCCTCCGCGAGCCGCCCGGCCGCCGCGAAGGTCTGCGGCACGATCACACACAGCCCGAGCCCGAGCAGCGTGAACCCGAGAATCCCCACCCAGGGCCCCGGGGCCAGCGCCACCACGGCGAACCCCGCCCCCGCCAGCACCGACCCGCACCGCACCACCGCCACGGGCCCGAACCGCCGCACCCCGAGATCCCCGACCGCGCGCCCCAGCAGCGTGGTGACCATATAGGCGTTGTACGGGACGGTCGCCAGCTCCTCGGAGCCACCGAGCACGTCCTGAAGGTATTTGGCGCTCCAGTTCGAGACCGTGGAATCACCGATATAGGCGAAGGCCATGACGAGGCAGAGCGGCAGCAGCAGCCGGAACGCGACGGGGGTACCGGCGACGGGGCTACCGGCGCCCGCGGCCCCGCTCTTCCCCGCGCCCCGTCCGGCGCCCCGCCCCGCGTCGGGGCCCGCGTCGGGGCCCGCGTCGGGGCCCGCGTCGGGGCCCGCGTCGGGGCCCGTCCGACGCGCGGAATCCACGTACCACCGGCTGCCCACCAGCGCGGCCGGCAACAGCACCGCCACCACCGGGAGATACGCCATCAGCAGCGGCAGCCCCCAGTGCGCGCCCGCCCAGGCGAGCGAGGCCCCGGCGATCCCGCCCAGGCTGTACGCCGCGTGGAATCCGAGGATGATGCTGCGCCGGTACGCCCGCTGGAGGCTCACTCCGAGCATGTTCATGGACGCGTCCAGCCCGCCGACGGCCAGCCCGAAAGCGGCCAGCGAGACTCCGAGCTGCCAGCGCTGGTCCCCGGCCCCGACGCCCAGGAGGGAGAGGAGGACGACGGGCTGGGCCCAGCGCAGCAGCGTCCCTGGCCGCACCCGGGCGACGAGCTTCTCGGTGGCGACGCTGCCGGCCCCGGCCAGGATCGGCACGGCGGCGAGAAACGCGGGGAGCAGTCCGTCGGATATCCCGTACCGCGTCTGGATGGCGGGGATCCGGGTGACCAGCAGTGCGAACGTCACCCCCTGGACGAAGAAGGAGAGCGCCAGTGAGACCCGACCGTGCCGCGACCGCGCATCCGTCATGGCCGCACAGCGTAGGGCGCCGCGCTACCCCTGGGTAGATGGATCAGGCCACGGATCGGCCGAGCAGCCCGGGAAGTTCGGCCATGTCGGCGAAGTGGCCGGTGGCGTCGGACAGCCTCTCGACGGGGGTCATCGCCGTGAACGCGTACACGTCCATACCGGCTGCCCTGGCGGCGGTGACCCCGTGCGGGCTGTCCTCCACCACGACGCAGCGCTCGGGCGCGACGCCCATGCGCTCGGCGGCGTGCAGGAAGAGATCCGGGGCCGGCTTGCCCCGGCCGACGTCCTGGGCGCTGAAGATGACCCGGTCCTCGAACAGCCGGTCCAGCCCGGTCGTACGGTGTCCGACCCGGATCCGCTCATGGCTGCCGGACGAGGCGACGCAGTACGGCACCCCGTCGGCGGCCAGCTTCTCCACCACGTCGACGGCGCCGTCCACCGGGCGCAACTCCCGCTCGAAGGCGGCGAAGACCCGGGCGTGGAGCACGTCGTCGAAATCCGCGGGCAGGGCGCGCCCGGTCCGCTCCCGTACCAGGTCGTGGACGCGGTGTACCGCGGCGCCCATGTAGTCGCGCAGGCAGTCCTCGTAGGAGGTGGGATGGCCCAACTCGGTGAGGTAGGCGGCCAGGATGGTGTTGGAGATCGGTTCACTGTCGACGAGCACGCCGTCGTTGTCGAAGATGACCAGTTCGTAGCGCATGCTCTTGAGCCTAATCGGCCCCCGCCGCCGAACAACGACCCTTGAACGCAGAAATGCCCCGCACCAGAAGGTGCGGGGCATTCCCACAATAATTGTTCGGCGGCGTCCTACTCTCCCACAGGGTCCCCCCTGCAGTACCATCGGCGCTGTGAGGCTTAGCTTCCGGGTTCGGAATGTAACCGGGCGTTTCCCTCACGCAATGACCACCGAAACACTATGAAGATATCCAACAACTGACGCATCTAATTAGAAACGCCAC
>NZ_QQNA01000135.1 GCF_003346515.1 Streptomyces corynorhini
CGCGCCCCTGACTACCAATGACGGAGCCCCGTACCCCCGCCGGCCGCTGGTCCGACCTCGAACGCCCCCCGCTGAACGCGCGCGCGCTGCGCCGCGGGCTGGTGGTGCCGGGCGGGCTGTGGACCTCGCTCGACGTGGTCGCCGCGACCGGGTCCACCAACTCCGATCTCGTGGCGCGCGCGACGCGGGGCGCGGCCGAGGGCGCGGTGCTCGTCGCCGAGGAGCAGACCGCCGGGCGCGGCCGGCTCGACCGGCGGTGGTCGGCCCCGGCGCGCTCCGGGATCTTCTTCTCCGTACTCCTGCGGCCCGGCCCTGACGTTCCGGTCGCGCGCCTCGGCTGGCTGCCGCTGCTGACCGGCGTGGCCGTCGCGACCGGTCTGGCGCGCGCCGCCGGGGTGGACACGGCCCTCAAGTGGCCCAACGACCTGCTCGTCACCGTGGACGGCGAGGAGCGCAAGGCCGGCGGGATCCTCGTGGAACGCGCCGGGGACGACGCCGTGGTCGTGGGCGTCGGCGTCAACGTCTCCCTGCGCGCCGACGAACTGCCCGTGCCGACGGCCGGTTCGCTCGGCCTCGCCGACGCGGTCTCCGTCGACCGCGACACCCTGCTGCGGGCGGTGCTCCGCTCGCTGGAGCGGCGGTACGGCGAGTGGCGCGCGGCGGGCGGCGACCCGGCGCTGTCCGGGCTGCGGGAGGCGTACGCGGCGGGGTGCGCGACGCTCGGCCGTACGGTACGGGCGGAGCTGCCCGGGGACCGCGCGCTGACCGGCGAGGCCGTCGCGGTGGACGGGGACGGCCGGCTGATCCTGCGGACGGCCGACGGGACGCGTCACCCGGTGGGCGCGGGCGACGTCGTGCACGTACGCGGCGCGCGGTGAGGAGCGTGGTGAGGAGCGCGCCCCCGCGCGCCGGATCGGCGACCGGAATGGTGTCCGGAGCGGCGACCGGCGTGCGGCCCGACCGGAGCCCCACCGGAGCCGGAGCGGAACCGGAGCCGGACGCTCCGGCGGGCGGCGGGGCGGCCGTCATATGCCCGTACGGTCGACCGGGACGGACGGGCGATACGTGAGCCAGCGCACATCTGCCGTATCGTTGAGCCGGTCCACGACAGATCGGTAGGGCAGTGCGCAGGGAACGGGCAGGAGGCGGCCGGTGACCGTCGATGATTCGGCTTCCGGCGAGGACGCGTCGCCGCCGCCGGACCCCTCGGCTCACCCGAGCCCGCACCACATCGTCGACCACACGGCGGAGCCGACCGACGACCCGCTGGCCATCCGGCTCGAACAGCTGATCCTGGGCGCCGAGCGCCGCTACACGCCCTTCCAGGCCGCCCGCACGGCCGGTGTCTCGATGGACCTCGCGTCCCGCTTCTGGCGGGCGATGGGCTTCGCGGACGTGGGCCAGGCCAAGGCGTTCACCGAGGCGGACGTGCTGGCGCTGCGGCGGCTGTCCGGTCTGGTGGAGGCCGGGCTGCTCAGCGAGCCGATGGCGATCCAGGTGGCCAGGTCGACCGGCCAGACCACCGCCCGGCTGGCCGAGTGGCAGATCGATTCCTTCCTCGCCGGGCTCATCGAACCGCCCGAGCCGGGCATGACCCGCACCGAGGTCACCTATCCGCTGGTGGAGCTGCTCCTGCCGGAGCTGGAGGAGTTCCTCGTCTACGTGTGGCGGCGCCAACTCGCCGCCGCTACCGGGCGCGTCGTCCAGGCGGCGGACGACGACGAGATGGTCGACCGCAGGCTCGCCGTCGGCTTCGCCGACCTCGTCGGCTTCACCCGGCTCACCCGCCGCCTGGAGGAGGAGGAGCTGGGCGAGCTGGTCGAGGCGTTCGAGACGACCTGCGCCGACCTGGTCGCCGCGCACGGCGGCCGGTTGATCAAGACCCTCGGCGACGAGGTGCTGTACGCGGCGGACGACGCCGGTACGGCGGCGGAGATCGCGCTGCGGCTGATAGAGACCATGACGCACGACGAGACGATGCCCGCGCTGCGCGTCGGCATCGCGTTCGGCACGGTCACCACGCGGATGGGCGACGTCTTCGGCACGACGGTGAACCTCGCGAGCCGGTTGACGTCGATAGCCCCCAAGGACACGGTGCTGGTCGACGGCGCGTTCGCCGAGGAACTCATCCGCACCGGCGATGTCCCCGCCTCGGAGTCGGGGGCAGCCGAGGCCGCCGCGCGGGCCGAGAAGGAGGGCGCGGCGGCGCCCGCGTACCGCTTCGGGCTCCAGCCGATGTGGCAGCGGCCGGTGCGTGGACTCGGCGTGGTCGAGCCATGGCTCCTGGGGCGGCGCACCGCATAGGATCCCTCCCGGTGAACCATCGTTAACCGCGTCAACCGGGAGGGTGCGGCCATGACCGAGGGCGAGCAGCGGTTCGGGGAGCATGTCGTCGTACGGCGGCACGGTACGGGCGGCCGGGTGGCCGAGCTGGTCCTGGACCGGCCCAAGGCGATGAACGCGGTCTCCTCGGAGCTGGCCCGCTCCATCGGCGCCGCCTGCGCGAAGCTGGGCGCGGACCGGGGGGTGCGGGTGACGGTGCTGACCTCCACGCACGCGCGGGCCTTCTGTGTCGGCGCGGACCTCAAGGAGCGCAACTCCTTCAGCGACGCCGAGCTGGTGCGTCAGCGGCCCCTCGCGCGGAGCGCCTACACGGGGGTGCTGGAGCTGCCGATGCCCACGATCGCCGCCGTGCACGGCTACGCGCTGGGCGGCGGCTACGAGCTGGCGCTCGCCTGCGACCTGATCGTGGCCGACGCCACGGCCGTGGTCGGGCTGCCCGAGGTGTCGGTCGGCGTGATCCCGGGCGGCGGCGGTACGCAGCTGCTGCCGCGCCGGGTCGGCGCCGCGCGCGCCGCCGAACTGGTCTTCACGGCGCGGCGCGTGGGCGCCGCGGAGGCGGCCGGTCTGGGCCTGGTCGACCAGCTGGTGGCCGAGGGCGAGGACCGGGACGAGGCGCTCGCGCTGGCGGGCCGTATCGCCGCGAACTCGCCCGTCGGTCTGCGCGCGGCCAAGCGCGCGCTGCGGCTCGGGCACGGTCTCGACCTGCGGGCCGGTCTGGAGGTGGAGGACGCGGCGTGGCGCTCGGTCGCGTTCTCGGGAGACCGCGCCGAGGGTGTCGCGGCGTTCAACGAGAAGCGCGCGCCCGCGTGGCCGGGGGAGTAGCGCCCGCGTGGCCGGGGGAGTAGCGCCCGCCGCCACCCGCCTCTCCATGATCCAACTCACGGTGACCCTCGTTCGCCCCAAGTGATCAAATCACTCCAAACCGTCTTAAGGTGGAGTGATGGGAGTGGATGGGCGACTGGGTGCCGTAGTGGCGCTGTCCCAGGCGATGGCCGCGGCCCCGGCGGCGCGCGACGCCTGGCTGGCGGCGGCGCTGGGGGCGCGCGAGGCGCTCGGGGGGAGTTTCGCGGCGCTGTCGCTGTGGGAGCGGGACCTCGGGCGGCTGAAGGTGCTGGTGAACGCGGGGGAGCGGGTGGCGGGGGAGGAGGAGTTCCCCGAGGACGAGTCGTACCCCGTCCACCAGTTCCCCGAGATCGCGGAGTTCCCGCACGAGCGGTGGACGGGCGGCGGCGGGGCGCACGCGTGGGTGGAGACGGCGGACGCCGGGCCGGGCGCCGCCCCCGGGCCCGGCGCGCGGGCCGCGCCCGGCCACTGCCCCCAGCGCGTCGCCGCGCTCCGGCGGCGCGGCCGGGGCTGCTGCGTCGTGGCGCCGATCGTGCTGCACGGGCGGGCCTGGGGCGAGCTGTACGTGGCCAGGCCGCGCGGCGCCCCGGTCTTCGACACGGACGACGCGGACTTCGCCACCGTCATCGCGTCGGTCGTCGCGGCCGGGATCGCCCAGACGGAACGGCTCGAAGAGGTCCGCAGGCTCGCCTCCACCGATCCGCTGACGGGGCTGGCGAACCGGCGCGCGGTGGACGCGCGGCTGGACGAGGCGATCGCCGCGCACCGGCGGGAAGGGGCCGTCGTGAGCCTGGTCGTCTGCGACCTCAACGGGCTCAAGAAGGTCAACGACACCCAGGGCCACGCCGTCGGCGACCGGCTGCTGGAACGATTCAGCACACTCCTGTCGGTCTGCGGCGCCCGGCTCCCCGGCGCGCTGGCGGCGCGGCTCGGCGGCGACGAGTTCTGCCTCCTGACGGTCGGCCCCGCGGCGGACGAGGTGATCGCGGTGGCCGGTGAACTCTGTCTGCGCGCCGCGGGGCTGGAGCTGGGCGAGGGCGTGGCCTGCGGGATCGCGTCCACCGGCGATCCGATCGGCGAGGTCCGCTCGGCCCGTCGGCTGTTCCGCCTGGCGGACGCCGCGCAGTACCGCGCGAAGGGCGCCCGCTCCCGGCGGCCGGTGGTGGCGGGCCGCGACGGCGCGGTGATCCGGCTGGCCGACGCCCCCGCCCCACCGTCCGGCGACCGCCGCCGCTTCCGGGACGCGCCACCGCCACCGCCGCCGCCACCGCTGCCGCCACCGTCGTCGTAGGAGGAGGCTCCGAGCGGCGACCTCGCCGCCTAGTGACACTCGGCGATACAGTCCGTACGCTCCTGAATATGGATATGCATACAGTCGTGGTGGGGCCGTCGGGGACGACGGCCGAGGACGTCATCGCCGTCGCCCGGGGCCACGCCCGGGTGGAACTCTCCGCCGAGGCCCTCGACGCGCTCGCCGCCGCCCGCGAGGTCGTCGACGCGCTGGCGGCCAAGCCGGAGCCCGTGTACGGCGTCTCCACCGGGTTCGGCGCCCTCGCCACCCGGCACATCGGCCCCGACCTGCGGGGGCGGCTCCAGCGCAACATCGTGCGGTCGCACGCCGCCGGGATGGGGCCCCGGGTGGAGCGCGAGGTGGTGCGGGCGCTGATGTTCCTGCGGCTGAAGACCCTGGCGTCGGGACACACCGGCGTACGGCCCGGGACCGCGCGGACCATGGCGGCCGTCCTGAACGCCGGGATCACCCCGGTCGTCCACGAGTTCGGCTCGCTCGGCTGCTCCGGGGACCTCGCCCCGCTCTCGCACTGCGCGCTGACCCTCATGGGCGAGGGCGACGCCGAGGGCCCCGACGGCGTGATCGCGCCCGCGGGCGAGCTGCTCGCCGCACACGGCATCGAGCCCGTGGAGCTGCGCGAGAAGGAGGGGCTCGCCCTGCTCAACGGCACGGACGGCATGCTCGGCATGCTGATCATGGCCCTCGCCGACCTGCACCGGCTCTACACCTCCGCCGACATCACCGCGGCCCTCACCCTGGAGGCCCTGCTCGGCACGGACAAGGTCCTGGCGCCCGAGCTGCACGCGATCAGGCCGCACCCCGGCCAGGGCGCCAGCGCCGACAACATGCGGCGGGTGCTCGCCGGGTCCGGGCTGACCGGGCACTTCCAGGCCGACGCCGAGCCCCGGGTGCAGGACGCCTACTCGGTGCGCTGCGCCCCGCAGGTCGCGGGCGCGGGCCGGGACACGCTGGCGTACGCCCGGCTGGTGGCCGACCGGGAGCTGGCCTCGGCCGTGGACAACCCGGTGGTACTGGCCGACGGCCGGGTGGAGTCCAACGGCAACTTCCACGGCGCCCCGGTGGCCTACGTCCTGGACTTCCTCGCCATCGTCGCCGCCGACCTCGGCTCCATCGCGGAGCGCCGTACCGACCGGCTGCTGGACAAGAACCGCTCGCACGGGCTGCCGCCGTTCCTCGCGGACGACGCCGGGGTGGACTCCGGCCTGATGATCGCCCAGTACACCCAGGCCGCGCTGGTCAGCGAGATGAAGCGGCTCGCGGCACCGGCCTCGGTCGACTCGATCCCGTCCTCCGCGATGCAGGAGGACCACGTCTCGATGGGCTGGTCCGCCGCGCGCAAGCTCCGCACCGCCGTCGACAACCTGACCCGGATCGTCGCCGTCGAGCTGTACGCGGCGACGCGCGCCATCGAGCTGCGCGCCGGGCTGACGCCCGCGCCCGCCTCCCGCGCGGTCATCGACGCGCTGCGCGCCACGGGCGTCGAGGGCCCGGGGCCCGACCGGTTCCTGGCGCCCGACCTCGCGGGCGCGGACGCCTTCGTGCGGACGGGGGCGCTGGTCGCCGCCGTGGAGCCGGTCACCGGGCCGCTCGCGTAGCGGGCCGGTAGCGGGCCGGGCGGCGCGGGCGGCGCGGGCGCGTCAGACCGTACGGCCCGCCCTGCGCATCGAGTACGCGACGAAGCCCGCGCCGATCCCCAGGCAGCCGGTCCCGCCGACGACGTACGGCGTGGTGTCCACGCTGCCCGTGTCGGCGAGGACCGGCTCCCGGCGGTCCTCGCCGGACGTGGCGGGCGCGCTGGGCGTGCTGGGCGTGGCGGGCTCCTCGTAGCCTTCGAGGGCGAGTCTCCCCTGGCTCTGCTCCGATGGCGCGGACTGCTCCCGTCCGCCGGTCGCCCCGCTCATGTCGTCCGTGGCCTTCGCGGAAGGCACGAACCACAGCGCGCAGAGCAGGGTTCCGGCGGCGGTCGCCGTCAGCAGCGGCCGGCGTGCGACGGACACGTGATCGATCCCCTTTGGACAACGCCGAATTGGCTGAGTGCGCTGATGCTAGACGAGTACGTCCGAAGCGGCGTCCTCCGCCCCCTGGGGCCCCGCCCGGCAGCCGGGACCTCGGACCCGCTCGGCTGCTGAAAGCAGCGGGTCGTGGGAAAGCCGCGTGGGTCAGGAGCCCTACGCTCCGTCGTATGAGCACTTCTGAGACATCACGGTATGTACGGCTGCGGGTGGAATTGGTGCTGGAAGTGGCCGACGCCGAGCGGCTGAGCGCCGCCGCCCTCGACCGCGTGGCCGCCGACGAGACCCTTCCCGACGACGAGCGCGAGCATGCGCGGGCGACGGTACGGGACGACGGGGCGGAGGCCCTCGCGTATCTGGTGGAGCCGTTCGACCTGGTCAAGGAGGTTCCCGGGATCGATCTCGCCCAGGCGTCCTGGACCAGCGAGCTGATCGACTACGACCCCGACGCGCTGGAGTGGGACCTCGACGACGACGAGGACGGCGACGGGGACGGCGACGGGGACGGCGACGGGGACCACGACGGGGACGGCGACGGGGACCACGACGGGGACGGCGGCGAGGACGGCGCCCGCACCGGAAACAATGGATCGTCGCAGGTCACGGCCGTGGGCGACGGCGGCGGGGTGGGTGCTGGTCGGGGGTAGCGTCGGAGCATGACACTCTGGTAGGACCGAACCGACCGGTACTCGTGCCGGTCGGTACAGGCTCCGGGCCGCGGCAGTCGGCGGGCCGGAGCCCGCCCGTACCCCCGCGATATTCCGTACGGCATTCCCCGGGGCGAGTGGTGTTCACCACACATTCGATCGATGTGGAACCGGACGAACCGCCAAGGGTGTTCTTAAAGGTTATCGGCAGGGTAGGCGGCGATGATGGAGAAGCGTGTGATGACGGACAGCAAGCGGCGCAAGGGCCTCATGGCCGCGTCCGCAGTGCTCGGCGGCGTTCTGGTGCTCTCGGCGTGCAGTGACAGCGGTGACAAGGCGAGCGGCGACAGCTCGTCCTCCTCGCAGTCGCAGGCCGACGCGGCCGCCGCCAAGCAGACGTCCGAGGCCCAGATAGCCATCGCGCCGAAGAACGGCGCGACGAACGTCGGGATCAACAACGACGCCAAGGTCACTGTCACCAAGGGCACTCTCACCGAGGTCAAGATGACCACGGCCGACGGCACCGCCGTCAAGGGCACCCTCTCCGACGACGCCAAGAGCTGGCAGCCGGACGCCCAGCTCGAACGCTCCACCGTCTACAAGGTCGCCGCCACCGCGAAGGACGCCAAGAACCTCAAGGCGTTCGCCAACGCCTCCTTCACCACGGTCTCCCCCGAGAACAGCTTCATCGGGAACTTCACCCCCGAGGACGGCTCCACGGTCGGCGTCGGCATGCCGGTCTCGATCAACTTCAACAAGGCGATCACCGACAAGAAGGCTGTCGAGGACGGCGTCACCGTCACCTCCAGCAGCGGCCAGGAAGTCGTCGGCCACTGGTTCAACGGCCAGCGCCTGGACCTGCGCCCCGACCAGTACTGGCAGGCCGGCTCCACGGTCACCCTGAAGCTCTCCCTGGACGGCGTCGAGGGCGCCAAGGGCGTCTTCGGCGTCCAGGAGAAGACGGTCACCTTCAAGATCGGCCGCGCCCAGGTCAGCACGGTGGACGCCAAGGCCCACACCATGACCGTCACCCGGGACGGCAAGACGATCAAGACCATCCCGATCTCGGCCGGTTCCCCCGAGAACACGACCTACAACGGCCAGATGGTGATCTCCGAGAAGTTCAAGGAGACCCGGATGAACGGCGCGACGGTCGGCTTCACGGACAGCGACGGCAAGGGCGAGTACGACATCAAGGACGTCCCGCACGCCATGCGGCTGTCCAACTCCGGCACCTTCCTGCACGGCAACTACTGGGGCGCCAAGTCCATCTTCGGTTCCGTCAACACCAGCCACGGCTGTGTCGGCCTGTCGGACACCAAGGGCGCCAACGACCCCAACACGCCCGCCGCGTGGTTCTACGACAGCTCGATCGTCGGTGATGTCGTGATCGTCAAGAACTCCGACGACAAGACCATCCAGCCGGACAACGGCCTCAACGGCTGGAACCTCAGCTGGGCCGACTGGAAGGCCGGCTCCGAAGCCTGACACCCGCGGAACGCGACGTCCGGAACGCGACGTCCGGAACGCGACGTCCGGAACGCGACGTCCTGAACGGCGGCGGCACCCCTCGCGGTGCCGCCGCCGTTCGCGTTCTCATCCAGCTCTCACCCGGGCCTTAACTCCTCATCACAACGGGCGCCTAACTTCACGCCCATGTTCTTCACCTATCTCAGGCGCGAGCTGCGCCGTCGCAGAAAGGCGGCGCTCGTCGTCGCCTCGGGGCTCGCCCTGGGAATCGCCCTCGTCATCGTCGTCAGCTCCGTCTCCACCGGCATGAGCCGGGCCCAGGACCAGGTACTCCAGTCGCTGTACGGGCTCGGCACCGACATGACGGTCACCAAAGCCGCCACCCCGCCCGGCGAAGGCGGTACGACGGGCCGGCCCCGCTTCGAGTTCGACGCCAAGGGCGACGACGACGCGGACACCGAGCAGAGCAGCGACCGCGTCATGGTCCAGGGCTTCCAGACCCTGGCCTCCTCGACCGTCACCGAGGTCGCCGGCCAGGACGGCGTCTCCGAGGCCGTCGGCGGACTCAGCCTGACCGTCCTCAAGGTCGACGGCGAGTTCAAGCGCGGCGAGTTCGCCCAGCAGGAGGGCGGCCAGCAGGGCGGCGGCCGGGGCGGCGCGCCCGGCGGCTCCGGCGGTACGGGCGGCTCCGGCGGCGAAGTACGCGGCGGCGGCGCCTCGTTCGACGTCAACTCGTACACCGTCTACGGCACGGACGTCACCGCGCCCGCCCTCGGCCCGCTGACCTCCTCCAAGCTCACCAAGGGCCGCACCTTCACGACCGGCGAGACCGACGCGGCGGTCGCCGTCGTCGACAGCGCCTACGCCAAGGAGAAGAGCCTCACGGTCGGCAAGACCGTGACCATCTCCAAGACGAAGTTCACCCTCATCGGCGTCGCCACCGCCGACAGCGGTGACGCGGCGGCCAACCTCTACATCCCGCTCAAGAAGGCGCAGACCCTGGCCGACTCCAAGGACAAGGTCACCACCGTCTACGTCAAGGCCGCCGACTCGCAGCAGATCGACACCGTCAAGGCCACCATCCAGAAGAACATCTCCGGCACCACCGTCACCACCTCGGCCGACCTCGCCGACACCGTCTCCGGCTCGCTGTCCACCGCGTCCGACCTCGCCGCCAACGTGGGCAAGTGGCTCTCCGTCGCCGTGCTCGTCGCCGCCTTCCTGGTGGCCGGGCTGCTCACGTCCTCGGCCGTCAGCCGCCGGGTACGGGAGTTCGGCACGCTCAAGGCGCTCGGCTGGACCAGCGGTCGCGTCACCCGGCAGGTCGTCGGCGAGGCGCTCGTCAACGGGCTGCTCGGCGGGGTGCTCGGGATCGCCCTCGGCCTCGGCGGCGCGTACCTCGTCACGGCCATCAGCCCCACCCTCACCGCACAACTCGGCTCCTCCGGAGGCGGCTTCGGCGGTGGCGGTGGCGGTGGCTTCGGCGGCGGTGGCGGCGGCCCCATGGGTGGCGGCGGCGCCGGCCGGCAGAGCGCCGCCAAGGCCCTCGACATCGCCCTCACCGCGCCCGTCTCGCTCACCACGATCGGCGTCGCCGTCGCGCTCGCCGTCGCCGGTGGCCTGATCGCGGGCGGCTTCGGCGGCTGGCGGGCCTCCCGGCTGCGCCCGGCGGACGCGCTGCGCCGCGTCGAGTGAGCGGGCGGGCCCGCCGAAGACGGCCCGCCCACCACGCGGGCCACCGGACGCGCCCGCCCCCCGTCGTCCCGTACAGCCTTTCGCACCACAGGAGTGGATCCGTGTACCAGCTCAGAGGCGTCACCAAGCACTACACGCGCGGCAAGAAGACCGTCCACGCCCTCGCCGGGGTCGACCTGACCATCGAGGACGGCGGCCGGCTCGTCATCCAGGGACCCACAGGCGGCGGCAAGTCCACCCTGCTCCAGATGCTCGGCGGGCTCGACCGGCCGACCAGTGGCACCGTCGAGTTCGACGGGGTGAACCTGGCCGACCTGCCCGAGGCGAAACTCACCAAGGTGCGGGCCGAGTCCATCGGCTTCGTCTTCCAGAGCTTCAACCTCATCCCCACACTGACCGCCCAGGAGAACGTCGAGACCGCGCTCGTACCGCTCGGCCTCAAGGGCGCCGCCCGGCGCGAACAGGCCGAGCGGGCGCTGGAATCCGTCGGTCTCGGCGAGCGGGCCGGGCATCTGCCCAGCGAACTCTCCGGCGGTCAGCAGCAGCGCGTGGCCATCGCCCGCGCGCTCGTCAAGCAGCCGAAGGTGCTGCTCGCGGACGAACCGACCGGAAACCTTGACGAGTCGACACGCGACGACATCATGGAACTGCTGGAAGGACTCTGGAAAGAGCACGGTCTGACCTTCATCATGGTCACGCACGACAGCTCGATAGCCCGTCGCGCGCCCCGGCTCGCGACCATCCGCAAGGGCCGGGTCACGATCACGGAGAACGCCGCTGCCTGAACCGGGAGGGACGCCGGCCGTCCGTTCCGCCGAGGTTCGTCAGGACGTCCCCGCAACCCGGGGGCGTCGCCCCTCTCGTACGCGTAGGTTCGAAGCCATGCTGATCACTCTGGGAAACTCGCCCTCGGCCGCCGAGACAGCCGCCTGGCACGCGGTGGTCGTCGCCGCGCACGACCTGGACCTGCCCGCTTCCGTCCCCGAGCCCAGCATCACGGAGACCGTCGGCAAACTGCGGGTGCCGTCGACCGGCGGCCGGAGCGTGCACATGGCGACGACGGCGCCCGACGGGTCGTACACAGGTGTCGCCTCGCTGATGCTGTTCACCGAGCCGGCCAACCGCCACCGGGCCTTCCTGAACGCCCTGGTGGTACGGCCCGACGCCAGGCGGCACGGCGTCGGGGCGGCCCTGTGGGCGGCGGTACGGGACGAACTCTCGTCCGCCGGACGGGGATCGGTCGCCACCGTGCTCGAAGTCGGGGGCGCGGGCGAGGCGTTCGTGGACAGTCTCGGCTTCACGAACGTGCTGCCGCTCGGCTGGTACGTACAGCGCGTACGGCGGGCGCTGGAGGAGATACCACCGCCGTCGCTCCCCGCCGGTCTGCGCTTCGCGGACTGGACGGGGGTCGTCCCCGACGCGTACGCCGCCTCGTTCGCCCTCGCCCACGAGGCGATGAACGACGCGCCCGCCGGGGAGCTGGCGGAGGGCGCCGAACGCTGGGACGCCGAGCGGGTACGGGCCGCCGCGCGGGTGATCGAGGAGCGCGGCGGGGTCATCCACACCTCGGTGGTGCTCGACGCCGCGCGCGGCGACGCGGTCGTCGCGTACACCGAGGTGGTCCTCAGAGACCCGGCCGACACCCGCGCCCTCCAGTACGACACGGTGGTCGTCCCGGACAGCAGGGGCCACGGCCTGGGGCGCGCGGTCAAGCGCCATCTGCTGGACGGCCTGTGCGAACTGCGCCCCGGCGTACGGGAGATCACCACCACCGTCGCCGACGAGAACACGGGCATGCTCGCGGTCAACGAGTCGCTGGGCTACCGGCGCGAGCGGGCGGCGGGCGTCTTCCAGCTGAAGCTGTGACGCGGCCCGGTGCGCGGCCCGCCGCCCACCGCGCACCGGGCCGGCGGCGCGCTTCCCCGCGCGCGCCGGAGCCGGTCAGCCGCAGCCGCTCCCACCACCGCCGCGCGGCAGCCGGTACGCCGAGCCCAGCCGGTAGTCGCCCGGCGCGGTCACCGTCAGCCGCGTCCACTCGCCCGCGCGCTCCACACAGGCGCCCGGGGCCCTGAGCCACGGCGAGTAGGCGACCCGTACGGTCACCGCACCGGCCGCCGCCATGCGCACGGTCAGCTCCGCGCCGTCCGCGCGCACCACGCTGCCGGGCCGCGACACCAGCGGCCTCGCGTCCCGCACCCGGTAGACCGTCCACCAGCGGTCGCCCCACACCCGCTCCAGCCACGCCGGGCCGTCCTTGACGAGCGCGGCCTCGGCGGTGGCGGGACCGTCGGGCCGCCCGTGCGGCAGGACGACGAAGCCGACGGCCCAACGGTCCAGCCAGGCGCGGTAGTCGGCCCGGTCGAGGGTGGCGGTGCCGGTGTGGCGGTCGTAGAAGAGACGCCCGCGCACGACATCGAGCTGCCGGTTCCAGCCGCGCGCCATATTGACGTGCGGAGCGAGGACGTCGGCCTCCCGGTGGTTGCGGGCGGGCACCACCTCCACCCGGGTGCGTTCGGCGCCCAGCCGGTCCAGGGCGGCGACCACGCCGCCGGTGTGCGTGGCCCAGCCGGGCACGGTGGTCGACACCTTGAGGTCGTCATCCGTCTTGCTCAGCAGCCACTGCGTGTTGAGGGTGAGACCGATCGCGAGGACGAGCGCGGCCAGGGCCCGCGCGCTCACCGGGGCGCGCAGCGCCGTACGAGGGCCCCTGGCCAGAAGCGCGGCCAGCAGCACCGGCGGCCCCGCGAGCCCCAGCAGCCGCTCCACGTTCGTGCCGATCGGCGAGGAGACCAGGAACGTCAGCACCACCCCGAGCGCGTACACCACCGAGCCGTAGCGCACCACCCGCCACGCGCGCGGCGCCGCGCAGCACAGCACCGCGCAGATCACCAGCGGCGTCGACAGCTTGCCGGGGGCCATCGGCTGCTCGCCCTCGAACGGGAAGAGCAGCGTCGTCGCCGCCACGACCAGCGCGGGCGGCACGAGCAGCGAAGCCCCTCGCGCCCAGCGCCGGTCGAGGGCGTACGCCGCGCCCGCCACGGCGAGGAAGAGCCCGGCGACCGGACTGGTCAGGGTGGCGAGCGCGGCGAGGACCGCCGCCGGGACGCGGCGCCCCACGTGGAGCAGCGCGAACAGCCCGACGGCGACGCCCAGCGCGAACGTCGTCCGTCCCGAGGCCACATTGCACCAGAGGGCCACCGCCCCCAGCAGCGCCGGCCAGTGGGCGCGCCGCACCCCCGACCGTACGAACAGGGCGCTCATGGCCCAGGTCCCGGCCAGTCCCGCCGCCACGGACACCGTCCTGACGCCCAGGAAGGCCATCAGCGGGGGCGCCAGCACGCTGTAGTTGGCGGTGTGCGCGCCGCCGTACCAGGAGAGGTTGTACGCCGAGTCCGGATGGCGCTCCATGAACCCGGCCCACGCGAGCTGCGCGGCGAGGTCGCCGCCGCCGGTCGCGAGCAGCGCGGCCCACAGGACGTAGAACGGGACGGTGACGGCGGTCACCAGCGACGGCGTCCACCACCACGGCCGCGCGCCCTTCGCTGTCCCGGCCGCCGTGTCGCCCGTACCCGCCTCGCTGCCCGTACCCGCCGCGTCGCCCGTACCCGCCGTGTCGCCCGTACCCGCCGCGTCACCCGTCTCCGCTGTCTCGCGGTCCACGTCGTCGGCGGCCCGCGTCCGCCCGGCCCCACCCTCGCTGATCCACACGCGGATCAGCCTACGGGGGCGCGGCGGACGGGGTACCGGGCGTGGTCGGGGCTACGGGTTGCCGACCAGCTGGACCGGGCCCTTCAGGGTGTTCGGGGTGCAGCCGGGGCCCGACAGGGTCAGCCGCTCCTTCGTACCGACGACCGAGAGCGGACCGGTGAGCGAGGTGCCGCAGAGCTGGACCGTACGCGCGCCGACCGCCTGGACGGGCCCGGTGATCTCGGCGCCCTTCGCGTACAGGCTCGCGCCCGCGCCGACCACGACCGGGCCGGTGAGCTTCGTACCGTTCAGGCAGGTGACGCCGGAGGAGACGACCAGCGGTCCGACGTGCGTGCCGGTCACCGTCCTGGTGCAGGCGGGGGCGGCGGGGACGTGGGAGCGGAAGTCGAGGGCGTAGGCGAGCTTGCCGGGCTTCGACTCGGAGATCGGGGCGCTGAGCTTCCCGAACTCGCCGCCGGTCGCCTTCTTGCCGTTGTTCCACTCCTTCATCCGGCCGAGTTCGTCGGCGGTGCGGCCGTCGGCGACGACCGTGTCGCCGGGCGTCGCCGACATCGTCTCGGAGGCGGTGCGGATCGCGGAGAGGTACGAGGCGGGCGTGGTCAGGTCGTACGCGCCCAGGTCGACGCGCTCACGCAGCCAGGTGCCCCACTGGAACTCCAGGAACTCGGCGGCGTCGGAGGGCGCCTGGTAGCCGATGTCACGGGTGAAGTAGACGAGGCTGCGGTAGCGGTCGTCGTGGAAGTGGGCCAGTCCCAGGTGGCTCGGGAGCTGGTCGGTGGTGAGGGGGCGGTTGTTCTCGTCGCGCAGCCACACCCACTTCTTCTCCCGCATGGTCTGCCAGAACGCGGCGCCGGACAGCCCGCTCAGGTTGTCCACGACACGCAGCCTGATACGGGTCTTCGGGCCGCCGTCGGGCGTCTCCAGGAAGGAGGTCAGGGTGTGGTGCCCGTCGGTGAGGTACAGGACGCCGCCGGGGCCGACGACGGCCGTCTTCATCGCGGCGCGGGTCTCGGCGGTCTCCTTGCCGACGGCGACGGAGCAGGTGAAGCTCGACGCGTCGGAGAGCTTGGCGCCGCGCTTGACGGACGCGGCCTTCTCCTGGCCGTTGGTCTCGCACCAGTCGTCGAAGCGCTTGTTGAGGTCGCCGTTCGCCTCGTCCTTGGTGGAGGTGTAGCGGCCGAGCTTGTAGTAGATCTGGTCGAAGCCGATGGCCGGCTGGGTGGGGTGCAGCTGGTCGAGGGTGACGTCGAGCAGGTCACCGGCCTTGGCGCGGGAGGCGGCGGGGGCCGCGGCCGTCGCGGATGCCGCGGCCGTCAGGGTCGCCGCGGTCGCCCGGGTCGCCGGGGAGGCCGCACCGGCCGTGCCGCTGTTCGCGAGCACACATCCCAGTGCCAGCGCGCCCACGGCGAGGCCCGCCGCCGGACGGAGCGAGCGCCGGGGCCGGGGGCGGGCCTCGCCGTGGGCGCG
>NZ_QQNA01000136.1 GCF_003346515.1 Streptomyces corynorhini
CCCGGTCGCGGGGGCGGCGCGGCCCCTCCGGCCCCGCGCCGCCCCCGCGACCGGGGCAGGACGCCGCTCTTCGACCAGTACGACGAAGACAGCCGCCCCCGCGCCGCCAACGAGTGACACCGGGCCGCGCCCGTGACCAGCCACGGACGGATTTCCGGGCACGGCCTCAAGGGTGCTAAAGTTTCACTCGTTGCAAGGGCCTGTGGCGCAGACTGGTAGCGCACCTCGTTCGCATCGAGGGGGTCAGGGGTTCAAATCCCCTCAGGTCCACAACAACAAGCCGTTCACGAGTCAGCTCGGGATCGGTTCACGAGTTCCCGTCCGGTTGACACAACTGGGCGGGAATTCGTGGTTTCAGGGTCGGTATGAGGTGGCTGCCGCCGTCGTACGGACGCCGACTTGCCCTGTGTCAGGCCCACTCGTCGACCCGCGGGTGCTGAGCGGGCGCGGTGCCGGAGCGCGTCACCTGGTCATCCGTCGCACAGGCGGACGTACGCGCGGTCGTGGTAGAGGAGTGGACGCCCGCCGGAGCGGGACTCCGCCGCGACGGCACGGGCGACGATCAACCGGTGGTCGCCCGCGGGGACGGCCACCTCGACGCGGCACACCAGCCACGCCAGTACGCCGTCCAGCACCGGGACGTCGTACGGGCCCCGCCGCCATCGGGTCGGGGCGGCGAAGCGGTCCGGTCCTGCGGCGGTGGCGAACCTCGACGCGAGGTCCCGCTGGTCCGCCGCGAGGATGTGCACCCCGACGTGGGACGCGTCGCGGAAGACGGGCCAGCTCGACGAGGACGTACTCATGGCGAACGAGACAGTCGGCGGGGCCACGGCCACGGAGGACAGCGACGTCGCGGTGAAACCGGCCGGTCTGCCGCCCTGCGCGGTCACCACGGCGACGCCCGCCGCGTGGTGGCGGAAGACGGATCGGAACGTCTCGGTGGTGGGCGGCAGCGCGTCGGCGTCGGCATGAACCGTCACGGTCTCTCCTCCGGCGGGGTGACACGGGATGCGGGATTCAGGGCTGCTCGGGGCCCGGTTCACGGCAGCGGGAACCGGGCCGGTACGGGTCAGGGCCGCGGCGGCGTGCGGCCGGCGGCGGCGAGGTGGGCGGCGAGCCGGCGGACCGTCGGATGGCTGAACAGCTCGGGCCAGCGCAGGCTGTCGTCGATGCGGGCCAGGCAGCGCAGCGCGGACATGGAGTCGCCGCCGAGCGAGAAGAAGTCCGCGTCGCGGCCGACAGGACCGGCGCGCAGGACGTCCTGCCAGACCGCGGCGATGTGTTCCTCCCAGGCGCCGACCGGAGCCTCGACGGCCGACGTGTCCCGCTCCGCGGCGTCCGGGGCCGAGGAGAGCGCGCCGAGGGCCTTGCGGTCGAGCTTGCCGTTGACATTGAGAGGCAGTTCGTCCAGGACGAGGACCGCGGCGGGCACCATGAAGGAGGGCAGCACCTTGGCCAGGTGCGCGCGCAGCTCCCCGGGGCGCGGCGCCGCGCCGAGACACGGGACGGCGTGGCCGACCAGTCGCCGGGCACCGGAGCCGTCCTCCCGGGCCGTGACGACGGCGTCCTTCACCTCGGGGTGGGCGCGCAGCACAGCCTCTATCTCGCCCAGTTCGACGCGCAGGCCGTGCAGCTTGACCTGGAAGTCCTTACGGCCGAGGAGTTCCAGGACACCGTCCGCCCGCCAGCGGGCGAGGTCCCCGGTCCGGTAGAGGCGGTCCCGCACGTCACCGTAGGACCACTCCAGGAAGCGTTCGGCCGTGAGGGCGGGGCGTTCCAGGTAGCCGCGGGCCAGACCGGTGCCCGCCAGGTGGAGTTCGCCGACGACGCCGGGCGGGACCGGCTGCAGCGCGTCGTCCAGGACGTACGCGCGCTGGTTGGCCATGGGGCGGCCGTACGGAATGCTCGTCCAGGCGGCATCGCTCTCCACGACTTCGTAGACGGTGGAGTGGATCGACGCCTCGGTGGCGCCGCCGAGGACGACGAAGCGGACGTCGGGGGCGAGCGCCCGCACCCGGTCGGGCAGGGAGACCGGGCACCAGTCGCCTCCCAGCATGACCAGCCGCAGCCGGGCCAGGGCCGTGCCGCCGGTGCGCTCCAGATGTTCCGTCAGCAGTTCCAGCAGGGCCGGGGCGGAGTTCCAGACCGTGACCTCGTGGCGTGCGAAGAGGTGGGCCCAGTGCGCCACGTCCTTGGCCCGGTCCGCCTCGGGCACCACGACAGTGCCGCCCGCCGCGGTGATGCCGAGGAATTCGTAGACGGACATGTCGAAGCTCGGTGAGGACAGGCCGAGGATGGTGTCGGAGGAGCCCACGCCGAAGCGGGAGTTGAGGTCCGCCAGGTTGTTCACCACACCGCGATGGCGCAGGGCGATGGGTTTGGGCAGGCCCGTCGATCCCGAGGTGTGGATGACGTAGCACAGGTCGTCCGGGCCCGCGCTCGGCCCGGGGGTGGTGTCCGGCCGGGCCGCGAGGTCCGGATCGGTGCCGTCGAGGAGCGCCTCGACCAGGACGACCTGGCGTTCGGTGCCGGGCGGCGCGGTGGGCAGCGCGGCGGCCCGGATCCGGTCGGTGACCACGGCGGCGCAGGAGGTGCCGTCCAGCATCGCGGTCAGCCGCTGGGCGGGGTAGTCCGGGTCCAGGGGGACGTAGGCGCCACCGGCCTTGAGGATGCCCAGTACGGAGGCGAGCAGGGTCGCGGAGCGCTCCAGGCACAGTCCGACCCGGACGTCGGGGCCCACGCCCGCCTCCCGGAGGCGGTGTGCGAGCCGGTTGGCGCAGGCGTCGACCTCCCCGTACGTCCAGGTACGCGCGCCGTGCACGACGGCGGGTGCGCCGGGGTCGGCCGCGGCACGCTCCTCGAACGCCGTGTGCAGACACGTACCGTGCGGCAGGTCGGCCGCCGTGTCGTTCCACTCGGTCAGGACGCGGTGCGTCTCCTCGGCGGTGAGCAGGGCGAGCCGGGAGACGGGTGTGAGCGGGGCGCGGACGGCGCTCGCCGTCAGGGTCCGCAGGCGGGCGAGGACGCGGCGGGCCGAGTCCGCCGTGAACAGCCTCTCGTCGTAGCTCAGTTCCGCGGTCCAGCCGTCGTCCCGCCGGTCCAGCGCGAGGTGCAGCTCGAACGGCGGGGCGCCCCGCCGTTCGGTGCCGTGCGCGACCGCCACCAGGGGCGTGCCCAGGTCCGCGCCGGGCGTCACGGGGGTGCCGCGGGCCGCCAGGTCCGCCGCGGTGGAGTCCGCGTCGACGGCGTACCCGGTGATGCCCTCGGGAGTGGCGAGGGCGATCAGGTCCTGGCCGGTGAGGCGGTGCAGCAGCGCCGCGAAGCAGGCGGTGAGCAGGGCGTGGGCCGACGCCCCGCCCTCCCGCGCGGCGCCGGGCAGGGTGCCCCGGACCAGACCCGCCGCACGGGGGAGGGCACCGGCGCGGCGCGGCCGGTCGGCGGGGACGAGTACGGCGGGCCAGGTGGCCACGGCGCCGGCGGCGCTGGTGTCGGCGTTCACAGGGAAGTTCCCGTCCTGAGGGCGTCGCGGGCCGCGGCCCTGGCGGTCGCGTGCGGCAGGGGGTGGCGGGCGCACAGCGCCCGGACATGCTCCCGGAGGCGGACGCGCTGGTGGGGTTCGATGACGTACTCGGTGTCGCTCAGCGGTGTGGTGGCGGCCAGGACGGCGTGCATCAGCTCCGCGCACTCACGCATGTGCTCGGGACCCATGCCGCGCTGGGCGAGGACGTTGCAGCCCAGCCGGATGCCGCTGGTGACCAGCGGGGGCCGGGTGTCGTCCGGGATGCGGTTGCGGTTGACGAGGATCCCGCACTCCTCCAGAGCCCGTTCCGCGACGACACCGGTCAGCCGGCTGTCGCGGAGGTCGATCAGGACCATGTGATTGTCGGTGCCCCCGGTGAGCACCCGGTGTCCCCGGCACGCCAGTTCGGCGGCGAGCGCGCGGGCGCCGGAGACGGTGAGGCGCGCGGTGCGGGCGAACAGGGGCTCGGCGGCGAGCGCGAACGCGCGGGCCTTGGCGGCGATCGACGCCGGGGCGGGGGTGCCCTGGCTCTGCGGGAAGACCGCCTGTTGCATCAGCCGGTCCAGCGGGGTGCGCCCGTCGGGACCGGGGGCCCGGTGGTCGCGACCGCTCAGGATGAGTCCGCCCCGCGGTCCGCCGAGCTGCTTGTAGGTGCTGGTCGTGGTGATGTGCGCGTGGTCGACGGGGCTGGGGTGCTCACCGGCGGCGACCAGGCCCGCGACATGGGAGATGTCGGCCAGGAGGTAGGCACCGACCGAGTCGGCGATCCGCCGGAAGCGGGCGAAGTCGATGATCCGGGGGTAGGCGCTGGCACCCGCGATCAGCACGGCGGGGCGGTGCGCGGCGGCGAGTTCGGCGACCTGCCCGTAGTCGATCCGGCCGCTCGTGTCGAGGCCGTAGTGGACGGCCCGGTAGTGCCGGCCGGTCACCGAGGCCGGGGAGCCGTGCGTGAGGTGGCCGCCGGAGTCCAGGTCGAGACCGAGGAGCGTGCCGCCGGGCGGCACGAGGGCGGCGAGCACGGCGAGGTTGGCGGAGGAGCACGAGTGCGGCTGGACGTTGGCGTACCGCGCCCCGAACAGGGCGGTGGCGCGCCGCACGGCGAGCCGTTCGACTTCGTCGAAGTTGACCGCACCGGGGTGGTAGCGGGCGCCGGGGTATCCCTCGGCGGTGACGTTCGACAGCGCGGACCCGCTCGCGGCGAGGACGGAGGGGGCGGCGATGCTGCTGGAGGCGACCATCGCCAGGGTGGTGTCCTGGTCGTGGACCTCCGCGTCGAGAAGGCCCGCGAGTTCCGGATCCTCCCGGTGCAGCTCCGCCAGCCCCGCGTGGGCGAGGTCGGCCTGCCTGTGTTCCGCCCCGGACCGAGTCGGGGGAAGGGGGGCCAGGGTCACAGCTGCTCCTCGATGACGCGCCACAGTTCCGGCATGAAGTCCAGCAAGTAGAGGTGGCCGCCGGGCATTTCGAACTCGGCGTATTCCTTGGTGGTGAAGGTCTTCCAGTCGGCGACCCCCTCCGCGGTGGCCACGGTGTCCGACACGCCGCGCACCGCGGTGAGCGGGATCGGGAGCGGGTCGAGCATCTGGGGCCGGTAGTCGCTGTACTGCTGCAGAAGCCGCGCGTCGGCGCGCAGGGTCGGCAGCAACAGGGCGCGCAGCTCGGGGTGGTCGAGTGCCTCGAAGCCGCGCAGGCTGTCCCGCTTCAGTGTGTTGACGGCCTCTTCCCCGTCGTCGCTGAGCGCGGTGTATCCACGGTGGCGGGGGCTGCGCGTACCGCTGACGATCAGCCGCTCGGGCAGCGGCCCCCCGGTCTCGTACAGACGGCGGGCGGTCTCGAAGGCGATCAGGCCGCCGAAGCTGTGCCCGAAGATCGCGAAGGGTTCCCCGGCGGCGGCCTCCGTGACCCGGCGGGTGACATCGGCGACGCACGCGTGGAAGGAGGCGTAGCAGGGCGCGGAGAACTCCTCCTCACGCCCCGGGAGCTGGACGGGCACGGCGCGGGCCCGGCCGGTGGCCAGGGTCTTCCACGGACGGTAGACCCCGGCGCCGGCTCCGGCGTACGGCAGACACATCACGCGTGTCATCGGGCGTTCTCCTCGGTGCTCGTCGTGGGTACGGGCTGGAAGAGTCCGGAACTCTCCGGAGCGGCGGGCCGCCCTTCCTCTGCGGACAGCAGGGCGAGCCGGTGCTGGACGGCCTCCGCCAGCTTCGCCAGGCGTCCGGCCCAGAACCCGCCCGCGGGGGCTTGCAGCATTCCCGCGAGGCGGTGGCCGGGCAGTTCGTTCAGCTGGAACAGAACCTCGGCCTGTGCGCCGAGGGGTACCACGGGCTCGCTGCGCATACGGACAGGACCGGCGTCGTGGACGGGGCGCTGCCAGCTCTCGTACGCGAACAGGGCCTGGTACAGCGGCATGCGGCGCCCTGGACGGGTGCGCACCGCGCGGATCAGGTCGTCCTGCGGCAGGTCCATGTGGAGCAGACCTTCGGCGAGGGTCCCCCAGCCGCGCTCGTGGGCGCGGGGCCCGGCGGGCCGCTGGATCCGCACCGGCAGGGTGGTCAGCAGGCAGCCGATCGCGTCCGCGAGGTCCGGGGTCCTGGTGGACACCGGGACGCCGACGCAGAAGTCCTCGGCCCCGCACAGGTCGTACAGGGCCTGGGCGTAGGCCGTGAGCAGCACGGCGAAGGGCGGGCAGGCCGAGCGCCGGGCCGCCTCGCGCGCGGTGGCGCCCGCCCCGTCGGGGAAGGCGACGGCCCGGCAGCGCAGCTCGGCGCGGGCGAGCTGCCGCTGGGTCGGGCCGTCGCCGTCGCCCGGCAGGTCCGGCATGCCGTCGAGCGCCGTCCGCCAGTAGGAGGCGAGTTCGGCCCGGCGCGCGGCGTCCGGTGGCCGCGGCGCCGGACGGGTGAGCGGGGCGGCTTCGCCCTCCCCGGCGACGACGCGGGCGTGGGCCAGGGCGAGGTCGGCGGTGAACACCTCGTGGGACAGCCCGTCGTACACGAGGTGGTGGGTCAGGACGTACAGGGTGGCGCCAGGCGCGCCGCCGCGGTCCTCGGCGAGCGCGAGGACCACATGGCGGCCGGTGGCGGGGTCGAGGAGTCCGGTCCCGGCCAGTTGCCGGGCGGCCGCGTCGAAGCCGGTGCCCGGGGGCAGTTCCAGCAGCGGCGGTGCGACGGGCGGCACGGTCGTGCGCCACAGCTCCCCGGCCTCGGGGGCGAAGACCGATCGCAGCGCGGGGTGGCGGGCGACCACCCGCGCCGCCGCGGCGGCGAGTGCCGGCCGGTCCGGGACGCCGTCGATACGTACGGTGCTGAGCACCCGCCAGGCGGGTGAGCCGGGCGCGATCCGCTCCGCGAACCAGAACTGGCGTTCCGTCGCGGAGGTGGCGTGCCGTTCGGCGCGGGGCGCGGAGGCGGAGTCCACGGGGGTCACCGCGCCGCGTACCCGGCGTCGACGGTCAGGGTGGTACCGGTGACGCGTCGGGAGGCGTCGCAGGCGAGCCAGAGCGCGGCGGCGGCCACGTCGGCCGGGTCGACCAGCGTGTTCATCGGCTGGTCGGCGGTGAACAGTTCGTCGTGCCCGGCCTGCGGGATGTCGAGCGCGCGGGCGACCTCGGAGAGCATCCGGCCGTCCATGGCGGGTTCGTCCCTGATGTTGCCGGGGCAGACCGCGTTGACGCGCACGCCGTACGAGGCGTAGTCGAGGGCGCTGGCCTTGGTCAGGCCGATCAGCCCGTGCTTGGCCGCGACGTATCCGGCGAAGTTGCGGTAGCCCACCAGGCCCGCGGTGGAGGCGATGTTGATGATCGTCCCGGCGCGGCGTTCCACCATGGCGGGGACGAACACCTTGGTGGCGCGCCAGGCTCCGCCGAGGTCGACGTCCACCATCAGCTGCCAGTCCGCCTCCGCGGTCTCGTGCACCGGCCGTCCTGAAGGGGCCACGATGCCCGCGTTGTTGACGAGTACGTGCGGCGCGCCGAAGCGGTCGTGGGTCCGCTCGCGCAGCTCGGTCAGGGCCGCGAGGTCCCGGACGTCGACGGCGGCGACGAGGACGTCGGCGCCTAGGCGGCGGCAGGAGTCGGCGGTGTGGTCGAGCTGGCTCCGGGAGCCCATCGGGTAGGGGACACCGGGGATCGGGGCCGCCACGTCGAGCAGGACCAGGTCCGCGCCCTGTGCCGCGAAAGCGAGCGCGCAGGCCCGCCCGGCGCCCCGCGCGGCGCCGGTGATCACCGCCGTGCGCCCTTCGAGGGCGCCGACGACCGGGTGCGTCGTGGTCATCGGACGCCCGCCCCCTCGCCCGACCTGGTCTCCGGGTCGGTGTCGGGCGCGGTCGCCGGGCCCTGCTCCGGTACGGCGGGCTGGTCCCGGCCGTCGTCGGCGCCGGGCCGCTCGTCCATGGCGCGCAGGGAGGGCCACCGCCAGCTCACGGCGATCAGAACGAGGTAGACGAGGGAGAAGCAGAGCATCGGCACCCGCAGCCCGGCCAGGTCCACCAGCAGTCCGGCGCTCAGCACGCCGAGCGGGGCGGAGGTGAGGGCCATGGCGCCGGTGAGACCGAAGACCCGGCCCCGCAGTTCCTCGGGGACGCGTTCGAGCATGACCGTCGAGAGCATCGGGTTGAGCGGGCCACCGGCCACGCCGACCAGGAAGCAGATCACCGTCACGCCGATGGCGCCGGGCTCGAAGTAGAGCATCATCCGCAGCACGGCGACCACCGCGAAGCAACCGAACAGGGTGTAGCGGCGGTTGGACAGGAAGGTCCGGCTGGCGGGACCGTACAGGAGGGTGCCCACGATGGCGCCGACGCCGACGGCGCCGAGGAACCATCCCAGGGCCGCGCTGCTGTCCAGCACCTCCTGCGCGTACACCGGCAGGAAAAGCGGGGTGAAGGCGTCGTCGAGGAAGTTGGTGACGACGACGAAGGCGGTCATCGCGCCGATGACCGGCATGGTCCTGACGAGAGCCATGCCTTCGCGGAGCTGGCCGAAGAAGCCGGGGCCCGCCGCCGCGCCGCCGCCGCGCTTCCTGGGTTCGGCGACCGGCACCGCGAAGGCGACGAGCGCGGCGGCGACGAGGAACGTCGCGGCGTCGACGTACATGCCGACGGCCGAGCCGCTCGCCGCGATCAGCAGACCGGCCAGGGGCGCGCCGACCACCAGGCCGAGCCGGGGGGCCGCCTGGTACCAGGAGTTGACGCTCTCCAGCCGGGCCCCGGCGTCCTCGATGACCGGCTTGAGCAGCGTCATCCGGGCGGCGGTGGCGGGGGTCGCCACGACCGTGCGGGTGAACAACAGGGCGAACAGCAGCGGGATGGGCAGCCCCGTGGTGGCGTCCAGGAGCGGTATGAGTACGACCAGGACTCCCGCGGAGAGGTCGGACAGCACGCTCAGTCTGCGTCCGCCGAACCGGTCGACCAGGACGCCGCCGACGGCGCCCGCGAAGATCAGCGGCAGGGCGCCGAGGAACCCGGCGAGACCGGTCGTGGTGGTCGAGCCGGTGGTGTGCAGGACATAGAGCGGGACCGTCACGATCGTGATGGCGTTGCCGAAGGCCGACAGGTACTGGGCTGTCAGCAGGGCGACGAGCGGGCGGCGGCGACGGTCCGTCGCGGTCGTCTTGGTCACGGCCGTTCCCCCTGCCGGTCGCGGCGTTCCTGACTGAGCCGCGCGAAGAATCGTTCCATGCTTTCCTCAGTCACTCCTGTCACACCCGGAACACCGTCCGGGCCTTGGACCTGCCGCGCGCCCTCGAACAGGCCGCGCAGTTCGCGGGCCGCCGTCTCGGCCGCCTCGCGGACCGCCCTCTCGTCGGCGGCGTGGGGGTTGTACAGCCAGCGCAGTACGGCGTGGCCGTCGCGCACTCCGACCGCCACGTCCACATCCACTTCGCGCCGCACGTCGGCGTTGCCGGTGGCGGCGGTCTGCTCCGAGGCGGTGAAGGGGCCGGCCGAACCGCTGAGCGGGTCGGCCAGTTCGCCGAGGTGGTTCACGATCACCCGGGGCCGCTCCAGGGCGGCGAACTCCGCGCGCAGACCGGGATCCGCGGCGCAGCCCAGCAGCCCGAACGTCTTGCCGGAGTCGGGGATCCCGCGCAGCGCGGCGACCGTGGCCCGCAGGTCGTCCTCGGCCGGGCCGCCGGTGAGCGGCACACGGAAGGGGTGGGCCGCCGAGTAGAACCCGACGGCCCGGTCCGGGTCCCAGCCCGGCAACGCGGCCAGCGGGTCGCGGCCCAGGCCGATCAGCCACACCGACGGCTGGTCGTGCGGTGCCCAGGGGCGCAGCGCGCGGGCGACGGCGGTGAGGGCCGCGGCCTGGAGCGTGCCGTGCCCGTCCGGTGGCAGCGGCGCCGACACCTCCAGCGACCGCTCACCGGCATAGGTGTCGGGGCCGTCCAGACGCCAGCGGTAGCGACCGGCCCCGCCCAGCTGGGCGCGCCAGTACCCGGCGTGCGGTGCCGGGTCCAGGGCCCGTACGACGGCGGCGTGTTCGGCGTACCCGGCCTCTTCGGCGACCAGCGGTTCGCCTCGGTAGGCGGCGGCCAGGTCGGCGAGGACGATGCCCCAGGACATGCCGTCGATGACGAGATGGCTCGCGCCGAGGACGACGCGGTCGGCCTCGCCGGGAGCCCCCGGCAGGTGGCTGACGGCGAACAGCGGCCCCGTGGCACGGTCGAAGCGGTCCCGCTGGGCACGCACCACGCGCCGCGCGTCGCTCCCCGCGGGCTCCGCCGACCAGTGCCAGGCCGCGCCGGGCACGAGCCGGGCGCCGAGAGCGCCGTCGTCGCACACGGCCGTGGTCAGCGCCGGGTGGGCGCGTACCACCTCCTGGGCGGCCCGGTGCAGGCGCTCCTGGTCCAGCGGACCGTCCGCGGTGAGGATGTGGCTGTGCGAGAAGTCCTCCACCCGGGACAGGCCGCGGCCGAGGAGCATCTCCTGCTCGGGGCCGAGCGGTCCGGTCGGCGGGACCGGCACCCGGCCCGCCGGAACACCGCGGCGGGCGCCGAGGACACGGGCGAGTCCGGCCGGGGTGGGATGGGTGAAGACATCCTTGAGGGTGACGGTGAAGCCGTCGGCGCGCAGCTTGTGGGCGAGCCGGACGGCGAGCAGCGAGGTACCACCGCTGGTGAAGAACACCGCGTCGGGGTCGGCCTGTTCGACGCCGAGGACCTCGCACCAGGCCACCGTGGTCCGGTCCAGAGCCTGGGCGGCGGCGGGTCCCGCGGCCCCGGCACCGGACTCGGCACCGGCCCCGGGGTCGGCACCGGCCCCGGGGTCGGCACCGGCCCCGGCACCGGACTCGGCACCGGGGTCGGCACCGGGGTCGCCGCCACCGCCGAGCAGCGGGGCCGGCGGCGTGGGCAGGGCAGGGGCGGGGCGCCGCAGCGGCTCCTCGGGGTGGTCCGCGAAGCGCTGGATGAGCTGGAGGAGGCGGTCGGCCATGGCGGCGACGGTGGCGTGCTCGAACAACGCCGTCCGGTACTCGATACGTCCGTAGACGTTCTCCCCGACCCGCCACCAGGCGGTCGTCAGGTCCATCGTGGAGATGCCCTCGGGCACGCCGTTGGCGTACACCTCGGCGCCCGGGAGTTCCAGGGGCCGCGAGTCGTCCAGGTCCAGCTGCACCAGCATGGTCTGGAGCAGCGGGTACCCGTGGGCGGACCGGTCCGGCGCGGCGGCCTCGACGATCTCCGCGAAGGGCACTTCCCGGTGGTCGGCCACGGCGGCCGCCGCCGTCGCGGCTGCCGCGAGCACGTCCTTGGGCGCCGGGTTCTCCGGCAGCCTGATCCGCAGGGGGACGCTGGTCAGCAGGAACCCGATCAGGGGCTCAGCCTCCGGCTCGCTCCGGGTGGAGGTGGGGATGCCGATCACCAGATCGCGCTGCCCGGTGCGCTCGTACAGCAGCGCGGCGTACACGGCGGTCATCGCCGTGGCGGGCGTGGTGCGGGCCTCCCTGGCATGGCGGAAGAAAGCCTCGGCGACGGCGCCGTCGAGCATGAAGTTGTGGTGCTCGCCGCGGTGGTCGGCCGTGTCGGGGCTGTGGTCGTAGGGCAGCGCGAGGCGCTGGGGGACGCCGTCCAGATAGGTCCGCCAGAACGCCCGGTGGCGGGCGCCGTGCGGGCCTGCGAAGCGTTCCCGCTGCCAGTGGGCCCAGTCGCCGAACTGCACCGGCAGCTCGGCGACGCGCGGCGGACGCCCCTCGGCCAGGGCCCGGTAGTGTTCGAGGAGTTCCTCGTTGAGGCGCACGTACGACCACTGGTCGACGAACGAGTGCGGCATCGTCTCGACGACCTGGTGGTCGTGCTCGGCGACCTTGGCGACCGTCAGGCGCAGCACCGGGTCGGTGGCCAGGTCGAAGGGGCGGCGGACCTGTTCGGCGATGAACTCCTGCCGACGGCGCTCGACTTCGGCCGCGGACACCTCGGTGGTGTCGTCGACCGTCAGGTCGACAAAGCGGAGGTCCGCCCGCCGGTCGGGGTGCACCCGCAGGTAGGGGCGGCCGTCCTCGGCCTCCGCTCCGGACCGCAGCAGGTCGTGACGGATCACCAGGCTGTCCGCGGCGCGGCTGAAGAGTTCCGGGTCGAAGGCTCCGCGCACGCGCAGCCCGTAGCCGAGGGTGTAGGTGGTGGTCCCCGGCTCCAGCTGGTCGAGGATCCACAGACGCTCCTGGTCCATGCCGAGCGGGAACCGGTCGCGCGGCCCCGGCCTGGGGCGCAGCGCCGGGCCGTTGCGTGCGGCGAGCCGCCCGGTGAGCGCGGCGCGCTGGGCGGGGCTGAGCCGGGCGAGCCGGGCCGTCAGCTTCTGGTCGGCGGGGCTGCTCATGCGGACCTCTCCACGGCCGGGGAACCGAGATGGAACAGGGCGGGCAGCGCCGCCAGGACGTCGGCGGCGGGGAGCCCGAAGTCGATCAGGCAGCCGACCTCGTCGGCGCCCGCCTCGGCCAGGTCGGCGAGGACGGCACGGGCCTTGGCCGGGCCGCCGAGCAGCGAGGGGCCGGTGAGGAAGTTCAGATAGGCGTTCTCCAGGAGCACGAGTTCGTCGCCGTCCCCGGTCTGGTTGCGGAAGGACCGCAGGTAGGAGTGCATGGCGGGGCGGAGGAAGTCCTCCAGGTCCGGCCGGTCGCTGACGTACGCGTGGGCCATGACCACGACGTCGCCCTCGCCGGGATGCCCGGCGTCCTGCCATGCCTGCCGGTAGCGCGCGATGTTCTCGCGCAGCGCGGGCATCGTCTGCCCGAGGAGCGCGGTCGCCACGCCGTATCCGGCCCGTGCCGCGGTGACGAAGGTCCGGGGTGTGCCGGTGGCGGTGAGCCATACCGGCAGCTCCGCCTGGACGGGCCGGGGGCGGGTCGAGACGTCGGTGGTGGTGCCCGCCGTGGAGGGGTACGAGAGGGTCTTGCCGCGCCACAGGGCGCGGACGTCCTCGATGGTGCGGCCGGTGACCTCGCGCCGTTCCTGGTAGTCGGTACGGGCCAGGGCGAAGTCGTCCGGGTGCCAGCCGCTGCCGAAGGAGAGGCCGACGCGGCCACCGGAGAGGCCGTCCACGACCGCCCACTCCTCGGCGATGCGGGCCGCGTGGTGCAGGGGGGCGGCCACGCTGCCGGCGCGGATCCGGATGGTGCTGGTGCGGGCGGCGACCGCGGCGGCGAGCACCGCCGGGTTCGGCGAGAAGCCGCCGAAGTCGACGAAGTGCCGCTCGGGGAACCAGACGGCGTGCTGGCCCGCCGCGTCGGCGGCGGCTGTGGCCTCCAGGACGAACGCGTAGTAGGCGGCGGCGTCGGCGTGGTCGGCGCTGGCGAAGAAGTAGAGACTGCGGCGCAGCTTCTCGGGCAGCGCCACCGGGTCCCGCGGCTGTTCGGCGCGCCGGGCGCGCAGTCCCGCGCTCAGTCGGCGCCGCTGTTCCGGGGTCAGCGCGTCGAGGCGCGCGGAGAGATCACTCATGGCTGTTCCGCCCGCTCTCGTTCTCGATCTCCTCCAGCAGCCGCAGCAGGTCGCCGTCGTCGCGCTGTGCGGCGAGTTCCTCGGTCCTGGCGATGAAGGCGGCGAGGGAGGAGTTCTCGTACAGGTCCTGGAGCCTGATCTCCACCAGGAGGGCGTCGTTGACGACGCTGACCAGATGGGCGGCGTGCAGGGAGGTGCCGCCGAGGTCGAAGAAGTTGTCCTGGGGCCGCAGCCCGGCGATGCCGAAGGCGTCCTGCCAGATGACGCGGACGGCGTCGGCCGTCGCCGCCTCCCCGGACGGCTCCGCTCCGGTCGCGGTGTCCGGATCCGGCGGAGTCGCGGTGTCCGGCGGGAGGACCTCGGGTGCCTGGGACGGCGACGCCACCCAGTGGCGGGTGTCGGCGAAGGGGTAGGGCGGCAGCGGCACGGCGCGTGCGGGCCGTGCCGGGCCGGCCAGCGGGTGACCCGCGGTCCACAGCGCTGCCAGGGCCGCACGCCAGGCGGCGGTCTCGTCGGAGCCGCGGCGGTCGGCCGCGTTGACGACGAGGAGGTCGCGCCGCGCGGCTTGGGCCGCCCGGCGGATCTCCGCGGTGGCCGCGTAGGCCCGGTGCAGGCCGAGGACGGTGTCAGGGGCGGCTTCGAGCAGGGTGGTGACCGCGTCCGTGAAGCGGACCGGGTTGCTCATCTGGCGCCCCCAGTAGGCCGGATCGACCGCCTGGGCCCCGGTGAGCAGCGCCCCGGTGAGCCCGGAGACGATGGGCACCGCGGGCGCCGACAGGGACAGGGTGGCGATGAACGTCTCGAACTCCTCGGCGGGGCGGACCATCGCGCGCGAGTGGCCGGCCCGGGTGACCGGCAGGCGCGTGGTGCGGATTCCGGCCTCGCCGCAGCGCTCCTCGAAGGCGGCCAGAGCCGCTTCTGGGCCGCCGCAGACGGTGTTGTCCGGCCCGTTGAGCACGCACACGTCGACTTCCAGGCCGACCGCGAGCCGTACGGCGGTGTCCTCGCCGGTGCGAACGGCGGTCATCCCGCCGGGCTCCGCCGAGGCCATCAGGCGTCCGCGGCGCACGATGGCGGCCGCCGCGTCGGCCACGGAGAAGACACCGGCGTGTGCCGCCGCGGTCAGCTCGCCGACGCTGTGCCCGAGCAGCAGCCCCGGGGTGAGGCCGTGCCGCTCGGCCTGGCGCAGACCGGCCAGTCCGAGGACGAACAGCAGGGGCTGGACGACGGCGGTGTCGACCAGGCGCGGGTCCTCGGCGGGCCAGCTCCGGGCGTCGGCCAGGTCGGGTCCGCCGGCCCGGCGCACCTCGGCGGCGAGTTCGGCCAGGTCGGCGGCGAACCGCTCGTCCCCGGCGGCGAGGTCCGCTCCCGCACCGGCGAGGCCGACGCCCTGGCCGGGCAGTACGGCGGCGAGCACCGGGGCGGACCCGGCGCGGCGGCCGCCGTCCTCCGCCAGGGCGGTCAGTTCGGCCACGAGGCGGGCGCGGGCCTCGGCGGGGTCGGCGGGCAGCGCGGCGGCCCACCGTTCGGGCAGGACCTTGCGGTGGTGCCACAGGGTGCCGGTGATCTCGCCCATGGGGAGTCCCGCGCCGCCGCCGTCGAGCCATGCGGCCAGGTCACGGGCCTTGCCCTTGAGCGCTTCCGGGGTGGCCGCCGACAGTACGGCGAGGTGCGGCGCGCCCTGCCCGGCCACGTCCGTACCCGCCACGTCGGTCCCGGCCACGTCCGTACCGGCCACGTCCGTACCCGCCACGTCCGTCCCGGCCCGGCCCGCGGGCCGAGGTGCGGCGGTCAGCAGTACGTGGCAGTTGGTGCCGCCGAGTCCGAACGAGCTGACCCCCGCGGTACGGGGCCGGTCGGCGGGCCAGGGCCTGGCGGCGCGGGGCAGTTCGAAGGACGGGGAGCCCAGCTCCACGTCAGGGCCGTCGCCGGGCTGGGACGGGGTCGGCGGCAGCACGCCCGCGTCGAGGGCGAGGACCGTCTTGATCAGGCCGATGACACCGGCCGCCGCGTCGCAGTGCCCGATGTTCGGCTTCACCGCGCCCAGGGCCAGAACGGAACCGGCGGGCCGCTGCCCGTACACCTCGGCCAGCGCGGCGAGTTCGACCTGGTCGCCGAGGGCCGTGCCGGTGCCGTGCGTCTCGACGTAGCCGACGTCGCGGGGTTCCAGCCCGGCCACGGCCAGGGCCTCGCGCAGGACCTCGGCCTGGCCCCGGGGGCTGGGCGCCGTGAGGCTCATCCGGTCGGCGCCGTCGTTGTTGACGGCGCTGCCCAGCAGGTGCGCGCGGGCGCTCTCGCCCGTGCCGGGCAGGTCGGAGACCCGGCGCAGCACCACGATGCCGGCGCCGCTGGAGGGCACCGTTCCGGCGGTGCCCTCGGTGAAGGCGCGGCAGCGCCCGTCCGACGAGGTGATGCCGCCCTCGGTGAACGCGTAGCCCTGCTCCACGTCGGGGTGCACCGTGGCCCCACCGGCGATCGCGATGTCGCACTCGTAGGTGAGCAGGCTGCGGATCGCCTGGTGGACGGCGACGAGGGAGGTGGAGCACGCGGTCTGCACGGTGACGGCGGGGCCGGTCAGGCCGAGCCGGTAGGCCAGGCCGGTGGCGAGGAAGTCGCGGGAGTTGCCGAGGGCGAGCTGTTCCGCGCCCAGGACGCGCACGGTCTTCTCGTCCTTGAGGACGTGGTCGCGGTAGTACGTCTCGCTGCCGCTTCCGACGAACACCCCGATGCGGTCCGTGGCGCGTTCCGCGTCGACCCCGGCGTCCTCCAGGGCCTGCCAGGCCACTTCGGTGAGAACGCGGTGCTGGGGATCGGTGGCCGCGGCCTGGGCGGGCAGCATGCCGAACAGCTCGGCGTCGAACCGGTCGAACCGGTCGATCTGTCCGGCGCGCAGCCGCTCACCCGGCACGGTGGCGCCGGGTGCGGTGGCGGCGGGGACGGAGACGACACCGTCGGTGATCGCCGCCCAGAAGGTCCCGGGGTCCGTACTGCCGGGTACCCGCAGGGACACGCCGACGACGGCGACGGCGTCCGTCTCCTCGACCGTACCGGGGGCCTCGACCGTACCGGGGGCCTGGTCCTGGCTGTGCGCGGTCACACTTCCTCCTGGGGGGTGCGCCCGTCGGAGGGCGGACCTATGACGGCCGCGAGGCGGCGCGGGGTCGGATTGCGGAATATGTGCTTGAGCCGGGAGCTGGTGAACCCGGTGGAGCGCTGGAGTGTGTTGAGCCGCACCGCGAGCAGTGAATTGCCGCCCAGCTCGAAGAAGTTGTCGTCGCGTCCCACGGGGACACCGAGGATCTGCTGCCACACCTGGGCCAACAGACCGGCGGCGTCCGGCGGCTCCCCGGGGTCGGCCGGCCGGTCGGCGCGGGGCGTGTCCCGGCCGGTGCCGGTGGTCTCCTCCGGCGGGGCGGTGTCGTGGCCGCGCACGGGTTCGGGCAGCCGGGCCGTGTCGAGTTTTCCGTTGACGGTCAGCGGCAGCGACGGCACGGGGGTGAGAGTGGCGGGCAGCATGTGCGCGGGCAGTCGGGCGGCGAGCCACCCGCGCAGCTCCGCCAGGTCGGGCTCGGCACCCGCGCGTACCAGATAGACGTCGATCCGCGCGGTGGCCGCGTCCTGGGCGTCGCGGACGACGGCCGCTGCTCCGGTGACGGCGGGATGGGCCAGCAGCGCTCCGCGGATCTCGCCCAGCTCGATGCGGTGGCCGCGGATCTTGACCTGGTCGTCGAGCCGTCCCAGATGCTCCAGTTCTCCGCCCGGCAGCATCCGGCCCCGGTCGCCGGAGCGGTAGAGGACCTCTTCCGGGAGCCCGGCGAGGCTTCCGGGCACGAAGCGTCCGGCGGCCAGTTCCGGCCGGTTGAGGTACCCGGCGCTGACGCCGCTGCCCGCGACGTGGATCTCGCCCGGCACCCCGGGGGCCACCGGGCGGCTCTCCTCGTCCAGTACGTAGAGCCGCCATCCCGGCAGGGCGGTTCCCACCGAGCGGGTTCCGGTGAGGGCGTCCGCCCGGGTCACGTCGCGCCATGTGCAGTGCACGGTGGTCTCGGTGATGCCGTACATGTTGACCACCCGGCAGGCCCGCTCCGGGTAGCGGTCCATCCAGGGCAGCAGCGTCCGGGGGTCGAGCATCTCACCGCCGAAGATCAGCAGTCGGACGGAGAGCGGGTCAGGTGCGGTCGCGTCCGCGGCGAGGAGCTGCGCGAACGCGGAGGGGGTCTGGTTGAGCACGGTGACGCGTTCGGCCGCCAGCAGGGCGTGCAGGCTCTCCGGATCGCGGGCGGTCCAGTGCGGTACGACGACCAGCCGGCCGCCGGTCAGCAGGCAGCCCCAGATCTCCCAGACGGAGAAGTCGAAGGCGAAGGAGTGGAAGAGGGACCAGACGTCCCGCTCGCCGAAGCCGAACGCCTCAGGACCGGCCGTGGCGGCGAGCAGGGCGGCGACGTTGCGGTGCCGTACCAGGACTCCCTTGGGGGTGCCGGTCGAGCCGGAGGTGTGGATGACGTAGGCCACCCGCTCCGGGTCGGGTCCTGGCAGCGGGGTGTCGGCGCGGGTGGGCGCGGCGTCGGTGGGGAGCAGCGTCAGGTGCCGCGGCAGCACTTCCGGGCCGCAGTCGGTCACGGCCGTGCTGAGGCCGGTGTCCTCGGCGACGAAGGCCAGCCGTTCGCGCGGGTAGTCCGGGTTGAGCGGTACGTAGGCGGCACCGGCCTTGAGCACCGCGAGGAGGGCGACGACGAGGCCGGTGCCGGGGCGCAGGCAGACGCCCACCCGGTCACCGGCACGGACACCCGATTCGGCCAGGGACCGGGCGAGCGCGGTGGCGCGTTCGTCGAGTTCGCGGTAGGTGAGTCGCCCGCCCTCGCCGCTGACGGCGGTGTGGCCGGGCAGTCGGGCGGCCTGCTCGGCGAAGAGCGAGACGAGGTCGGCCCCGGCGGCCGGGGTGGCGTCGGCGGACAGCGGCCCGGCGGGCAGCGGCTCCGCGGACAGCGGCCCGGCGGCGGGCACGCGGTCGGCCGCCGGGACGGTGGAGAGGCGGGCGAGGGGGCTGCTCGGGTTCTCGGCCATGGCGGTGAGAGTGGCCTCCAGTTGGCGGCAGAAGCGGGCGGCCGCGGCGGCGTCCACCTCGGTCGGCCGGTGGCGCAGCAGGCCGCGCCGTTCGTCGCCGAGGTCCTGTCTGAGGTAGAGGGCGAGCGGGAACTGCGCCGGTCCGAATCCGGGATCCGGCAGTGGACGCGCCGTCAGTTCGGGCGTGGTGATGTCGGGCAGGGTCCGGCAGGGGACGACGACCAGGGAGAGGCCGGCGCGGTCGCCGGGGGGCAGCACCGCCGACAGCGGCAGGTCGGCGTCCCGGTAGGCGGCCATCGCGGACCGGTGGGACCCGCGCAGGTAGCCGGACACGGTCTGGGAGCCTTCGGTGTCCAGGCGCACCGGCACGGTGGCGCTGAAGTAGCCGACAGCGCTCGCGTGCCGGGGGGTGCGCCGGGAGACGGTGGTGCCGAGCACGGGGCGGGCGGTGGCGCTGTTGCGGCTCAGGACCAGTCCGGCGACGGCGAGCATCAGGGAGTGGCGGGTGAGGCCGAGTCCGGCCGCCATGGCGCCGGTGGCGTCCCACACCGCGTCGGGGATCAGCAGGGGCACCGCGCCGGAGGGTCCGGCGGCGGGCGGTCCGGGGGTACGGGCCCAGTCCAGCGCGGCGGAGACGCCGGGGGCGAGGTCACGGGCGAGCGCGGCGGCCCGCTCGCGCCGCTCGGGCGGCAGCTCGTGCCCGCTCCTGGACCACTGGGCGAAGGGTTCGGCCGGGAGGCCGGGCACGTCACCGAGCAGCCACTGCGCGAGTACCGCCATGGACGTCTCGTCCACGATCAGATGATGGGCCGTCAGACACAGATGAGCTGTCCGCGCGGTGTGCCGGACCAGGACGACGCGCAGCAGAGGGCCCTCGTCGAGGTCGAACGGGCGCAGCGCCTCCCGGCGCATACGGGCCAGGGCGAGCGGCCCGTCCGGATCGACCGGGGCGTCGGCGACGAACAGCTTCGGGGGGCGGCGGGCGGGTACGAACACCAGCCGGTCCTGCTCCTCCGTCACCCGCGCGCCCAGCAGCGGATGGGCGGCGAGCACCGCGGTCAACCGGGTGTGCAGGACATCCTCGTCGACGGCACCGTCGACGCGCAGAAACAGCGCGGAGTTGTACGTGGCGGGATCCTCGGCGCCGCGGTCGGCCGCGTACAGGTCGCACTGGCCCGGGGTCAGGGGCAGCGCCGCCGCCGCGTCCGGGTTCTCGTGCTGGTCGCCCCCGTCGTGGGACGCCGGGTGATCGTGGCCCGTCCGGTGCACCGGGCCGCTAGTCACGGCTGCCGCGGACGGCCCGTGCGAGGGTGGCCAGGTCCGGGGTGTCCAGGATCTCCAGGAAGTCCAGTTCCTGGCCGGTCAGGGTGAATATCCGGTCGGCGAGCAGCACCGCCTTGAGCGAGTCCCCGCCATTGGCTATGAATCCCGCGTCCGCGTCGGCGTCAGCGCCGAGTATTTCCGTCCAGAGCCCGGTGAGTCCCTCTGTTGATTCCCGCACGGCGGGCCCGTCCACCGTGCCCTCGAATAGCTCTTCCCCCGACACAGAACCTCTCCCGTCAATAGCTTTTAACCATTGCGGCCCTCATGGGCCGCGTGATCCGGAGAGATCATCACTGCCTCGGATGGGGCTGTCAACCCCGCATTGGCGAGGTCGGAGGGGGAGGTGGGGGCAATGGCCGACGCGCAAATTCAATGTTTCATCAGCCCTCCGGTAGGGCATCGCGGGAGGTGGTCCGGGGGGAAAGCGGAAAACTTTCCCGGGATGGTCCCCCCTCGGGACTTTCCGGGCCCCTCGGGGAGCCGATCCGAAAATTAATTCCACTCGAAGCGGTATCTCGCATTCCACTAACGGCGGTCCCTGACAGGCCACCTTGACGTGCTCCGACGAACTCACCTACGGTCGGAAATTCGAAGATCAGCCGCACGGCGCCCGAGACCTTCCGTAGTGCGGATTGTTAAGCCGACTGAAAAAGGACGCCGAATGCTGAAACCCGCGACCTCCGGGCAGCTCCGCTTCTTCGTACTCGACATGCAGCGGCCCCGGCCGGCCATCGTGCACCGCTTGGCCGTCTCCGGCACGGTGGACATCGACCGGCTGCTCACCGCCGTGCGCGCCGTACTGCGCGCCCAGCCCGCTCTGCGGGTCTCCCTGCGCATGGAGCCCGAGGGTCTCGTCCAGCGCGTCCACCCGGTGCCCGACGTGCCGCTCGCCGCGCACCCCCTGCCGGAGGACGAGGAGGCGGCGGACCGGGCCCTCGCCCACCAGCTGGACGTGCTCGGCGCCCCCTTCGACCACTCCGGCGCACCGCTGTGCCGGATCACCGTCCTGCACCGCGCGGACCGGGCGGTCCTGCTCTTCGCCGTGCACCATGGCGTCTTCGACGACGGTTCCGCCCCGGCCCTGCTGTCCTCCCTGACCGTCGCCCACGGGCTGGGCCCGGACGAACTGGCGGACGCCGAGCCGGCGGAGGGCCCCCCTCCCGCCGAACGCCTCGGCCCGCTCAGGCGGTTCTGGGCGAACGCGCTCGAAGGAGCCCCCGAGGACTGCTCGCTGCCGCAGCTCACGCCGGGCGCGGAGCGCGCCCGCGCATCGGTCGCCACGCGGCTGCCCGCCGCCCTCGTGGACCGGATGCGGCGCCGCGCGGCGGAGACCGGGGCGAGTGCGTTCACCCAGGTGATGAGCGCCCTGGCCTGGGTCGCGGGGTGGTACGGCCGCACCGACGACGTGGTCGTCGCCACGGTCAGCGGAGCCGGACGGGACACCCGCGGCGTCTCGGTCGTCGGCTGTCTGCAGAACACCATCCCGGTCCGCGTCGCGCTGACCGGCGCCACCACGGAGGACCTGCTCGACCGCACGCTGGAGGCCCTCTCGGACGCGGTCGAGCACGCGGAGCTGCCGCTTGAGGACATCCTGGCCGTGACCGGCGCACGGCGGCACCCCGACCGCAAACCCTTCACCCAGCTGATCTGCACCCAGGGCGAGCTGCGCACCGAGACCGTCGACGCGGCGGGGCTGCGGTGGCGGATGGAGCCGCCCGAGTCCGACCAGGTCGAGTACGACGTGAGCGTCACCCTGCTGCACGCCCCCGACGGCGGGGAGCACCTGGTCGTCGCCCATCCCCGTACGGCCCTCGACGCCCGCACCGCGGAGCGCTTCCTGGACCACCTCGTCGCCGCCCTCGACGCGCTGACCGCTCCGGAGGCCCGGCTGCTGACCGCGCACGACCTCCTCGGCGCGCGCGAGCGCTCCGAACTCGCGGCGCTGACCGGCCCCCCGGTCGCCGCCGCGGGCGTGCCGGTCCACCATCTCGTCCGGGCCCGCGCGCGGGCCACCCCGTCGGCCGCCGCCGTCCGCACCGGCACCGGAGAGCTGGACTACGCCGCCGTGACCGGCCGCGCCCGGCGCCTCGCCGCGGCCCTGCTGGAGGCGGGCGTGCGCCCCGGGGACCGCGTCGGCATCCACCTGGACCGCACACCCGACCTGGTCATCGCGGTCCTGGCCACCTGGTGGGCGGGCGCCGCCTACGTACCGCTGGACCCCGACCACCCCGCCGAACGGCTTCGTTACGTCCTGCGGGACGCCGAGCCCGCCGCGTTGATCGCGGGTGCTCCGCTGCTGCCGGGCCTGCCGACGCTGGCCCCGGACTCCTGCGCACCTGAGCCGGTGAGCTGGCCGGAGGTCGCCGCCGACGCCCCCGCATATGTCATGTACACCTCTGGATCTACCGGCAGTCCCAAGGGCGCCGTCATCCGCCACGACAACCTGTGCGCCCTGTTCGCGGCCTTCGACGCCCGGTTCCCCCAGGGCCCCGCCGTGGTCCTGGCGGGCACCAGCTCCTCCTTCGACATCAGTCTCATCGAGCTGGTCTGGCCCCTGACCAGCGGACGCACCCTGCACCTGACCAGCCACCGCACGGTGCTCCAGGACATACCGGACCCCGGCGGCGCGTTCTACCAGTGCACCCCCTCCTCCGCCCGGCTGCACACCACCTCCCCGGAGGGCCGCGCGTTCCTCGCCCGCCTCGGCGGTCTCCTGGTCGGGGGCGAGCCGCTGGCCGGCGACCTCGCCGACGACCTCGCCGGACTCGTCCCGGGTCCCGTCCTCAACGGCTACGGACCGACCGAGGCCACCGTCTACACCACACTGTGGCGGGTCCTCCCCGGCGCGCCTGTCCATATCGGCCTGCCGCTGCCGGGCGTGCGCTGCCAAGTGGTGGACGCGCACGGCCGCGACCTGCCGCCGGGCTGCCCCGGCGACCTGGTGATCTCCGGTACCGGTGTGGGAGACGGCTACTGGCGGCGCCCGGAGCTGACCGCCGAACGCTTCCCCGCGCCGCACCGGGCCGATGGCGTCACCGGCTACCGCAGCGGCGACGTGGTGTCGTTCACTCCCGGTGCCGGGCTCAAGTTCCTGCACCGGGCCGACGATCAGGTCAAGGTCCTCGGGCAGCGCATCGAGACGGGGGAGATCGAGACCACGCTGCGCCGTCGCCCCGGCGTCCGGGACGCCGCCGTCGCTCCGCTCCCGGACCACACCGGAGTCATCGCCTTCCTCGTACGCGAGGACGACCCCGGTGCGGGTGCGCTGCCCCGCCCGCTGCCCGTCGCCGTCGCGGCGGAACTGCGGCGCGGCACGGCGGACTGGCTCACCGGGGCCATGCTGCCGACCGCCTGGCACGGCGTGGCCGACCTGCCCCGCTCGCCCAACGGCAAGCTCGACCGGCGGGTCCTCGCCGACTGGGCCGCCGCGCGTACCGAGGCGGCGGACTCCGCCCCCTCGGCGCTGCCCGGGACGGCAGCCGCCGCGGTACTGGAGGTATGGGAGCGGATCCTGGGCGAACCGGTCACCGACACCGCGGCCACCTTCTTCGCACTCGGCGGCACGTCCTCCGGGATCCTGCGGGTGCTGACCCTGCTGCGCTCCCGCCATCCCTCGCTGCACGCGGCCGACCTGTTCCGGCACACCACGGCGCGCGCGCTGACCGGGTTCCTGGAGGGCCTCGACCCGCAGGGCCCTGACCCGCAGGGCCCTGACCTGGAGGGCCCCGACGAGGTCGGGTCTCCCACCGGCAGGGGACGGAGCCGGGTACCGGACGACGGGCCGATCGGTACCCGGCTCCGTCCCCTG
>NZ_QQNA01000137.1 GCF_003346515.1 Streptomyces corynorhini
CCCTTTACTCCCGGCCCGGAGGTGCGAAACTCAAAGCGAGAGGGGCGGCCCCCACTCGTCATGAATGGTGCTGGTTCAGCTCGCTTACCTCTTGGTACTGACCCGCACCATCACACGAGTGGTGACCAGCGGGGCATGAATCCCAGCCCACAACGGACGGCCAGTCGCCGAACCGGAGCCGGGCCACCCCACACCACTACCGCGTGCCCCGCAGGGCCCACCCACCCGCACAGCCCACCCGCACGGCGGCGTGGCGAAGCCTCGTTGCTTCCTGGAAACCGCGCGATCGTGCGTGGGGCCGTGCGCGGGGTCGTGCGTCGCATCGTGTGATGTTCGCAGGGTTGGCAGGCGGTATGTGGCCGGGACAGACTGCCGCTCGTGGAGCTGATAGCGCGGGGGCGGGACGCGGATGTGTATGCCCTGGACGAGTCCAGGGTGCTGCGGCGGTACCGGAACGGGGGGCCGACCGGGCTGGAGGCGCGGTTGATGAGGCATCTGGCCGCCTCCGAGTATCCCGTTCCGAAGGTGTACGAGACCACGGACACCGACATGGTCCTGGAGCGGTTGACCGGGCCGACCATGCTGGAGGTGCTGGCCGGCCGTCCATGGCGGGTCGCCGCACTCGGCCGGATGCTGGGCGGGCTCCACGACAGGCTTCACGCGCTGCCCGCGCCGGAGTGGCTGCCCCGGCGGTTCGGTACGGCGGGCGATGACCGGGTGTTGCACCTGGACCTGCACCCGGGCAACGTTCTTCTGACCGAGCAGGGCCCCATGGTGATCGATTGGTGCAACGCGGGGGCCGGTGATCCGGCCGCCGATGTGGCGATGACCATCGTCACGGTCGCCGGTGCGGAGGTTCCCCAACTGACCGCGCGACTGGGACGGAGCCTGTTTCTGCGCAGCATGCGCAAGGGGTGCGCGACCGATCCCGGGGGACGGATCCGGGAGGCCGTCGAGGCCAAGCTGGCCGACCCCAACCTGACGCCCACGGAGGCCGCGTGGCTGCGGCGTCGTGCCGGTGGCCGTACGGACTGACGGGCTCGGCCGCAGTGGTCGCACCTCCCGCCGTCGAGGCTGTGCCTGGGAGGTGTGCGGCACGGGTGTGGCGTCACGACGGCGTTCGGCGGCCAGCTCGTTGCCGCGATCCTCGACGGACCGGGACCGGGACCGGGGCCGGGGCCGGGGCCGGGACCCGGACCCGCCACGACCGGGCCGGTCGTCGACGTCCGGGTCATCGCGGAGCCGCGCCTCACCCGTTGCACCGCCGACCGCCGACCGCCGACCGCCGAAAGCCACTTCGGCGGCTCCGTCTCCTCCCGGTTCAACCCCCGCGCGGCACTATCGGGACCCGCCCCGGCCCCCGGAGGCCGCGGCTTCCGCGTGTGCCTCGATGAGCGCGCCGAGGGCCTCGGGGCCGCTCGTCGCCCGGTGGCGTTGTGCCGAGCCGAACGGGCCGTACGGGTACGGGGCCGGTGCCGGGTCGCTCGCGGCGTCGAGCGTGGTCAGGGCGTCGGCCGCCAGACGCAGGTCCGCGGCGCTGAGGCTGCCGGTGAGCTGCTGGAGGGTGCGGGCGCCGACGATGGCGGACACGACGCCGGGGCGGTTGGCGACCCAGCTCAGTGCCACCTGGGCCGGGGTGGCGCCGGTGTCGTCGGCGACCCGGCGTACGGCCTCCACCGCGCTCCAGGTGCGGTCGGAGGTCTCGTAGTTGGACGAGGTGTACCGGTACAGCGCGTGGTCCTCGCCCGCCCGGGTGTCGGGTGCGCGTTCCGTGTCGCGGGTGTACTTGCCGGTGAGGAACCCGCTCGCCAGCGGCGACCAGGCCAGCACGCCCAGCCCGTTGTGCCGGGCCGCGGGCAGCATCTCCCATTCGGTCTCGCGGGTGGCGAGGTTGTACTGCGCCTGGAGGCTCACCGGGGCCTCGTAGCCGTGGGCGCGGGCGGTGGAGACGGCGAGCTGGAGCTGCCAGCCGGTGAAGTTCGACAGGCCCACGTAGCGGATCTTGCCGGCGCGGACGGCGGAGTCCAGGAACGACAGCGTCTCCCCGACCGGGGTCAGCGGGTCCCAGGCGTGCACCTGGTAGAGGTCGACGGTGTCGGTGCCGAGGCGGCGCAGCGACGTGGTGAGCGCGCGGTCGAGATGGCGCCGGGAGAGGCCGGCGTCGTTGACGTCGTCGCCGGTCCGCACGCGGCCCTTGGTGGCGATGACGGCGCGGTCGGTGATGTCGCGGGGACGGGCGGCCAGCCACTGGCCGACGGTCGCCTCCGCGATGCCTCCGTTGTAGACGTCGGCGGTGTCGATGAGATTGCCCCCGGCCTCGACAAAGGCGTCCAACTGGGCGAACGCCTCCTCCTGGGAGGTCTCCGGGGTCCCGAAGTTCATGGTGCCGAGGGCCAGGTTGGAGACGAGGACCCCGCTGTTTCCAAGGGTGCGGTACTGCATGGGAGCGCGTTCCTTCCGGAAAGGGTGACGACGTGGTCGAAACGGTTGGAGCGGACCGTGAAGCCTCGAAGCTGTTCGGACGGTGACGAGTCAAGGCGGTCCGCTCGCGAGCGGGGAGTCCCCCTTGAGAGGGGTACTGGCAGGGACTCCCCGCCGGGCGCGACGCCCTTAACCTGGAATAATGGACAACCGGCAGGAAATCCGCGCGTTTCTGAAGTCGCGCCGGGACAGGATCACCCCCGAGCAGGCGGGGCTGCCGTCGTACGGCAATCGCCGGGTGACGGGGCTGCGCCGGAGCGAGGTCGCTGTCCTGGCCGGGGTGAGTGTGGAGTACTACACGCGTCTGGAGCGCGGCAGTCTCGGCGGTGTCTCCGACGGCGTGCTGGACGCCCTGGTCCTGGCCCTGCGCCTGGACGACATCGAGCGCGCTCACCTGTACGACCTGGCCCGCGCCGCCCAGGCCGCGACGGGCCGGGCGCGGCGGCGGTCCGTACCCGCCGCCGAGTCGGCGCAGGTGCGGCCGGGGGTGCGGCCGGGGGTGCGGCGCATCGTCGAGGGGATGCCGGGGCTGCCCGCGTTCGTGCAGAACAACCGCTTCGATGTCCTGATCGCCAATCCCCTTGCCCGAGCGCTGTACTCGGAGATGTACGCCGACCCCACCGCCGGGGCGAACACCGCCCGGTTCGTGTTCCTGGGCCCCTCGGCAAGGCGCCTCTACACCGACTGGGAACAGGTGGCCAGGGGCGCGGTGGGCGCGCTGCGCGTCGAAGCGGGCAGGAACCCCTACGACCGTGAGCTGTCGAACCTGATCGGCGAGCTGTCCACCCGCAGCGACAGCTTCCGCGTCCTGTGGGGCGCCCATGACGTGCACGTCTTCCGCGAGGGGACGAAGCGGTTCAGGCATCCGGTCGTCGGTGACCTGGAGCTGGACCATGAGGCGATGGCCCTGCCCGGCGACACCGGACAGTCCGTGGTCGTCTACAGCGCACCGGCCGGCACCGCCGCCGAGGACGGGCTGAGGCTCCTGGCGAGCTGGTCGGCCTCGGAAGGCGACACCTCGGAAGGCGACACCGCAGATGGCGACACCGCAAAAGGAGATGCCCCGGAAGGCAGCGGTCCGCAAGGCAGTGGTCCGGAAGCCGAACGGTCCTTCCGCGGCCCCCGTGTTTGAATGCGCGGGTGGCTGACATCTTTGACATCGACGTCCTCAGCGTCTTCTGCGCCGCCGACGGGCGGTACGGCAACACGCTCGGGGTCGTCCGCGAGGGGCGGCACCACCCGGACCAGGCGGACCGGCAGGCCATCGCCGCCCAACTCGGCTACAGCGAAACGGTGTTCGTCGACGATCCCGATCGCGGCGTGGTCGACATCCACACGCCGGGGCTGCGGCTTCCCTTCGCCGGGCATCCGCTGGTCGGGGTGGCCTGGCTACTCGATCTGGAAGTGGTGAACCCCCCGGCGGGAGAGGTGTGGGTCCGCCAGGACGGCGAGTTCACCTGGATCACCGCCCGCCCGGAGTGGGCGCCGCCGCGCACGCTCCAGCGGTACGCGTCCGCCGCCGAGATCGAGGCGCTGCCCGCGCCGCCGCCGGGTGAGGGCTGGCTCTACGCGTGGGCCTGGGAGGACGAGGCGGCCGGTCGCGTCAGGGCGCGGGCCTTCCCGCGCCGGGACGGCGGCGTCGTGGAGGACGAGGCCACCGGCGCGGCGGCCCTGCTGCTCACGGCGCTGCTGGGGCGCGCGCTGAACATCACGCAGGGCCGGGGATCGCAGCTGATCACGGCCCCGGGTCCGGACGGGACGATCGAGATCGGCGGCCGGGTGCGGCTGCTCACCGCCCACTGAGCCGCCACGGGACCCATGGCGACGAGCGACGGGCGACGGGCGACGAGCGACGGGCGACGGGTGACCGGCACGCCGTTCATCAGCTTCCACGCCCCGCACGAGATGTCGGCACTCGCCCGTGACGCCGGTTTCGCGGATGCCCGGCACATCCCGGGCGCTGGTCGGCACCGTCTGATCCTCCCCGTGGCGCGGCCCGGGTGGTGTGCTGCCTCGGCAGCCCATGCCGGGATCCTCGATCGCCTGCCGCCTGCCGCCTGCCGCCTGCCGCCTGCCGCCTGCCGCCTGCCGCCTGCCGCCTGCCGCCTGCCGCCTGCGCTGTGCTCGCGCGCTACGCGCTCAGCGGGAACTGGTCGCTTAGCTCATTGAGAACCGCCACGTTGAAGTCGAACGCGCGCTTGCACTCATCAATGATCCGCTGCTTCTCCAGGTCGTCCGCCGCCACCGAGTCCAGCAGCTCGCGGTAGCTCCGCTTGTACGCGGCCGGGTTGCTGATCTCCTCGAAGACGTAGAACCGCACGCCGTCGCCCTTGCGGTCGAACCCCCAGGTCCGTTCGGCCCTGTCCCGCAGGACCTGGCCGCCGGAGAGGTCCCCGAGGTAGCGCGTGTAGTGGTGGGCCACGAACCCGCCGGGCCACGTCCGTACGCACTCCTGGACCCGCGTGGTGTACGCGACCGTCGACGCCAGCGGTTCGAGCCCGGTACGCCAGTCCGCGCCGCGCAGGTGGGCGAGGTCGCGCTCCAGCTGGGGCGCGCGCGCCAGCTCGGGCTGGATGAAGGGCCCGGCGACCGGGTCCTGCCGCAGAGCCTCCGTGCCCTCCTCCAGTGCGCGGTACACGAACCACAGCTGCTCCGTGTAGCGCGTGTACGCGTCGACCCCGTGCCGTCCGCCCAGCAGATCACTCATGAAGTTCGAGTTGTTCGCCACGGTGTGCTGCTCGTGCGAGGCGGTGCGGATGAGCGTGGAGAAGGGAGTGGCGGTTGCGTCCAAGGCGGGCCTCCGGAGACCGAGGGGAACGGGAGCAGGCGAATGCCGGCCGACGGCGGCAGCGCGTTTCCGCGCCGCCGTCCCCACCGATATTCTTACTTAGGCATACCTAAGTCAACAGTTTCCCGACGGCCTGTCGGTAAAAAACGGTCCGATGTAGGCCGAGCTATGGCGTAAAAGTGCCTAAAACGGTCAGTGGGTGGTCAGGGGAGCGTCAGGACCTCGGCCCCCGTGTCCGTCACCACCAGCGTGTGCTCGAACTGCGCGGTCCGCTTGCGGTCCTTCGTCACCACGGTCCAGCCGTCGTCCCACATGTCGTGCTCGTACGTACCGAGCGTGAGCATCGGCTCGATGGTGAACGTCATGCCCGGCTGGATGACGGTGGTGGCGTGCGGGCTGTCGTAGTGCGGGACGATCAGCCCGGAGTGGAAGGACGAGTTGATGCCGTGGCCCGTGAAGTCCCGGACCACGCCGTAGCCGAACCGCTTGGCGTACGACTCGATGACCCGCCCGATGATGTTGATCTGGCGACCGGGCCGTACGGCCTTGATGGCGCGGTCCAGCGACTCGCGCGTCCGCTTGACCAGCAGCCTGGACTCCTCGTCGACGTCGCCGCACAGGTAGGTGGCGTTGTTGTCGCCGTGTACGCCGTTGATGTACGCGGTGACGTCGAGGTTCACGATGTCGCCGTCGCGCAGGACCGTGGAGTCGGGGATTCCGTGGCAGATGACCTCGTTGACCGAGGTGCACAGGGACTTGGGGAAGCCCCGGTAGCCGAGCGTCGAGGGGTAGGCGCCGTGATCGCACATGAACTCGTGCGCGACCCGGTCCAGCTCGTCCGTGGTCACCCCGGGCGCGATGTGCTCGGCGGCCTTCTCCATCGCCCGCGCGGCGATCCGCCCGGCGATCCGCATCCGCTCGATCGTTTCGGCGGTCTGCACTTCCGGCCCGGCATACGGGGTAGGAGCGGGCTTCCCGACATATTCGGGGCGCCGGATTTTTCCGGGAACGGAACGGACGGGAGAGAGCTGCCCCGGTACGAGCAGTGACTGGCCAGACATGCCAGCGAGTTTAGACCGACCGTCACAAGGCGGCGCGGGACCCGGCCCCGCCGCGATGTCCGCCCCGTGCGGTGGGTCCGGCCGGCCGGTGTGGGGCAGCATGGCGTCAGAGGAAGGAGCCGACGATGGCCCTGTTCAAGAAGCGCACGGTCGGTAAGCCCGGCGAGTGGTACTACTGCCTGAAGCACCAGAAGGTCGAGGAGGGCCCCGAGTGCCCGGCCAAGGACCGCTTCGGCCCGTACACCTCGCGCCAGGAGGCCGAGCACGCGATGCAGACAGCCCGGGACCGGAACCTGGAGTGGGAGACGGATCCCAAGTGGCACGACGACTCCAAGGGCCCGGAGAAGGACGAGGACACTCCTTAGGGCTCTGTCTGACAGACCCGCCTGGCGCGCGGCGCCCGGACACTCCTCAGGAGGAGCGGCGCCACGCCGCGAGCGAGCCCGCCCGCCCGCTCGCGGCGTGACCCGGCGCTCCGGCCGCTACGGCTACGGGGTGTCCGCCGCCGTCCGCTCCGCCGCCGTCCGCTCCGCCGCCGTCCGCTCCGCCCCGGGCAGCGGCTCCGCCAGCGGCTCGTCCGCCCGGCCCTCACCCGCCTGGCCCCCGGCCTTCTGGGCGCGGCGCCGCAGCGCGTCCTCGTCCGTGTCGGCGTGGTACGTCAGCAGCTTCGGCAGCACGCCCGCCAGCAGCCCGACCGCCGCCACGCACGCCAGCCCGCCGCTCCAGACAGCGGTACGGGTCCCGGTCCAGCCGGCCATGGCGCCCGCGCGCACCTGGCCGAGCTGCGGGCCGCAGCTGTACGAGAGCACCTCGATGCCCGCCAGGCGGCCCCGGAACTCCTCCGGGATGGTCTGATTCCAGATCGTGGAGCGGCCCAGACCGCTGATGGTGTCGCCGCCGCCCGCCGCGACGAGACAGAGCAGCACGAGCCAGATGTTCGACATCCATCCGGCCGCCGCCATCGCCAGCCCCCAGCCCGCCGCGCCGAGCGCCACCATCCGGCCGTGCCGCCGGACCCGCGAGGCCCAGCCGCTGGTGAGGCTGACGACGATGGAACCCAGCGGGATCGCCCCGTACATCAGCCCCAGTGCCCATTCGGCGTCCAGGTCCTGCGCGAGGAACGGGAAGATCGCCAGTGGGAAGGCGAAGAACATCGCGGCGAGGTCGATCGCGTACGTGCCGAGCAGCACCGGCTTGCTCCACGCGTACCGCGCGCCCTCCGCGATCGTCCGGAGCGACGGCCGGTCCGCCTCCCCGGACGGCGGCGCCGGCGCCAGGCGCAGACACATCAGTACGGAGACGGCGAAGCCGGCGACGGTGACGGCGTACGCGGTGGGGGCGCCCGCGTACGCCACGACCACCCCGGCGAGCGAAGGACCGGCCACGGCCCCGATCTGCCAGCGCAGCGAGTTGAGCGCGGCGGCGGCCGTGAGCTGGTCGTGCGGCACGATCCGCGCCATGAGCGAGTCCAGCGCCGGGCGCTGCAGCCCCGCCAGCGCGGACACCCCGGCCGCGACCACGTACAGCGGCCACAGCGCGGGCTCGGGCAGCAGCCCGTTGACGAGGAGTACGACGGCCAGCAGCCCGAGCCCCGCCTCCGACAGGAGGATCACCCTGCGCCGGTCGGCGGCGTCGGCCAGCGCGCCCCCGTACAGCCCGAAGACGATCAGCGGCACCAGCTCGACGGCGCCCATCGCGCCGACCGCGAGCGGGGAATCGGTGAGGTCCTTGATCTGGAGCGGCAGCGCGATCATGGCCATCGAGCTGCCGAAGTACGTCACCAGCCCCTGCACCCAGAGCAGCCGGAACTGCCGCGAGGAACGGAAGGGGGTGAGGTCGGGCAGGATCGCGCCGGGCGTTCTGGTCACGAGGGGCCATGATCGGCGCCGGGAGCGGGGGAGGGCAAGCCGGTTGTCTCCGGGCGCCGACGGTCACCAGCGGGACGGTGGCGGCGCCGTCAGCTGGTCAGCGAGCCGGGACAGCCGGTCCTGGAAGCGGCGCCGCCCGCGCGGCGCGGGGAGGCTGTTCTCGCCGGTGGCCGCCGACACGAGGTGCTGCACCGTGTCGAGGCTCACACCCTGCGCCGCGTCCGACGCCCCCACGGTCAGCGCGTCGTGCGCCAGCCCGTGCACCTCGGCGTCCCCGCCGTCCAGCGCCAGCACCGTCGCCCCGGCGCGCCGGGCGTCGTGCACCCGCTCCAGCAGACCGCCGTCCGGGCGCTCCGGGGCCACGACGAGGAGGGTCTCGCCCCGGCCCGCCGCTTCCAGTCGGCCGAGGCCGACGGCGAGATGGGCGGGGTCGTCGTGCCGTACCCGGTGCCGTACCAGCGTCGGATTCAGCTCCGGCTGACCCGACCACGCGGCCTCGTCCACGAGGTGCGCCGCCAGGTGCCAGGGCTCGTACTCCTCCGTCCCGACCAGCAGCAGCCCGCCCCCCTGCGGGACGACGGCGGAGCGCAGCGCCCCCGCGAACCTGCGGGTCGCGGACGGCCACTCCGTCCCGGCGAGGACTTCGCGCAGCAGCGCGACACGTACGGCATCCATGCGCCCGCATCCTGCCGCAGTACGGCACGTGGCGCGGCGGGTCGGCGACGTCTCACCCGAACGGGGCCTCCTGGCATGAGGTTTCCGGCGGCCTACCGAGAAGTAGGCTCGGTTCATGACTTCAACGGACAGTGGCAGTACGCACTCTTCCCCCGCGCCCTCCACCTCTGCCGAGGCGCCCGTCAGCGCGCCCGTCAGCGCGCCTGCCAAGGCACCGGCCAAGGCACCGGCCAAGGACCCGTGGGATCTTCCCGACGTCTCGGGCCTGGTCGTCGGTGTCCTCGGCGGGACGGGTGACCAGGGGCGGGGCCTCGCCTACCGGCTCGCGCTCGCCGGACAGAAGGTGATCATCGGCTCCCGGGCCGCCGAGCGCGCCGAGTCGGCGGCGGCGGAACTGGGCAACGGCGTCGAGGGCGCCGACAACTCCACCTGCGCGCGCCGCAGCGACGTGGTCATCGTCGCCGTGCCGTGGGACGGCCACGCCAAGACCCTGGAGTCCCTGCGCGAGGAGCTGACGGGCAAGCTGGTCATCGACTGCGTCAACCCGCTCGGTTTCGACAAGAAGGGCGCGTACGCCCTGAAGCCCGAGGAGGGCAGCGCCGCCGAGCAGGCCGCCGCGCTGCTGCCGGACTCCCGGGTGACCGCCGCGTTCCACCATCTGTCGGCGGTGCTGTTGCAGGACCCGTCGGTCGAGCGGATCGACACGGACGTGCTGGTCCTCGGTGAGGCGCGGGCCGACACGGACCTCGTCCAGGCGCTGGCCTCCCGTATCCCCGGCATGCGCGGCGTCTTCGCCGGTCGCCTGCGCAACGCGCACCAGGTGGAGTCGCTCGTCGCCAACCTCATCTCGGTGAACCGGCGCTACAAGGCGCACGCGGGGCTGCGCGTCACGGACGTGTAGCGACGGCCGTACCTCCCCGGGGGAGGGAGCGGGCGGGGCGCGACCGGAGCGCGACAGGTGCGGGGGGACACTCGTGGGCCATTCCTGGGCCACTCCCGGGCATCCGGTGCCATGGGAGACACTGGAGCGCGTACGACCGCACTCCCGAACGCCCCCGACAGGAGCCGTCCCCCATGCCGCGCCTCGCTCTCTACTCCCTCGCCGTCTGTGTCCTCGCCGTCGTGGCGGCCATCGTCTCCTTCGTCCAGGGCATGTGGCTCGGTGTCGTGTGGGTGCTGGTCGCCGGGCTCTCGTCCAACATGGCCTGGTACTACCTCCGCAGGGCCAGGGCCGACCGGGCCGCCACCACGGGCTGAACCGGGAGCACTGAACCGGGAGCACTGAACGGGGGAGTGCTGAACGGGGGAGTGGTGAGCGGGGGAGCACTGAACCGGGGAGTGCTGAACCGGCTCCGCACCACCGCGCTGAGCCGCCTCACGGGCCGCAGACGTACGTGTTCCGCGTCATCCAGAAGCTGAAGATGTTCCGGCCGCAGTAGCTGTCGACGTCCGAGACGCCCAGAGCGCTCAGGATGGCGTCGATCGCGTCGAAGAACGCCCTGTTGACCTCGGGAATGAAGAAGAGCAGCACGAAGACCGCCAGCAGACCGAACGGCGCGAAGGGCTCCACCTGGCGGCGGACCTTGAGGGAGAGCCAGGGCTCGATCACCCCGTACCCGTCGAGACCCGGAATCGGCAGGAAGTTGAGGATGGCAGCGGTGACCTGGAGGAGAGCGAGGAATCCCAGGGCGTAGCGGAAGACCGTCGGGACGCCGGACAGGGCGTGCAGCCAGAAGGGGGCCGTGCAGACGATGGCGAAGAGCACGTTGGTGAGCGGCCCGGCGGCCGAGATGAGGCTGTGCTTCCAGCGGCCGTGGATACGGCCCCGCTCGATGAAGACGGCGCCGCCGGGGAGGCCGATGCCGCCCATGATCACGAAGATCACCGGCAGCACGATGCTGAGCAGCGCGTGCGTGTACTTGAGCGGGTTGAGCGTCAGATAGCCCTTCGCCCCGATCGAGATGTCGCCGCTGTGCAGCGCGGTGCGCGCGTGGGCGTACTCGTGCAGACAGAGCGAGGTGATCCAGCCGCCCGTGACGAAGAGGAAGACGGCGAATCCGGCGCTCGCCGCGAAGTCCGTCCACACCGCCCATCCCGCGACCGCCGTGACGGCGACGATGCCGAGGAAGACGGGGGAGATGCGCCGGTCGCTTTTTCGGATGGCGGTGGTCATGGGCGGGGCTCCCGGGAGATCGGCGCGGTGGTGCTGTCGGTGCGGTGGTGTGCGGTGGTGTGCGGTGTGTGTCGTGGTGCCGTGGTGTGCGGTGGTGCCGTGGTGCCGTCGGTACGAGGGGTACATGTGGTGCGTGTGGTGGGCGTGGTGCGAGAGGGGGCTTGTCGGGCGGGCGATACGGCGGTACGGCTGGCTGTACGGCGGTACGGGCCGTGGTTCCCCGTATCCGCTCCGTCAAGTGTCCCCCTACCCTCTTCGCGCGGCTCTCCCGCCACCCGGGGATCTCGTTCTCCGCCCGCTTGTCCTGAGGACACGCGGGCGAAAACCCCTCGACTCGGGGTGCGGTGCCCGGAATGCTGTACCCCTGGGGGTGGAGAGGCATGCACGGACACGGGCGTACGGAGTGCCCCGGCGGCCACGGTCGCCCCGGCGCCTCCGGTGACCGCGCGGCGACCGTGCTGACGGCCGTCACGGACAATGGGCGCATGCGCATCTCCGTCCTCGGGACCACCGGGGCCTTTCACGCCGACGGCTCGCCCGTCGCCCTCGGCGGCGCGCGGCTGCGCGCGCTGCTGACGGTGCTCGCGCTGCGGCCCGGCCGTACGGTCCCGGTCGGGGTGCTCGTCGAGGAGGTCTGGGCGGCGGAGCCGCCCGCGGACGCCGTGGGGGCGCTCCAGGCGCTGGTGGGGCGGTTGCGGCGGGCGCTCGGGCCGGGTGCCATCGCCTCGGACGGGGGCGGGTACCGGCTCCACGTGGAGGCCCAGGACGTCGACCTGCACCGTTTCGGCGTGCTCGCCGACGAGGGCACCCGGTGTCTGGCGCAGGGCGACGCGGTCAAGGCGCTGAGCCTGCTGGACGACGCGCTGGCGCTCTGGCGCGGTCCCGCGCTGGACGACCTTCCCGACCGTACGGGGGAAGCCGTCCGCTGGGAGACCCGTCGGCTCGACGCCCGCCGCAACCGGCTGGCCGCCGCGCTCGCGCTCGGCCGGGCCGAGGAGGTCCTGCCCGAGCTGGTCGAGCTGTGCGGCCGGTTCCCCCTGGACGAGCGCCTCCAGGCGCTCCGGGTGCGCGCTCTGCGCGACGCGTCCCGCCATGCCGAGGCGCTCGCCGCGTACGGACAGGTCCGCCGCGATCTCGCCGACCGGCTCGGCACTGACCCCGGACCCGAACTGCGCGCGCTGCACACGGAGTTGCTGCGCGGCGGGTCGGGCGCCGGGTCGGGCGCCGGGTCGGGCGACGGGGTCGGGACCGCGCCGACGGGCCCGGCCGCTCCCGTACCCGGACTCGTACCCGCGTCCGTACCCGCATGCGCATCCGCCCCCGAGCCCGCCGCCCGCCACGGCAACCTCCGTGCCCGGCTCACCAGCTTCGTCGGCCGCGAGGACGACATCGAGGCGATCCGGGGCGACCTCGGGCGGGCCCGGCTGGTCACGCTGCTCGGGCCCGGCGGGGCCGGGAAGACGCGGCTCTCGCAGGAGGCCGCCGAGAGCGCGGCCGACGTGTGGCCCGACGGGGTGTGGCTGGCCGAGCTGGCGCCCGTCAACGACCCGGACAACGTCACCGAGGCCGTACTGACCGCGCTCGGAGCGCGCGAGACCGTGCTGCGCGGCGCCGGGGCCGAGGAGCTGCGGGCCGCCGACCGGCACGCGGGAGAGCCGCTCGTCCGGCTGACCGAGCACTGCGCCCGGCGCCGCATGCTGCTGCTCCTGGACAACTGCGAGCATGTGATCGAGGCCGCCGCCGCCCTCGCCCACGAACTGCTGGCGCGCTGCCCCGAGCTGACCATTCTGGCCACCAGCCGGGAGCCGCTCGGCGTGCCCGGTGAGGTCGTGCGTCCGGTGGGGCCGCTGGCGCCCGATCCGGCACACCGGCTGTTCGCGGAGCGCGCCCGTACGGTACGGCCCGACTTCGACCCGGCCGAGGACACCGAGGCGGTCGCCGAGATCTGCCGGCGGCTGGACGGGCTGCCGCTCGCCATCGAACTCGCCGCCGCCCGGCTGCGGCTGCTCACCCCGCGCCTGATCGCCGACCGCCTCGACGACCGGTTCCGGCTGCTCACCGGCGGCAGCAGAACCGTTCTGCCGCGCCAGCAGACGCTGCGCGCCGTGGTCGACTGGTCCTGGGAGCTGCTGGACGGAGCCGAACGCGCGGTCCTGCGGCGGCTGTCCGTCTTCGCGGGCGGCTGCGACCTGCCCGCCGCCGAGGTGGTCTGCGCCGACGAGCCTGCCATCGACGAGCCCGCTATCGACGAGCCTGCCCACGACCTTGCCGACGGGCCCGCGGTCGCGTCCCGCGATGTCGCCGCGCTCCTCGGCTCGCTCATCGACAAGTCCCTCGTCGTCGCCACGCCGACGCGCGACGGCGGCGGCATGCGCTACCGGCTGCTCGAAACCGTCGCCGAGTACAGCACGGAGCGGCTCGACGAGGCCGGTGAGCGCACGCTCGTCGAGCACCGGCACCTCGTGCACTTCCGCGAGCTGGCGCGCACCACCGACCCGCTGTTGCGCGGGCCCGGACAGAACGCCGCGATCGCCCTGTTCGAGCGCGAGTACGAGAACATTCGCGGCGCGCTGCGCCGGGCCGTCGCCGCCGACGACGAGCAGGAGGCGCTGTGCGTCGGCCTCTCCCTGGTCTGGTTCTGGCAGATGCGCGACCTGCGCGCCGACGTCCGGCAGTGGGCGGGCGCCGTCGCGGCCCTCGGCCCCGATCCGTTCGCCCGCCCCGTCCAGCAGGCTCCGCCGATCGCGCACCGTGTCACGGACATGCCGCCGCCGATGTCCGCCGAGGTCCTCCAGGAGGCCCGGCGCGGGGTGCGGATGCTGGGGATGCTGTACGACGACCGCAGCCGGGGCAACTGGGCCGACCCCACGAGGAACGACTGGCTGGACGCCGTGGCCACCGCCTACCGGCCTGGGCTCCCGCAGACCTGCTGGTACCCGGGCAGCCTCTGGTTCTTCGCGACGGTGTTCACCGGGAACGGCGATCAGCTGCGGTTCGGCCTGGACGAGACCGTCCGCGTCTGCGAGGAGTCCGGCTACGAATGGGAGCTGGCCATGGTGCTCCACACCCGGGCCAACGTCCTCGCCAACCGCGGGATCTCGGCGGGCGCGGCGGTCCGCGACGCCGATCGCAGCCTGGAGATCTTCGAACGGCTCGGGGACGCCTGGGGCCGGGTGGAGGCGCTCTCCGCCCGGGGCGAGGCCAGGGAGAAGTGCGGCGACTACGCGGGCGCGGGCGAGGACTTCCGGTTGGCCGTCGAACTCGCCGGGGGACTGGGCGTGCAGAGCCAGGTCATCCTGTTGCGCGCCCGGCTGGCGGCTCCCCTGGTCGAGCTGGGCCGGTACGAGGAAGCGGAGCACATCCTTCGCGAGGTGCTGCGCGACGGGCGGGAAACCGGGTTCGAGGCGCTGACCGCCGCCCGGCTCTTCCTGGTCATGGTGCTGGGCCGCAGCGGACGCCTCGGCGAGGCGCGTGAGCAGCTGGAGACGATGCTGGACGCGCACGACGGCGGCGGCCGTGACTTCTTCCACCGGAGTTTCCTGGTGGGCCTCTCCGCCTGGCTCGACTGTCTGGAGGGCCGGTACGCGCAAGGGCTGGAGAAGGCCCGTAAGGCTCTGGAGATCTGTGACTCACCGGTGACGCGGATGATGGCCCCCGAATTCGCCGCGCTCCATCTGATGATCGCCGGCTGGGCCCTGGCGGGCCTGACGGCCCTGACGGACCGGCCGGACAACGGACCCGAGCGGGTACGGGATGCCGCCCGGCTGATCGGCGCGTACGAGGGGCACCTGCCCGAAGGCCACTTCCGCACCTCGCTGGAGCGGGAGATCATGGTGGCCGCCCGCGAGGTCGTGGTGGCCGCGCTCGGTGCGGCCGGTTTCGAGGCGGCGCGGGCCGAGGGCGCCCGCCTCACCCAGGCGGAGGCCGTCGCTCTCGTCTGACCCGCGCCGCGTCGCGCCGCGCGGGCCGCGCGGGCCGGACGAGCCGTCTCACGACTTCTTGCGGAACTTGGCCACCGCCAGCGGCGCCGTCACCAGCGTGATCCCCGCCGCCCACGCCAGGGTGATCCACGCCGAGTGCGCCACGGGACCCCCGTTGACCAGCGCGCGGGCCGCGTCCGCCAGGTTCGAGAGCGGGTTGACGTCGGTGAACGTCTGGAGCCAGCCCGGCATGGTCGACGTCGGCGCGAAGATCGAGGAGCCGAACTGCAAGGGCATCAGGACGATCATGGCCACGCCCTGCACGGCTTGCGCCGTCTTCATCGTCAGGCCGAGCAGAATGAAGATCCACATCAGGGACGCGCCGAACACGGCGGACAGACCGACGGCCGCGAACAGGTGGAGCACCGAGGTCTTGATCTCCATGCCCAGCAGGAAGCCCATGCCGAGCAGGATCGCGATGGCGACCAGCATCCGGCCGATCTCGACGACTATCTTGGCGATCAGTACGGACGACCGGGCGATCGGCATCGTCCGGAACCGGTCCATGACGCCCTTGCGGAAGTCGTCGTTCACTCCGGTGCCGACGGCCATGGCGACGTTCATCCCGATCATCGCCATCAGCCCGGGGACCACGTAGTTCACATAGTCGTCGCGCGAGCCGCCGAGGCTGGCGCCCACCGAGCCGCCGAAGACGTACACGAACAGCAGCGTGAAGATGATCGGCATCAGCAGGACGTCGAACATCGACTCCGGATCCGCCTTGATCTGGAGGGCGTTGCGGCGTGCCAGTGCGCCGATGTGGCGCAGATTGCCGCGCAGTCCGATCCGGCCCTCGCCGGAGGCGGCCGCCGGGGTCCTGGCGGTCCCCGGCCCGGCGGGGGCGGAGCCCGGCCGGGGCGTCGGGGGCGCCGTCGTGGTGGTGGTCGGGGTCGTGTTCATACCGAGGCTTCCTCAAGGGCGGTGTCGGGCTCGACGGCGGTCTTCTGGCCGGTGATCGCCAGGAACACCTCGTCCAGGCTGGGCAGATGAGTGCCGATGTGGGATATCGCGAAGCCGCGCTCGCTCAGGAGCCCCACGACCGCGGTCAGTTGCTGATCGCTCAGGATCGGGACGTAGAGCATGTCCTCGTCCGGGACGGCCTGCGCGCCGCCGATGCCGTCGAGACCGCTCTCGGCGACGGCCCGCGCCATCGCGGGCAGCTGGGCCGGGTCGGCCGGGCGGATCTGCAGCGTACGGCCGCCGACCTTCGCCTTCAGCTCGTTCACCCCGCCCCTGGCGATGACCCGGCCGCGGTCGATGACCGTCAGCTCGCTCGCGAGCTGCTCGGCCTCCTCCATGTACTGGGTGGTGAGCAGCACCGTCGACCCCTCGGCCACCATCCGCTGCATCTCGTCCCAGACCTCGTTGCGGGTACGGGGGTCGAGACCGGTCGTCGGCTCGTCCAGATACAGGACGGCGGGCCTGCCGATCATGGACGCGGCCAGGTCGAGCCTGCGCCGCATCCCGCCCGAGTACTGGAGCGCGGGACGCTTCGCCGCCTCGGTGAGCGAGAAGCGCTCCAGCAGCTCGTCGGCGCGGCTCCTCGCCTCCTTGCGGGGCAGGTCGAGGAGCCTGCCGATCATGTACAGGTTCTCCCGGCCGGAGAGCTTCTCGTCCACCGACGCGTACTGACCGGTCAGACCGATGGTGCGGCGCAGCTGGCGGGGCTGACGCAGCACGTCGTACCCCGCGACCATCGCGCTGCCCGCGTCCGGCCTGACGAGGGTGGAGAGGATGCGGACCAGCGTCGTCTTGCCGGCTCCATTGGGCCCGAGCACACCGAGGACGGTGCCCTCGCGGACATCGAGATCCACCCCGTCCAGCGCCTTGGTGGCGCCGTAATGCTTGACCAGCCCCCGCACCTCCACGGCGTTGCCGGTCCGGCCGCCGCTGGGGTTCTTGTCGTTTCGCTTCATGGCCTCAGTGGACCAGCCGCCACCGACAATCCGCCGACAAGCCGCCGACAGCCTGTGGACAACCGGTCGGCGGGCGCGCGACAGCCCGCCGACGGGGGAAGATCGGCGGGCTGTCGCTCGTGCGGGCAGTGGCTTTTCGGTAGGTGCGGTGCGGTGCGCGGGTGCGTTGGTGCGGTGCCGGGGCCGCGAGCCGGACGGGACGCGTCGGACAGCGCCTGGGCCGTGTCTGACAAATCCCGCCTGGCTCGAGACGCCTGGCACGCTCGCTGCGTTGTCGGAGTCGCCCGAGTACGTCCAGTACACGGGCGATCCTCCGCCTTGCGATCGCACGCACCAGACGCCGCGAGCCCCGCCCTACGGGCGGACGGCGCTATTTGTCAGACACGGCCTAGTGGAAGGTGTGCTCCTCCTGCGGGAACGTTCCTCCCACGACCTCGTCGGCGAACTCCCGTG
>NZ_QQNA01000138.1:0-2639 GCF_003346515.1 Streptomyces corynorhini
GCCCGCACCCCAATACGAACCTGCCCCTCCCCCAACTCCTCCGCAACAACCGGCCGAAGCGCCAGCCCCTCCAACGTCCCCTTTTCGGCGATAGCGAGCCGCCAGGACGGCTCACCCGCCGGAAGCGGCAGCGCGCGGTCCAGGCCGCCGCGGGCCAGGCGGGGCACGAAGACCGTGCCGTTCCGCAGAGCGGCCTCCGGCTCGCCCGTGCTCAGGGCGCCGCTCACGGCGGACCAGGACTCCGCCGCGTCGTCGACATCAAGCAGCCCGAACCGCTCAGGGTTCTCCGCACGCGCCGCCCGCACCAGACCCCACACCGCACCCAGCACCGGATCAGCCACCGAACCATCCACCGCCACAGCATCCCGCGTCACAACCACCAGACGAGACCCCGCGAACCGCTCCTCCACCAACCAATCCCGCAACAAACCCACCACACAACCCGTCACAGAATGCACCTCATCCACCACACCACCCGCACCACGCTCCACCCGAACCAGCACATCACCAGACACCACCTCACCAACCCCCGGCAACACCCCAGCCAAAACCGAACCCTCCACACCCGCGACCGCATCCCCACCAGCACCAGCACCAGCGGCAAGCCTCACCCAATCCGTCCGGTAAAGATGCTCCACACCACCCGCACCACCCACCGCACCCAAACCACCCGACACCTCACGCAACGTCAACGACTCCACCGACGCCACCGCACCACCCGAACCATCCGCAACCTCCAACCCCACCACACCCTCACCCAACACCGTCAACCGAACCCGCAACACACCCGCACCCGAACCCCACAACGACACACCCGACCACCCAAACGGCAACCGCACACCCCCCTCACCAAACACCGACGTAAACATCACCCCATGCAACGCCGCATCCAACAAAGCCGGATGCACCCCAAACCCACCACCCGACACACCCTCGGGCAGAGCTACCTCAGCAAACACCTCACCACCACGGCGCCACACACCCCGCAACCCACGGAACACCGGACCATACGACAACCCCAACCCCGCAAACCGCTCATACACCCCCTCCACCGACTCCGCCACCGCACCCCGAGGCGGCCACACCCCAAAATCAAACCCATCGACCGGACCCGCCCCAGACCTCACAGAGAGAGCACCCGTCGCATGCAGCGTCCACACCTCCACATCCGACGCCGCGTCATCACGCGAATGGATCTCCAACAACCGTCGGCCGGACTCATCCTCGACGCCCACCCTCACCTGAACCCGTACACCACCACGCTCCGGCACCACCAAAGGCGCCACGACCGTCAGATCCTCCACCCGGTCGCATCCCACCTCCTCGCCCGCACGCAACCCCAGCTCCAACAGACCCGTCCCCGGGAACACCATCACGCCACCGACGACATGATCCGCCAGCCACCCCACACTGCCCGCCGACAGACGACCCGTCAGCACCACACCATCCCCACCGGCCAACTGCACGGCCGCACCCAACAGCGGATGCCCCGCCGCCCCGAGACCGACACCACCGAGGTCGCCGGGGGCCCAGCGGCTGTCGCGGGACCAGAAACGGCGGCGTTGGAAGGCGTAGGTGGGCAGAGGATCGAGATCCTTGCCGTCGCCGGCGGGGAACGCGGCGTCCCAACGGACCGAAAGGCCGCTGACGTGCAGCGAGGCGAGTGCGGCGAGGTGGCTCTCCGGCTCGGGACGGTCCTTGCGCAGCGTGGTGGCGAACACGTACGGGCCGCCGGTGCCGACGGTGTCGTCGTCCAGGCATGCCTGGGCCAGGGCGGTCAGCTGGCCGTCGGGGCCCAGCTCCAGCAGGCGTCGCGCCCGCTGCTCGGCGAGGGTGCGTACGCCGTCCGCGAAGCGGACCGCCTCGCGGACGTGCCGTACCCAGTAGTCGGGCGAGACGAGGTCGGCGGCCTCGGCGAGCCGGCCGGTGACGTTGGAGACGACGGCGAGGCGCGGCGGGTGGTAGGTGAGGGAGGTGGCGACGGCCCGGAACGCGTCGAGTACCGGGTCCATGAGCGGGGAGTGGAAGGCGTGGCTGACCCGCAGAGCCGTCACCTTGCGGTCATCGGCCCGGAAGCGGGAGGCGATCTCCTCGACCGCGTCGGCGGCGCCCGAAACCACCACGGAGCGCGGTCCGTTGACAGCGGCGATGGCGGCATCGGCCCGGCCGTCGAGGAGGGACAGTACCTCGTCCTCGCTCGCCTGGAGCGCGACCATCGCACCACCCTCGGGCAGCGCCTGCATCAACCGGCCACGCGCCACCACCAGACGGCAGGCGTCCGCCAGGGACCAGACCCCGGCGACGTGCGCGGCGGCGATCTCTCCCACCGAGTGCCCCATCAGCAGGTCGGGGCGGACGCCGAAGGACTCGACCAGCCGGTAGAGGGCGACTTCGAGGGCGAACAGGGCGGGTTGGGCGAACTCGGTGCGGTTCAGCCGGTCGGCGTCCCCGTCCCCGTCCCCATTCCTGTTCCCGTCCCCATTCCCGTCCGCATTCCCGTTCCCGTTCCTGTCCCCGTCTCTGTTCTCGTTCTCGCCGAAGACAACGTTCTTGAGGGAGAACGGAAGTTCGGCGTCGACCGCGTCGAATGCCTCGGCGAACGCCGGGTATGTCTCGTACAGCTCCTGTCCCATGCCGAG
>NZ_QQNA01000138.1:2691-2825 GCF_003346515.1 Streptomyces corynorhini
CCCATGCCGAGCCGTTGCGAGCCCTGGCCGGAGAACAGAATGGCGAGACGGCCGCCGGGCCTGGCCTGGCCGGTGACTGTGCTCGGGCCGGTGGAGACGTCGGCGGAGGCATCGGAGGCGGAGGCGGAGGCTGC
>NZ_QQNA01000138.1:2860-3189 GCF_003346515.1 Streptomyces corynorhini
CAGCGCGCTGAGCCCAGCGCGCAGGTCGTCGAGTGTGCGCCCGGTGATCACGGCCCGGTGCTCGAACGTGGAGCGGGTCGTGGCGAGGGCGTGCCCGAGGCGCGCCGGGTCCGGGAGGGCGGGCGACGCGTCGTCGAGGTGGGTGAGGAGGCGAGTGGCCTGTGCGGAGAGCGCCTTGCGGTTGCGGGCCGACAGCAGCCAGGGCACCGGCCCCGCCGCCGCGGGTGGGCCCGCGGTCACCGCGGGGCCGGCGGGCGACGCTTCGGCGTCCGCGACCTCCACGGCCGCCGGTGTCTCCTCGATGATCATGTGCGCGTTGGTGCCGCTGA
>NZ_QQNA01000139.1 GCF_003346515.1 Streptomyces corynorhini
CTCGGCCCACGCCCTCCGGTGCACCTCTCGCTACCGTCCGCGACAGCGCACCGGAGGGCGTGGGCCGAGGTCAGACAGTGCGGCCGAGCTGGGTGAGAACCTGTTTGGGCCGGTTGGTGATGATCGCGTCCACGCCGAGCCGGACGCAGAGGTCGACGTCCTCCGGCTCGTTCACCGTCCAGACGTGGACCCGGCGGCCCGCTCGGTGCAGCCGGGCGATGTAGCCGGGCTGGTTCCGGACGATCCGGATCCCGGGGCCCGCGATCTGCGCGCCTGCGGGCAGCCTGCCGTCGCGCACGCGGGGTGAGACGAACTGCATCAGGTAGACGGTCGGCAGCTGGGGCGCGGCGGAGGCGATCCGGTGCAGTGAGCGCGCGGAGAAACTCATGATCCGTACGGGCGACTCCTCAGGGGCGTGCGCCGGTGGCGCGTCCAGGCCGAAGCGCCGCAGCAGCTGCACCAGCCGCTCCTCCACCTGACCGGCCCAGCAGGTGGGGTGTTTGGTCTCGATGGCGAGCTGGACGGGGCGGCCGGCGTCCGCGACGAGTTCGAGCAGCCGTTCCAGCGTCAGTACGGAGGTGAACTCGGGATCCCGCCAGTCCGGACTCTCCTCGCTGTCCTTCCAGGAGCCGAAGTCGAGCGCCGCGAGATCGGCCAGCTCCAGGGCGGAGACGGCGCCGCGTCCATTGGAGGTGCGGTTCACCCGCCGGTCGTGGACGCAGACCAGATGGCCGTCGGCCGTGAGCCGTACGTCGCACTCAAGCGCGTCGGCGCCGTCCTCGATGGCTTTCATATACGCGGCCAGGGTGTGCTCGGGTGCGTCCTCCGACGCTCCGCGATGGGCGATGACCTGGATGCTGCGCTGTCGTGCTTGAGTCACCGCGCCATGGTGTCATCGTGACGGGGTAGGCGAGTGGGACAAGTGAGGGATGGACGGGTGAACGGTGGGCGTTCATCAGCCGGTCGGCGCGGGGTGCGGGTGGTATGTCCGTAAATAAAGACTGACGGGCCAGACACACAGCTCCTGCTTACAGTGGCCTGACGCGCTGTGGGAAAAGCTGACCGCAGAGACTTGCTGGACACTTGTACCGCGACACCTGCACAGTGCGACAGCCGAACAGCGGAACTCTTGCCGAAGACTGATGTGGAACCGAGGAGAAAGAGCTGTGAGCACCGAGAACGAGGGCAACGCGGTCCCCGCCGCCCCGTCCGTACCTCCCGTGCCGGATGCCACTCCTGGGGGCACAGCCGCGTCCGCTCCGAGTGAGGCCGCGTCCGAGCAGCACGATCAGCAGCAGCAGCACCAGCAGCACGATCAGCCGTACGCCCCGGAGGCGACGGAGCGTACGGCTGATCGTGCTGCT